>JAFVSN010000012.1 GCA_017503735.1 Lachnospiraceae bacterium
GGAACGCTTGGAAAAACTGAAATCGTCGTCTGCCAACGTAGACGCTTTCATTGAGAAAGCAAAACGGTATAAAACCATTGACAAATTAACACCCGAAATCGTGCGCCTGTTTATCGCAAGGATCGAGATCGGAGAACGCACTGTGAAATACTCACGGCATTCCGCTCAAAAAATCCGAATCATTTACCGTGACATCGGTGAATGGGATTACGACGATGCGGCAGAAGCCGAACAGCAACAACCGCAGATCGTAGCAGTGACCGTAGCACAACCGGAACTGTTCCCCGCATAAACACCGCACAATGCGAGATAAACGCAGTAACGGCGGATGACTAACCGCCATCCGCCGTTACCACACCTACATACTGTCAGAAAATGTCCCTATGAACACTAACAGAATGCTCTTTCGGTTCTTCTTTTTTTGAGTATTTGCGGGGGATCAAACGGGATTTCTATCTTAGCAACGGTTGTATTTGTTCTCCGCTTGCAGCTTTCGAGGCGGATACCGGTACCAGTGCCATGTCGGCAACCAGAGAGTTCGGCTTGCCGGAACAGTCGTCCTGTCTAAACGGAACGAAGTAGTAGTTCCGGGTATTTAAAAGCTTGCCGATGTTGGCGGCGTTGCCGGTGAGGCCGTCATTGGTGGAGATGGCAAGGAGTACCGGACGGTTGTTTCTAAGGTGCGCTTTTACTGCCATAGTGACCGGAGTGTCGGTGATGGCATTGGCCAGTTTTGCAATGGTGTTTCCGGTACAAGGAGCTACAATGATGAGATCAAAAAGCTTTTTCGGACCGATAGGCTCCGCTCCCGGAATGGTGTCGATGACGGAAGTGCCGGTGATGGATTCTACGTCGCTACGGAAGTCCTCGGCTTTATAGAATCGGCTGTTAATCTGAGCCGTGGAAAAAGAAAAAATCGGGGTCACAATCGCCCCGAGGCGAACCAATTCTTTGATTGGGTCTAATATCTTCGAAAAGGTGCAAAAGGATCCGGTAATGGCGAACCCGATGCGCATTCCTTTTAAATTATCCATATGACTACTCCTTTTTTATTTGTTCTATGATTTCGTCAAATATCAGCTTTGCCGCGGATTCCGGAGAAAACCGGGACGGCAATGCGCCTGCCGGAAGGACCCGCAAGCCTTCAATTGCTTTTGTAATGCAAGGTACGCTGGCTAACTCAACTAACAATGTGGTGGTATTTTTGCAGGAAAGCGGCAAACGGTCTAATACGTCTGCCGGGATTGTATTGAGTATAACCGTGTCGTCAAGGGAGGAAAGTTCCGTGAGTTTTTTTGCGGAAAACCCTTTTTGCATGGCGGCAGAAAGCTCCGACTGATTTTCGGTATAAACCGTAACTGTGGCACCCAAGGCCGAAAACAGACGGGCGCATTCTTTTCCGAGAAATCCGTATCCTAAAACCGATACGGTACTTTCACAAAGTGCGGTTTTCGTTTCATTCACGACAAGTGCAACGGCACCCTCCGCAGTATAAACGGAGTTTTTTACCCGGAACCTATCACTTTGACGGACTTTCCGGTAACCTGCAGTCTGTATGGCTGCGGTTTCCGATGGGATGCCACCCCAGATAAGACAGTTGTTATTTATGACATCGGTATGAGCCGAAAAGCTTTCTCTCGGGGATAAAATCAAAAGATCCGCGGGAGCCTGCAGGGTATGACCTGCCTGTTGTAAAAGGTCGGACAAAACTGCGTGCCGACGGTCTTCTCCGTAAATCAGAAAATTCATAAGCGACTCCTTTGTTTGTTTATATCACAGTGTATTCGACGGAAACGGTTTGGTGTATGCACGAAAGAAAAACCTTTGGAATACAGTAAAGGGAATGATGATTGATTGGAGTTTTTATGGGACAACGTTTTTTTTCTGGCAGCAACAGTGGGGAAGGCTTTCATAACTATTTTGAAGGTGTAATTCCGGTATGGGATCACCTTACCAGGTACTTTATGATAAAAGGAGGACCGGGGGTCGGAAAAAGTACTTTAATGAAACGGGTGGCGGCAAAGGCAGAAGAAGCGGGAGAAGAGGTAGAGCTATTTTACTGCTCCGGAGATCCGGACAGTCTGGATGCGGTACGTCTGGTGAAACGAGGGATTGTATTTGCAGATGCTACATCTCCTCATGCCATGGATCCGCAGTATCCGGGAGTAGTGGAAGAAATTGTAAATCTGGGAGAACAAATTGACAGAAACCGTATTACAGCGTATCGGGATGAGATAGAAACACTTACAAAAAATAATAAAGAAAGCTATCGCAGAGGGTATGCGTTTCTTCGTGCGGCAAAGGCATTGGAAGAAGAACGCTACAGAGAAATCTCGGCTTGTGTGGATATGGAGAAAATAAAAAAGCAGGCAATGGATATGGCAGAGCGGATCGGGAAAAAGGAGGGACGACAGACGCGTCATCTGTTTTTGGATGCCCTCAGTTGCAAGGGAAGAGTAAGCTTTGCGAAAGAGTATTGTGATGATAACAGGGTGTATCGTGTATTGGGAGAAGAGAAGGATGTGGTGACGGATTTGCTTGCAAAGGAAGTAGAGAGTGATAGGAAGGAGTTGTTTTGCAGTCCTCTTTGTCCGGAACGTGTAAATCATATGTTGCTTCGGGAACGGGAGGTGTTCCTGACGACAACCCCGGGTACAGACGGAGTTTTGTTGTCCGCTACGGAGTTTTTGAAAAAAGACTGTCACTCTCTTGTATCGCAGTATGCGGTGGAGGCGAGAAGGCTGGAAGAAGCGGCAATGAACTGCTTTAAGGAATGTAAGAAGATTCATGATGATTTGGAAGACTTCTATAAGGAATGTGTGGATTTTGCTACAATTACCGGGCGGACGGAACAATTGCTTGATTTGTTATGGGCGTTGTAAAACGAGAGGAAATAGCAAAGATAAATGAAACAGGCAGAGCGTCGAAGCGGATGTATAAGGCATAAAAGGAATGGAATACTAAGGGAAAACGAAATTACGGAGCGGAGACGATTATGAAGAAATTATGCTTTTTTGACGCGAAGCCTTATGACAAAATTTATTTTGATCCTTTTGCGAAAGAATATAACTATGAAATTTTATATTGTGATTCGAAACTGAATGAAAGAAGCGTGGTATTTGCACAGGGGTGCGATGCGGTGGTGGCTTTTGTAAACGACAGGGTAAACGGAGCAGTGGTGAACGCTTTGTCCGAAATGGGAATTTCCGTTGTGGCATTGCGGTGTGCCGGATATAACAATGTGGATTTTAAAGAGGCTTACGGAAAGGTGCATATTGTAAGGGTTCCGGCTTATTCACCTTATGCGGTGGCAGAGTTTACCATGGGGATGTTTCTGGCCCTTAACCGGAAACTGTATCGGGCGTACAATCGTATCCGAGAGTATAATTTCAGTTTAATCGGACTGCTTGGCATGGATTTTCACGGAAAGACCATGGGAGTGGTAGGCACCGGAAAAATCGGGCAGGTATTCATTGACATCTGTCTCGGGTTCGGAATGAAGGTATTGGCTTACGACCCGTATCCGAAGGAGCGGGATGGCGTACGTTATGTGACCTTTGAAGAATTGTGCAGACATTCCGATATGATATCCCTGCATTGCCCTCTTACCAGAGAATCGTATCATCTGGTGGATGAAAAGGCGATTAGGACAATGAAGGACGGTGTAATGTTAGTTAATACGTCAAGAGGTGCACTTATCGATTCCACAGCCTTGATTGAAGGGCTAAAGGAAGGAAAAATCGGTGCAGCGGGATTGGATGTATACGAGGAAGAAGGGGATTATTTTTATGAGGATTATTCCGGTGCGGTAATGCCGGATGATGAATTGGCGCGAATCATTTCCATGCCCAATGTTCTTTTAACGTCCCATCAGGCTTTTTTGACAAGAGAAGCATTGAAGAACATTGCCGAAACAACGATGGAAAATCTGAGACAGTACTTTGACGGAGAAGCACTTCCTAACGAAATTTGTTATCGGTGTGCAAAAAGAGGAAGCTGTAAAAGAGAGCATAAAGAGCGATGCTTTTGAGGAAATATGGGAACAGACTTGATGAGATGATTGATTTTTTTTGAATCCGGGCTGCAAAAGAGAGGACGGCAGCCCGGAGAATGTACGGAAACAGATCGGATGCGGAAAGAGTTGGGAGAGATTGGTTCACAGAATCACTTGCGTTTCGAAAAATAATATACTATAATAGTATCAGTGAAAGTTTGTCATAACGGCATAGGGAAGGTGATATTGATAATGGCAAAAAAGGGACAGGGAACAAGGGAGCTTTATATTTTATTACTGCGTACGCAATCGTTGCTTTCCAGAGTGATACATATAGCAACAAAGGAACCGTATACTCATGTATCCATCGGCTTCTCCGGTGACTGTACACAGTTTTACAGTTTTGCGAGACGATATACCAGATTGCCGCTTCCGGCAGGGTTTGTTCATGAGAGTATTGAGTCCGGTATGATGGCAAAATGTAAGAATGCACCATGTGCATTATACCGGTTGGAAGTTCCGGAAAAATCCTACCGGGCGATTCGCAGAAAAGTGAAAAAAATGCTCCCGATACAAAAGAGATTTCAGTATAGTGTGTTAGGGACTTTTTTATGCTTTTTCGGGATTCCGTATAAGCGGCGCAACAAGTATTTTTGTTCTCAGTTCGTGGCTGAGACATTAAATGAGGTGGGAATTATGGAACTGACAAAGTCTCCGGAATTATATCATCCGGTGGATTTTTTGAAGCTGCCGAAGATGGAATTGTGTTATGAAGGGACACTGGGAGGATTGGCACAGAA
>JAFVSN010000013.1 GCA_017503735.1 Lachnospiraceae bacterium
ATCTCCGGTGGAAATATGCGGAATGGAAAACTTTGCTGCAATCTGCTTTGCCTGGGTACCCTTACCGGCACCCGGAGCACCTAACATAATAATCTTCATGCCATACCTCCTAATATCCAACATAGGGTGGAACAATAAGTCCCACCCTATAAAGTGTTTGTTAGTCGTTTAAGAATCCCTTGTACTGGCGAACCAATAACTGAGAATCTACCTGCTTAACGGTTTCAAGAATAACACCTGCAATAATGATGATAGAAGTACCACCAAAGCTTACATACGCCTTGAATGCGCCGGAGAATACCAACGGAATCAAGCTGATAATTGTAAGCATTACCGCACCGATAAATACGATGTACTTTAATACCTTCGATAAATATTCGGTCGTCGGTCTGCCCGGACGGATACCCGGAATGAAACCGCCCTGCTTCTTCATGTTATTCGCAACTTCCATCGGATTAAAGGTAATGGAAGTATAGAAGTAAGCAAAAATGACAAGCAATGCAACATAAATCAATGCACCAAGCGTATATTTAAATTCACCCCAGTTGTCAAAATTGAACCATTTATCCTGGGAAAGTAAATATGCAATCTTGGAAGCAAACGTAGTTCTCTCTGCCTTAACGCCCATGAAGGACATTAAGATAACCGGAGTCTGCATTAAGGAACTTGCAAAAATTACCGGGATAACACCTGCGGTATTAACCTTCAACGGAATGAAGGAACCTTGTCCTCCAACCATCTTTCTTCCCTGGATCTTCTTTGCATACTGCACCGGAATCTTTCTCTGTGCATCCTGTAACAGAATAACTAATACTACCAATACGATCACTACTGCTGCGATACCAACCACACCAAGCACTTTATTTACAACTGCCGGCGGATTAATCACAAACATCTTAACCAAATTGGAGAAGTCATTCGGAAGAGTTGCTACAATGTTTACCAAGAGAATCATGGAAATACCGTTACCGATTCCCTTTTCGGTAATACGCTCGCCTAACCACATTAAGAATGCACTACCTGCGGTAAAGGAAAGGGTAATAATCGCAACGTTTGTGAAAGTAAAGCCACCTTCCAAAGTGCCGGAATTACCGAAACCGATAACAAGTGCAATAGACTCAATTACTGCCAAAGCAATGGTAAGGTAACGGGAAATCTCAGCAATCTTCTTTCTTCCTGTCTCGCCATCCTTCTGTAATTCCTCCAACTTCGGAAATACAATGGTTAACAGCTGAACCACAATTGAAGAAGTAATATACGGACCAATATTCAGTGCAAAAATGGACATCTTGGAAAAGGAACCACCGGTTAAGGTATCTAAAAACCCAAGTCCATCCCTCTGTGACAACCACAACTGGAAGTAGCCGTGATCAATGCCCGGAACCGGAAAAGCACATCCGATTCTTACAATAAGCAGGCACATCAATGTATACAGAAGTTTGCTTCGAATGTCTTTTACCTTAAATGCATTCTTGACTGTATCAAACATTATACCACCTCTGCTTTTCCACCAAGAGCCTGAATCTTCTCAACTGCACTCTCACTGAATGCGTTTACCTTAACATCAAGCTTCTTGGTAAGTTCACCGTTTCCAAGAATCTTTACGCCGTCCTTCGGATTGCTTACCAAACCGATTTCCATCAAAGATTCAACGGTTACCTCTGCTCCATCCTCAAATCTATTTAACATACTAACATTAATCGTAACGATTTCCTGCGTGTTTCTGTTATGGAAACCTCTCTTCGGAAGTCTACGGTATAACGGCATCTGGCCACCTTCGAAACCGATTCTCGGTGCTCCGGAACGTGCCTTCTGACCCTTATGACCCTTACCGGCAGTCTTACCGTTTCCCGAACCGTGACCACGACCACGTCTGAAATTTGCACTCTGCTTAGAACCATCTGCAGGTCTTAATTCTGATAAATTCATCGTGTTACACCTCCTTGCAAAATTTAAATTTCTTCCACCTTAACTAAATGTCTAACCTGCTGAATCATACCCTTGGTAGCTTCATTGTTAGGCATTTCAACGGACTTACCGATCTTCTTTAAGCCCATAGCTTCTACGGTTGCCTTATTCTTCGGAACGGCACCGATTGTAGACTTAATTAAAGTAATCTTTAATTTATCTGCCATTTTTAAACACCTCCGTGAAATTTGGTTACGTCTTACAGCTGATCTACGGAAATACCGCGGAGTGCAGCTACCTGCTCCGGAGTCTTCAACTGGCTTAATCCGTTGATTGTTGCAAGAACTACGTTCTGCTTATTGTTTGAACCAAGGGACTTAGTACGGATGTTCTTAAATCCTGCAAGTTCAAGCACGTTACGTGCCGGACCGCCTGCGATGATACCGGTACCTTCC
>JAFVSN010000014.1 GCA_017503735.1 Lachnospiraceae bacterium
CCGTAAGTTTATTGAGGTTGCCTTCCGTGATGGTTCTGTTAAGACTACCGGTACGGACATTGATAAGCTGATGCCGCCCATGTCCCGTTTCGGTGGCGGCAACCGTGCAGAAAAGAAGCAGGGTGTTATTGCAAAGTTAATGACATTCTTTGAACGGTTCTTTGGGATAGGATAAAGTCATTATAAGATTAAGAAGATTTCAATAATTCAGTATACAGAAATAAACCAACGCGCACCCCTTCTATGAATCCAGACTTCTGATGGCTACGGCAGAGGGTACAGACCGGATAGACGATCTGGTCCATCTCCCGCAGGGGCATACCATTCATAGCCTCATATAATGCATGGAAATCTGCTTTGATTTCATCGTCGTACATGGCATTGGATTCGCTGTGTGCCTCGTAAAGAAGTCCGAGGATTGAATCCTCATCACCAAGATCCGGCGGGCGCGATGCTATGTATGACTCTAGAGCCCGGATATATTCATGCAAATTCATATTGGAATCAGCTCCTTCCTAAGTATATTGTTATTATATTTCGAAGGAGATGATGAGTCGAATCTGCAGATTCCGGAAGGATGTATGGGGGCTGTTAATAAAACAGCGGGTAAATCGAAATCGGTAAATTTGAAGGCCTTCAGAAAGTTGCAAAATCCGAACTTTTTGTGGTAAATTGTATGGTGTTAGTTATGGTGTTACTAACACCACAGCTATTTTAAGTTATTTGAAAATAATCAACAAAATCGGTTAAAATAACTGGAATTCAGCGAAATAAGAACAAATAAGTTGGATTTTTCGGACATCCGTAGGGTCCTCATAACCCGGAGGTCGTAGGTTCGAGTCCTGCCTCCGCAACCATAACAGATACCGTAATGGATACAAACGTGTCCGTTACGGTTTCTTTCTTTATACCTATATTTACCCCGAAACAGGGGGATTTCCCTAACTTTGCAACGCATTTGTTGCAGGTGCTATCATCATGTTGTGGTTTTGAAGTGTGCCCGGGGTGTCTGATCCCTACATATTGTGCTTTCAATTCGTTAAATGACCGCTATTCGTTATACGACCGGCAATCGAAATGTGTAGAATTCGGTATTTGCTGCTACGTTATTCTATTGTGACCAGTTTGCTGGAAGTAACGTTGATGGATATCGAAAAACGTATGTTGAGGGTGTGTTGGTTTAGAATCAATTGGCTTATCTGGGCAAAATGAAAATCCGGATGTACGGTTTTGTACATCCGGATTGCTTAATGAGTTTTTATTTTGCTACAGGTGCCACTTCGATGGTCAAATCGCTTAAGGGGAAGGAGCAGCAAGGATGGATATACCCGTACAGCAGGTCAGCCTCCCGGCGCCCATCCACGGACTTGGGTGTGTAGATTTCACCGGATACCAGTTTGGAATGGCACCAACCGCACTCGCCGCTACGGCAATGGGCAGGAGCGGCGATACCGGCGGCTTCCAGAGAGCGGAGCAGGGACACATCGCTGGAGGCGGTGATGGTCTGCTCTGTTCCGGCAATGCGTACCGTTACCTTGAAGGCAGGGGCGACATTTTCGGGATAATCCGCTTCCTTGGCAGGGCCAAAGTATTCACCAAAAAGTTCGTTGCGAATGAACTTCTTCCGCAAACCCAGAGTTTCGATTTCCTTGTCCACGAACTTGCGCATGACCTGAGGACCGCAGACGAA
>JAFVSN010000015.1 GCA_017503735.1 Lachnospiraceae bacterium
CAAGGAGGTGAAATTAAAATGGCAGTAAAGATCAGATTAAAGAGAATGGGTCAGAAGAAGGCACCTTTCTATAGAATCGTTGTTGCAGATTCCAGATCCCCGCGTGATGGTAGATTCATCGAGGAAATCGGTATCTATGATCCGACCAAGGAGCCGAGCGTTTTCAACGTAAACGAGGAGGCTGCAAAGAAGTGGCTTGCTGACGGCGCACAGCCGACCGAGACCGTTGCTAAGTTATTAAAGAAGGCCGGTATCGAGAAGTAGGAATAGGATGTGCGGGTACGGCAGTATCCGGAAAGGCAAGGTGTGTAGTAATGAAAGAGTTGGTAAAAGTTATTGCTATGGCACTTGTAGATCATCCGGAGGCAGTCGAGGTGACCGAGAAGGAAACCGAGAAGTCGATTGTCGTCGAGTTGCGTGTGGCACCGGAGGATATGGGTAAGGTAATCGGCAAACAGGGCCGTATTGCAAAAGCTATCCGTACCGTGGTAAAGTCCGCAGCTGCCGGAGACGACAAAAAGGTAGTCGTTGAAATACTACAATAATGCCAATACTGAGGGCTGCTTGGTCTTTTGACCGGGCAGCCCCTTGGACACTTAAAGGCGGGCGCACAGAAAATTTCCTACGAGAACCCGCTCTCGCTCTTGCAGCAACGTAGCAGTACTAGGCTCGAAAAGACCTCGCCAAGTGCTGACGTTGCTTTAAGGTTCTCTTTAGGAATTTTTCTGTGCGCCCGCCGGAACAAGAAAAGGGGCTGCAGAAAAAAGAACAAGCAGAAAATGCAACAATAAACTAAAAAGTAGAATAGGAACGAATATTGAGCTTTTAGAGAATAAATTGATAAAAGAGACAGAGACGGATAAAGAAAGGAATTTGTCTATGGATAAGGATAGTATGCTTCGTGTTGGTGTGATTACGACGACCCACGGTGTGCGTGGTGAGGTTAAGGTGTTCCCGACAACCGATGAGCCGGCACGTTTTAAGAAGTTAAAGAAGGTTTATTTGGATTTGGGAAGAGAGTTGCTTCCGGTGACCGTAGAGGGTGTGAAGTTTTTTAAGCAGATGGTCATCGTGAAGTTTAAAGAGATAAATGATATGGACAAGGCGGCCACTTACCGGAATAAAGATATTTTGATTGACCGTGAGGATGCCATGCCGCTTAAGGAGAATGAGTTTTATATCTGCGACCTTATCGGGCTTAAGGTGATTACCGATGAGGGAGAGGAACTGGGTGTTCTCAGTGAGGTGCTTCAGACCGGAGCAAACGATGTGTTTGAGGTGACTCTTCCGAATAAGGAAACCGCACTGATTCCATATATTGAGGATTGTGTGAAGGAGATTTCCCTGGAGGATGGCAAGGTGATTGTGCATATTTTGCCGGGGCTGTTGGATTAAGTGACCTTAAAAATATTAAATGTAGTTTTCTATGATATTAACTGGGCTAAAGTTTTCACGGAACTTTCAGCCCATGTTTTTTATTTGACTATAAATATGAGAATTTAAGAGTTGTATAATCTGCGCAATTGTATGTTAGTAAGAAGAATATTGACAAACATAGCAGTAAATGATAAAATTTAATGGGAGTAAACAATGCGGTGCAGTTGTAGGAAAGTGGGAGGAATTTAAAGAATAAGAGATTAATCCGAAGGGAGATGATTTTGACGAGAAGAAATGAAAAAGAAAGGCTCACGAAAAGGTGCTCGCAACACCTATCGTAAGCCAATCTCTGATACATGTGATACTTAATACACGACCGTGTTCCAGTATAGCATGTATGAGGGAAAAATGCAATTTTTTTGTGGATTGGCTACAAAGATGTATGATGATAAGACAGAAAAAACGGAATTAGGAAAGGAGAAATACAAGTATGAAGAAAAAAGAGATAATGAAGCACATTAAAAGCATAGTGGTATATATTCTCACTGTATGTATGGTTATATGTTGTTTTCCATACGCAGAGAAAGATGAAAGAGAAAAAATAGAGGTGGCAGAAAGCGAATGTGTTGTTCGTGGTTATGGGAATAAAATAAAGAATGAGAAATCAAAAAAAGTGAAAACAAAGGTGAATGAAGGAAAGCAAAACGGAAAAACATGGAATCGCCAGATGATTCAAATAGAAAATATAGAAGAGACTGGCGTAGAAATAAAGGTTGCGATTATAGATTCGGGAATAAATTTTAGTGATGATATAACAGTGGTGGAAAGAAAAAATTTTATTCCTGATGGGGGGAAAAATGTTCTTTATGAAGACCCGAGCGGACACGGAACCGCTATTGCCGGGATAATCGGTGCATTAGAGAATGAAGAAGGTATTCCCGGAATTAATCCAAGGGTAAAAATCTACTCTGCGCGTGTATTAGACGAAAAGTTAGAAGCACCGGTAGGGCGAATTGTAGAAGCAATTGATTGGGCAATCGAGCAGAATGTTGATATCATTAATATGAGTTTTGGAACAACAAAGAACGTTGCGGAACTAGAGAGTGCAATTAAAAGAGCTGCAGCGGCAGATATTTTAATGATAGCGGCGGTAGGAGATCAAGCGGAAATTGCGTATCCGGCAGCGTATGACGAAGTAATTGCAGTAGGGTCTGTTACATCAGAAGGAAAGCCTGCAGAAAACAGTGCAAAGGGTGAGGTGTTAGAATTAATGGCACCGGGAGAAAATATCATGTCCAGTGGAATTTTTGGGGGTGTTGTGGGTGCATCCGGGACCAGTATGGCAACACCTCATGTTGTGGGAACGGCTTCTGTTTTAATGGAGTTGAATCCTGATATGCCTGTGGACTATATTCGTGCCCTCTTAAATTATAGTGCAAATCTATATGGTACTACAGAAGAATATGGGAATGGCGTTGTCGATTTGTCATACGCAATCGAGATTAATGACAAATTTAAAAAGATATATGAGAAGCATCTCGGAAAAACAGGGAAAGGAAAAAAACAAAAAGAAAAATTCTGGGGAGAAGTAAAAAAAGTAATACCGGAGAACGATAAAACTCTTGAGGTATTTACAGAGTTAGATATTGTGGAAGGAATGTGGTTAAAAGATAATTCGGAACATGAAGGAGATACTCACGAAGATTTTGTATATGATGGAATCATAGGTACGCAGATGAACTTTACAAGTGATCAGATGACGATACTTACATATGCTTGTGGATATCCGGATGCTGGTTCATCTGAACTTAGCGGGGCAGGGAATCCATATCACGGGCATTTATGGGAATATCAGAATGTGGGTGGAATATATTCGCCAATAGGAAATTCAAATTATATTGCCAATTATATTCATCTTACAAAGATAGCAAGGGCATATGGTGACGCATCATCTGTATCAAGAGGGCCAGTGTTAAGTAATGATTACAATGAAATGTTAGAGGATTTTTCTACAACCACGTTGGGAAATAAAACATGGCAACAGGTTTTTGCGTTAATGAACGCAGAGCGTGGCAGTAACATAGCAGTAACGCCGGAGAATATTAAATTATTTATTTATGGGATTGCGATACATTCTATAACGGATATATTTGCGCATAGTGCATGGGCAGATCAAAATTGTTGGAAAAGAATCGGACATACTCTTAGGGTTTGGGAGACAAATGCGGATAATCCGAATTATTTTCCATTACGTTTTGATATGGCATTTGATGCAGCAAAGTTAGCATTAACAAAAGCTTACAATGGCTCCGAAGGGCTGCTGACAGACTTTATATTACCACATAGTGGACTTGGAACATTTTATTTGGGGAATTTTGTTCCGTATGTAAAAGCGGTAAATGTTCAAATATATAATGCTGCGCCAAATTCTTTTAATCGCGTTGATTTGGCGGAAAATGTCATTGAGTATTATTTTGAAGGACAGACTTATTATGTGCCGTAGGAGGAGTTATTATGAGATGTTTGAAATTGTTTATGATATGTTTTGGGTTTTGCTTCCTTTGTGCATGTAACAGGGAATCGGAGCCGGTTCATATCCCGACATCTACAACCATACCGACAAAACAACCGGAGAATATGTCACCTACCGCAGCTCCTACACCAACTGTAGTGCCTACACCGACAGATACCCCGAAGGCTGTGATGATTCCGATTGATGAAATCCATTTTGGAAGCGCATTGTTCTGTGAGTTCATTGCAAAGGAATATGACAGTGATTCGGATGGCTATTTAAGTGAAGCAGAGCGTTACGAAGTAACAGAGATAATAATTCCGGGATGGTACGATGCGGATTATTCGGAGGCGTGTCTGGATGGATTTGAATACTTTCCAAATCTGGAAGGTCTTGGTATAGATCGTAACGCTGTGAATAAAGTGATTATAAGGAATCATCCCACATTGAAAAACTTTGGAGGAACCGAGGGAGGAATCCAAGAGTTAGAAGTAATCGGTTGCAAAGAATTAGAGATAATTGGTTTCTATACTTATAACTTGGGTTCGGTTTTGATTGCGGATGTTTCTCCAAAAACAGAGTTTTGCTTGGGAGATAATGTACCGATAAAAGAAATGGCATTAGATGAGAATTTACAGATTCATAAAACAGATGCGCGTGACGGTGGTCAAGTGTTGTTTCGGACCTTAGATGATGGTACGTTTGTTTATGAGTATTGGAAGGGAGGTGCTAGGGAGGAATACGAATTAATACAAATTCCAGTTACGATTTTAAAGGATGAAACAGGTGATATTTAGTTTATAGGCCTTGCGAAAGCAAGGCCTTGTGTTTTTGCATTCGATGGATACTTATTGAAAAAAGTGTTGACAATATATGATTTTAATAGTATGATAAATGACAATTATAAAAAACACGAAAGGAAGTAGCACAATGCAGGATATGAATCTTTCTTATCAGCAGAATCATTCTTATGTCGTCTATCCCGTCTGGAATTGGCAGTGGGGATTATTTGCTGATGGAAACATATTGCATTGTGAAAAGACAGAGTTCCTATAAATTGTGGCAATAGATTTATAGGATGACCTTTCATAATATAATATCGCAAGTGATTTGCACCATCAGACAATAAGGATATTGTTTGGTGGTGTTTTATTTATTCATTCATACATATAAGGAGGAAAAAGTTATGGAGTTTTTATTAGCAAAGAAGCAGGATGCGGAGCAGGTATATAAGCTTGTACAGGAAACGATTCGGACGGTGTACCCGAAGTATTATTTAAAAGAAATCGTGGATATGTTTTGTGAGTTTCATAGTCGGGAGAATATTTTAAAGGACATTGAAGCCGGGAATACCTATATCCTTTCGGAAAACGAGAAAATTATCGGTACCGGAACAAAGAAAGAGAATCATATTACAAGGGTATATGTTTTGCCTGAGTTTCAGCAGAAAGGCTACGGTTCCTTTATTATGGGACAGTTGGAAGATAAGGTAAAGGAACAATATGATTATGCGGATATTGATGCATCGTTACCAGCATGTAAGTTATATGCAAAGTTGGGCTATCAAACGGTAGACCACGGAATATGGGAATGCAAGAACGGTGTGATACAGGTTTATGAGATTATGAAAAAGCAATTGCGAAAGAAGCCCGAAGCATGGCTGAAGCTTCGGCCTTATAAACCGCAGGATGCAGAAACCATCGTAAGCTGGATTAAGGATGAACGGGCACTTCGTAAGTGGAGTTCGGACCGGTACGGAGCCTATCCGGTTACGGCGGAGGATATGAATTATAAGTATCTGGATTGTAACGGGGATTGCGAGGAAACGGACAATTTCTATCCTTTGACTGCGGTAAGTGAAGAAGGGATTGTGGGACATCTGATACTTAGATATACGGATGCGGCACAGAAGATTATCCGTATCGGATTTGTTATTGTAGATGATACAAAACGGGGAAAAGGATACGGAAAGCAAATGATACAAATGGCAACACGTTATGCTTTTACTATGTTACAAGCAGAGAAAGTAACCTTAGGTGTATTTGAGAACAATCCGTCGGCATATCACTGTTACAAAGCAGCAGGTTTTAAAGAAATTTCGATGGAAAAGACGTTTGTATATGAGTTTCGGGGAGAACAATGGAACTGTATTGAAATGGAGGTAAACAAGCTATGAATCATTTAGAGAATTACTATGCAAATTACGACGAAGAAGGACGGCTTCTCAGTAAACACGGGCAAGTGGAATACCGGACTACGATGAAGTATATCCATGAAATGTTGGAGAAAATCGAATCAACACAGGATTCGGGAGACGAAAAGATTTTGGAGGTAGGGGCCGGTACGGGACGTTACAGCATTGCGCTGGCAAAGGAAGGTTATGAAGTGGATGCCCTGGAGTATACGGAACATAATTTAGAACTAATGAACGGAAAGATTGCGAAAGAAGGATTATCCAATATTCGGACTCATCACGGAACCGCGCTTGACTTATCGAGGTTTGCGGATGAAAGTTTCGATATAACGTTGGTGCTGGGTCCGATGTATCATCTCTATACGAAAGAGGATAAGAAGAAAGCCATGGAAGAGGCAATTCGCGTGACGAAAAAGCATGGGTATATTTTTGTGGCATACTGCATGAATGAAGCCACCATGCTTCAATATGTATTCGGAAAAGGGAATCTTCAGTATTGTATGGAGAACCATATGTTGACAGAGGAGTTTAACTGTATTTCGGAAGAGAAGGACTTATTTGAGCTGGTCCGTCTGGAAGCAATTAACGAGTTGAATGCACAGTGTTCCGAGATAGAGCGTGTGAAGATTGTGGCGTCGGACGGAGCCACCAATTATATGCGGGACTGTATTGATTCCATGGATGATGCGACCTTTGAACTATGGATGAAATATCATTTTACCATCTGTGAGAGAATGGACTTGATCGGTGCCACACATCATAGTTTGGATATTTTGAAGAAACTGTAATTTTTTAATATAATCCAATGACCGGAGGAGATGCGTTGGGTTCGGGATCTGCCGTTGACATTGTTTCACGGGGAGAGTATAATAATTTTGAACATTATGTCATATTTACGACATAATACCAATGAAAATGCCATAAGGGTGTAAAAGAAGCGAAAAGAGGTTTCCTAATGAATTTTTATGTAATGACATTGTTTCCTGACATGGTGGAACAGGGATTGAATACCAGTATTATCGGAAGAGCTACGGAAAAGGGGCTACTGTCTATTAAGGCAGTGGATATCCGCGCTTTTTCTGAAGATAAACATAAACGGGTAGATGACTACCCTTACGGCGGCGGAGCCGGCATGGTAATGGCGCCGGACCCGGTGGTAAAGACTTGTGCCTATGTGAAGAGCTTGATTCCGGAGGAACGGAGAGAAAAGACCAAGGTAGTGTACCTGACGCCACAGGGTGAGACCTTTACCCAGAAGAAAGCGGAAGAATGGGCGAAGGAAGAGGATTTGATTTTCCTTTGCGGTCATTACGAAGGGATTGATGAGCGTACTCTTGAAATGGTAGTGACGGATATGGTGTCAGCAGGGGATTATGTGCTGACAGGCGGAGAACTTCCGGCTATGATGATGATTGATGCGGTATCCCGTTTGGTGCCGGGGGTATTAAATAACGAGGCTTCTGCGGAATTTGAGAGTTTTCAGGATAATCTTTTGGAGTATCCGCAATACACCAGACCGGAGGAATACGAAGGACGTAAGGTGCCGGAGGTACTGCTTTCCGGACATCATGCCAATATTGAGAAGTGGAGACGGGAGAAGTCCATTGAACGGACTTTGGCTGCAAGACCGGATTTGCTTAAAGATGCGGTGTTATCGAAAAAAGAGAAAAAGTATTTGGACGGACTCTTGGAAGAGAAGAAACGTCAGGAGGAAGCTTCTGAGGCATCCGAAAATACAGATCGTTATTAAAACGAGTCAACGAGTTACAATCAGAAAATCAGGAGAGTCAGTATGGAATTTTACTTTGCCCCGATGGAAGGGATTACCGGACATATTTACCGGCGTGCTTTTCACAAATTTTTTCCGGCACCGGATAAGTATTTTACACCGTTTATTTCACCGGATGGAAATAAAATTTTGCGAAACAAAGAAAAACGGGATGTGTTACCGGAAAACAATGCGGGAATGCAGGTGGTACCGCAGATTATAACCAATCGTGCCGATTATTTTTTGATGGCGGCGGAGTATTTAAAGAGCGAATACGGCTATACGGAAGTGAATTTAAACTTGGGCTGTCCGTCGGGAACGGTAGTTGCAAAGGGGAAAGGCTCCGGATTTCTTGCGAAACTTGATGAGTTGGAACAATTTTTTGAAGAAGTTTTTGCGAAGTGTAGTATAGAAGTGTCCGTAAAGACAAGGGTAGGTCGGAATGATGCGGAAGACTGGGAAACAATCTTAGGTCTTTTTCGTAAGTTTCCTATAAAAGAATTGACGGTACATCCGCGGATTCAGAAAGATTTTTATAAGGGACAGGTGCGGATGGAGACTTTTGCATATGCATATGAAAATTGGGACAAATCTCTTTGCTATAACGGTGATATTTTTACCAAAGAAAGCTATGAGAAGTTGACCGGACGTTTCCCGGAACTTTCCGCGGTAATGCTTGGAAGAGGGCTTTTAAGTGACCCGTATTTGTTAGGGCGGCTTCGGGAGGAAGAGTTGCCGGAAGAACCGGTACGCCGAGATACGATTCGGGCTTTTCATGAACAGTTGATGACGGAGTACGGTGCGGTATTGTCTTGTGACCGGGATTTGCTATATAAAATGAAAGAACTGTGGTTTTATTTGCTGAATAGTTTTTCCGACAGTGAAAAGGCGAGAAAACACATACGGAAGTGTGAAAAATTAAGCGAGTATCGAATGATTACGGAGGAATTGTTCCGGAACCATACTGTAATGTAATAAAGGGGGCGCATTTATGAAGCTGGACATGCAAAAAGCATTGGCAAAAATCGAGTTCGAAAATCGGGAAGACAATCGTTTTCATACGCCCTATGATAAGGAAATTGAATTTTATCAGAATATAAAAATGGGAAATGTGGAAGAGGTACTGGAACAGTTGCGTCCCTTCGACAGTGACGGAATGGGAATTTTAAGTGAAGACCGTCTGCGGAATTTAAAATATCATCTGATTATTACCATTGCATTTATTACCCGGTATTGTATCGAAGGCGGGATGGAAATGGAAGAAGCGTATAACCGGAGCGATATTTATATCAGAAGGCTGGATCTGTTCCGGGCGGAAGAAGAAATAGAAAGTCTTCATAGGGAAGTGGTAGAAGAATCTGCAAAACGAATGCGCAGCATTCGGAAGAAGACCATGTATTCCAAAGCCATTATTGTTTGTTTGGAGTATATTTATGCAAATCTTCACACGAAGATTACATTAGAAAGTTTAGCAGAGCGGGCAAGATTGAGTCCGTCCTATTTATCGAAACTGTTTCACAAAGAGGTAGGCGTTTCTGTTTCCCGGTATATCGTTCAAAAACGAATTGAAGCGGCAGAAAAAATGTTACGATATACGGAGTTTTCCTCTGCGGAGATAGCAAACTGTTTATGTTTTTGTTCGGAAAGTCATTTTATTTCTACGTTTAAGCGATATGTAAAAGTAACACCAAGGGAATATCGGGAACAGCAGTTTCATGTTAAATAAAATGCAAAGAGAGACATATTTTTGATAAAAAGATAAAGTTAGTGATATGAAAAACGAAAAAAGAATGATAGACTCAAACCATAAAGCAGGGACTTTTTGAAAAAACGGTCATTAAAATGCAAAATACATAAGGAGGTTTACTTATGAGAGAAATGGTAGGTTTTAAAAAGGGTGTTGACCTTGGTGGCTGGTTATCTCAATGTGATTACAGCGAGGATCGTCTGAATCATTTTATTGAGGAGCCGGATATTGCTAAAATAGCTTCCTGGGGCGTGGATCATGTCAGACTTCCTTTTGATTATAACATTATTCAGAATGATGACGGTAGCTTTATGGAAGACGGTTTTGCAAGATTACAAAAGGCGGTGGATTGGAGCCGGAAGTATCATCTGAATATTATTTTGGATTTACATAAGACAAAGGGATTTTCCTTTGATTTGGCTCACGGGGAAAGCGGATTTTTTGACAGTAAAAAGCTTCAGGATGATTTTTATGCTTTGTGGGAGGAAATGGCAAAGCGATTCGGTAACGACCCGGAGCATGTGGCTTTTGAATTGTTGAATGAAGTTACGGACCAGTCTTTTTGTGATGCGTGGAATCGCATTTCTGCGGAATGTATTAAGAAAATACGTGCTTTAGCGCCGGATGTAATTATTTTGCTTGGTAGCTACTGGAATAATTCTCCGGATGCGGTAAAGGACTTGTTGCCACCGGCTGATGATAAGGTGGTTTACAACATGCACTGTTATGACCCGCTTAAGTTTACCCACCAGGGTGCTTATTGGATTCCGGATAATTTTGATCCGAAGGCACGGTATTCTTTTGAAGAGTGCGGAATTGATGCAAATTATTTTAAAGAACGTTTTGCATCTGCGGTTGAAACCGCAAAGAAGCATAATTCTCCGTTGTACTGCGGTGAATATGGTGTGATTGATATTGCTTCTCCGGAAGATGCTCTTAAGTGGTACAAAGCAATTCATGAAGCATTTGAAGAACTGGGGATCGGTCGTAGTGCATGGAGCTATAAGGAAATGGACTTCGGTTTGTCGGATGCTCGTATGAGCGGTGTAATTGATGAGTTGATAAAGTATTTATAATAGTACGAAGGGCTGCAAGTCGCGATGGTGGGTTGCAGCCTGTTATTTGTGTCAAAGAATAGAGCGTGTTCAAAATGATGAAAAAAGTGCTTGCATTCTTAATAAATCTGTGATATAATCTTCGATTGTGAGACGAGATGTTCCGCTGTACCGCACTCGGTAGTAAGAATGTCTACATTTTTAAGGAGGTCGCAACATGAACGACATTATTAAGAACATTGAAGCAGCTCAGTTAAAGGCTGAGGTTACCGAGTTTAACGTAGGTGATACCGTAAGAGTACACGCTAAGGTAAAAGAGGGTAACCGTGAGCGTATCCAGGTATTCGAGGGAACCGTTTTAAAGAGACAGAACGGTGGCGCAAGAGAGACTTTTACTGTAAGAAAGACATCCAACGGTGTTGGTGTTGAAAAGACCTGGCCGTTACATTCTCCGATTGTTGAGAAGATCGAAGTTGTAAGACGCGGTAAGGTGCGCAGAGCAAAGCTTAACTATCTCCGTGACAGAGTAGGTAAGAAGGCTAAGGTTAAAGAAATTGTAAAATAAGTGATTGAAAGGGACAATGTGAATTGTCCCTTTCGCTTTCATGCGGATAAATTGTCGGTCTGTGCGTAAAAGAGTGCACATAGAACAAAACACAAGGAAAGGGGATTCTATGAGTGGGTTTGATTTTGATTTAAATGATAACAAACGAAAAAAGAAAATCAAGAAAAAAATTCTCGGTGCTCTGTTTCTTGTATTGGAAACGGTTGCGGTTATTTTCCTTGCATTTTTATTGGTCCGGGTGGCACTTTTACGCACTACGGTACCGGGAAGCTCGATGGAACCGACCTTGGAAGAAGATACTCCGATTATGGTAAACCGTCTTTCCTACCTGATTAAGGGGCCGAAACGTTTTGATGTCATTGTGTTTGAACAAGAAGGCGAAGAACATAATTATTATCATGTAAAGCGTGTTATCGGTTTGCCGGGAGAAACAATACAGATTGTAAACGGAATTGTTTATGTGAATAATGAACCGGTGAAAGAAGTGGTTCGAGATTTGGCGGAGATTCATTTGTCCGGTCTGGCAACGGAACCGCTTACCTTGGATGAAGACGAATATTTTGTTTTGGGGGATAATCGAAACAAAAGTGAGGATAGTCGATTTGCCAACATCGGCAATGTGACAGAAGAGCAGATTATCGGGAAAGCATGGTTGACATTGGACCCGTTTAATATTATTTCTCAGATGAATTTAATAAAAGATGAATAGTGAAAAAACAGACAGGAAAGAGAAGGAAAACGGAGGTATAAGATGCAGTATCAGTGGTATCCGGGACATATGAGTAAGGCAAAACGCCAGATTCAGGATGAATTAAAGCTGGTGGATGTAATCATAGAGTTGGTAGATGCCCGTATTCCATACAGTTCGAAAAATCCGGACATTGAAAAGTTTGCGGGGAACAAGCCGAGAGTGCTTTTATTAAATAAGGCGGATTTAGCGGATGAGACCCGTACAAAGGAATATAAGGCATATTACGAAAAAAAAGGATATTTTGTACTGACGGTGAATTCGAAAGCCGGTACCGGTGTGAAGAATGTCTTAAATGTGGTAAAGGAAGCTTGTAAAGAGAAGCGGGAGCGGGATTTAAAGCGCGGTATTATCGGCAGACCCCTCCGTGCCATGATCGTAGGGATTCCGAATGTAGGAAAATCTACCTTTATCAATTCCTTTGCCGGAAAAAGTGTTACTTTGGTGGGAAATAAGCCGGGTGTAACAAAGGGAAAGCAGTGGATTCGTTTAAATAAGGAATTGGAGCTTCTTGACACACCGGGTATTTTATGGCCGAAGTTTGAGGACCAGAAAGTAGGCCTGCGAATCGCGTGGATTGGGTCTATCAATGAGGACATTCTTGATATCAGAGAGCTGGCAATGACGTTACTTTCTTATTTATACGAAGAATATCCGGGCGTTGTGAATGCAAAATACGGGATCGAAGAATGTGCCGACGGTTTTGAGGCCCTGGAGCGGGTGGCAAGAAAGCGCGGTTGCCTCAAAAAAGGTGGAGAGGCAGATATCGAGCGTGCTTCCGGAATTGTGATGGATGATTACCGTGCAGGAAAGTTGGGACGGATTACGTTGGAGCGTGCGGAGATGGAGCCTAAGGTGGAGGAAACGCCTGTAGCAGAAGAATAAATTGTTTGTATAATCGGTTATACGAAAGATGGGGATGTGTTATGGCTGAAAAAATGGATGTGATAAAAGAAGCACTGGCAATCGCTTCGCCGGAGGAACTGGAGACGGTGATTGCACTGTATGCCGATGATACCCGAAGCGGTGTGGTAAAACTCATCGAGCAGGCGAGAAAGCGCAAGGAGAAGTTTTTGGCGGAATGTGCCAGAGTGGACGGCATGCTGGCTTACGAACGGGAATACGGGGATTACAATGTGGTTTGCGGTATTGATGAGGTAGGCAGAGGCCCTCTTGCGGGACCGGTGGTGGCAGCCTGTGTGGTACTGCCGAAGGATTGCCGGATTTTATATTTGAACGATTCCAAGCAGTTGTCCGAGAAAAAGAGGGAAGAACTGTTTCCGGAGATTTTAGATAAGGCGGTAGCCTACGGTATCGGTTGCGTGTCCCATACGGTCATTGATGAGATAAACATACTTCAGGCTACCTTCCGTGCTATGCGGGAGGCGATGCAGAAAATGGCAGAAACTTGTGGTGCACCGGATGTGCTGTTAAACGATGCGGTGACAATCCCAGGAGTGAATGAACTGTTTGGCGGTAAAACGGTAAAACAGGTGCCGATTATCAAAGGAGATGCCAAGAGTCTTTCTATCGCGGCAGCAAGTGTCGTTGCAAAGGTGACCAGGGACCGGATGATGGTGGAGTTTGATAAGGTATATCCGGGCTACGGATTTGCAGGAAATAAGGGCTACGGTTCCGCGGAGCATATGGAAAAGCTGCGGAAGGACGGACCGTGTCCGATTCATAGACGGAGTTTTATCAAGGGAATATTAGGAGAGACCGAGTAGGGTCTCTCTGTTTTTTTAAATACCGATAGATACAAGGATGACACGAATCGTATCATCCTTGTGACTGACCGTTTCTTTTTTCTTTATGGTCCTATGTTATGTTTGAAGCAGTAAATGTAACATGGAAACAGAAAGGACATAAAAATGAAAAGAAACGGGAAAAGAGTTTTAGCGGCAGGATGTATTGTTGTTTTGTTATTTGTTGTCTGGACATGGTTGATACAGAACGTAGATGTGCAGCCTACCGGACAAAACGGAACAGATGTCGGGTTTGCGACGCTGAATCATTGGTTTCATAGGTTGACCGGTGTGAATATGACGTTGTATACTATTACGGATTGGCTGGGACTGGTTCCAATCACGGTCTGTATGATATTCGGTGTGCTTGGCTTGGTACAGTTAATCAAGAGAAGAAGAGTGAGAAGGCAAAGGGATGATTAAAATGCTATGTAGAGGCTTTCTTTATTGGAAGGGTTATGTTACAATGGAAGCGAAAGATGATTATATAAAACAGTTAGATAAACTTGAATTTGGAGGTATTCAAATGAATGAACAGATAAAAGAATATATAGATAAATATCCAAGCGACATTATTGCTATGTACAATGATTTGAGAAATCTAATTTTTGATAGTATTTCATCTGAACCACAAGAAACGATGTGGGCTAAACTCCCGACCTATTATGTTGGCGAATCTTTTGTAAGGCTTATTCCTTTCAAAGACCATATTAACATTGAAGCAAAGGCTGTGTCGCAAAATACGGAAATGTTATTAGGTTATAAAGTGACGCCTAAGGGAATGTTGCAAATTTTCCTAAAACAAGATATTCCTGCTGATGTGTTGAAGAAGATATTTGTTGAAACATTAGGCTGACATATTCCAAACTTATGAAGAGTTTGGAAGCAACATAAGATTAGAATATAACGAGGTGCTAATTTATGAATAAAGAATGGTCGGAAATGAATAAGACCTTACAGTTACAAATTAGGAGAAAAGATACTTTTGCAACGGGTATAGATACATTATTAGAACTTCGCAGAAACCTTATGGAACAAATTATGCAGTTTAGGAATGAACTGTCGGATGATGATTTTTGTGCTATGCCTTATATGAACGCCAAGGGTTATCATAACAAAACGATAGCATATTCCTTGTGGCATATCTTTCGCATAGAGGATATTGTAGCACATTCGCTTATTGCAAATGATGAGCAAATTTTGTTTAAGGGCGATTATCAAAAGCGCATAAATTCGCCGATTATTACAACTGCAAATGAACTTGTAAAAGAAGAAATCGGAGAGTTTTCAAAGAAGTTGTCGATTGAAGAGTTGTATAATTATATTGCTGATGTTGATGAATCTACAACACGGATTTTAAAGGCTCTTACATATAACGATTTGAAAGAAAAAATATCTGATGATAGAAGAAAGCAATTGGAGACACTTAATGTAGTAAGTATGGATGAAAACGCACATTGGTTAATTGATTATTGGTGTGGAAAAGATGTAAAAGGATTGATTCAGATGCCGTTTTCAAGGCATTGGATTATGCATATTGAGGCATGTATGAAGATAAGAGATAAA
>JAFVSN010000016.1 GCA_017503735.1 Lachnospiraceae bacterium
CCCGGGCTGCAGAATCCGGGTACCCAGACACAGCATGCCTTCCTCTTTGGGCAGGTCCGTGATACAGATTCCGGTCAAGGCTTCCTCCTGAGAAAAATCGGCGGAAGAAAAGCAGTAGCTGGTACCGCTCTCTACTTCCGCCGCAGATGCGGCAGCTGCTGCCGTCAGCACGGCGCACGCAGACAGCAGCATACAAAACAGGCGTTTTGAGAACATGAACAATACCTCCAATTTTTTGGTTCGGAGGTATTGTTTGCCAGTTGTGGGAAGATTATTCAAAAAAAGGACGCGGCGTTTAGCGGGGTGTTTATAAGACAGTAACAAAAGCAAAAGGCGTGACGAAAGTGGTCGCGCCTTTTGCCTTATGTGGATAGCTGCTTTCGAGGCGCAAGAGGAATGCAGTCCCTTGCTCGGAACATAGTGACGCAAAACGCCCCGGACATTTTGGTGTCCGGGGCGTTCCGTCTCACAGAGTACACATATGGGGATTCCCCTGTATAGAAGTGCGCCCTTTGTCCCGTCCGGATAATCGGAATCAGCGCTTTATATTACTTGGAATCCGAATTAAGTTTTCCGTAGATATAATAATCGCACCAAGTGTTTACCATTTTTCCCTGACGAATCAGACCCTCCTGTCTATATCCACATTTCTCCAGCATTTTCTGTGAGGCAATATTTCTGACATCCACCTTAGTCCACAACCGCTGAAGTTCAGTGTGCAGAAAGCAGAAATCTGTCATGGCAGACAGTGCCTCTGTACCGTAGCCTTTTCCTTGGCAGCTCTGTGAAAGACGGATTGCAACAGAAGCCATGCGATTACCTTCGATCAGATATACCCAAATATCACCAATTACCTTCGCAGACGATTTTTCCTCAATTCCCAAATGAAAACTCTTTGAAGATTTTTCTTCTTTTTCAAAAAGTAGTTCCGGATTCCTGTCTGTTTTTCCCGGGCCTTTTCCCCAGTAAGTATAGATGGACTTGTCCGGCATCCATTCCCTTAAGGCGGACACGTCCGCCGCACACATGGGGCGAATACGAAGGCGGTTGGTATCAATTACCGGCTTTTTTTGCAGATAATCGGAAAGAGCCATGATAACGCCTCCTTAAAAATTGAATTCAGCATCCCAGTCAAACTCACCGCTTTCCTCATAGGACTTCGGCCAATGGCTGCACCAGTTCGGCCCGGAAGAATGCTCGACCCGATCAATACTTGGCGTGTAAGGTTTCAGGTCAAGGACTATGCTGCCCGGAAAAGCATCCATGTAGGACAGGCCAATCGTTCCGGCCGACTCATCCACATATACGATATTAACATTGGACACTGCGATAGGATTCGGCCTTTCAGGTGAGCGGAGCGCAAATACGCCAATCTCTTCCGGCCCTTTTGCATAAGGCTTCTTTTCGACAAGAGTTCCACGATCCTTATCATTATCGCAGCCATCCATCCACCAAAGAACCTGCGCATGGCTATACTCCCCCAGACCTTTCAGGCCGGCTCTGTATGCAGGGTTAAGGAAGATTTTCGTTTCATCATTCTCATTTTCAATCTTTCCGATGGGAAATACTTTGATTTCGTTCATGTATATGAACCTCCTAAATAATCTCATCGAGCGCCCGATACCTATATTCTACAAAGTGTAATGGATACTTCAATCCCTAATTTCAAAAATAATAAATTGTGCAAATTAAGCCGATTCAAAAACAACCGCAGCAGATTAACCGCTGCGGTTGTTAACTGTCTTATGAGTTCCGCCCCTTTCCGGAGGAGTTTACTTTTTGCAGTGTGACTTTGTTACTTCCAAAAGAATCGGGAGTATGCTATAATCCTATCGAAAAGGAGGACAGTATTATGACCTTTGAAGAACTGAAACGAAAAATGGACGAAGCCCGTTATATTTATGACGAGACCCTGGCAACGGTTTTGTATGTTGCCCTGCAGCTGGGTCGGCCCCTGC
>JAFVSN010000017.1 GCA_017503735.1 Lachnospiraceae bacterium
CTTAAAATGAACGAATTAACAGATAATTCAAATAATAGTTAAACTTTAGAGAAAAGTAAAAAATAGCTTGCAATTTGCAGATACCTGTTGTATAATCTGTCTTGCAAGTTACGGCTCGTTGGTCAAGCGGTTAAGACGCCGCCCTCTCACGGCGGAAACAGGGGTTCGATTCCCCTACGAGCTGCTTATTCTTTAGGATTACAATTTCATAGATTATGGCTCGTTGGTCAAGCGGTTAAGACGCCGCCCTCTCACGGCGGAAACAGGGGTTCGATTCCCCTACGAGCTGCTCTGTATTTTGATACAGCCCAACCCCGAAGAAGCACTTATGAAAATAAGTGTTTTTTTGTTTTATATAGTTTGGCTAGTGAGCATGCACAGGAACTGCGGAAGCTTGCTTCCAAGTAGTTTTGATGTCATGGGAGCGTGTCTGCGACTGAGCGGCAAAGCATCGATCGAAACGAAGTGTTGACTTGTGCTGAACGGGGGGATAAACCAATAAAACAGGAAAAAAATTAAATTGTTGGGATGGAAGCATCGGGAATTCACAACAAAAATAGAAAAAGGTGAAATTAGTTGGAGAAAAACAAGGGAGGAAATACATGAATACTATTTGGTCGACCTATGTACAGGGAATCGGTACGCTTTACAACACACGGTTATTGCGATTTTCGGATTTGTTTGAAGGAAAGTACCGGGAAGCATTTCGGATTGATGACAAGAAAAAGATTCTTGAAATCGGATGCGGTCCGGGGGCATTAGCGGAGTCTCTGGCGCGTTGGTATCCGTCTGCGCAGGTGTTCGGAGTAGACAGAGACAGCAATTTCATTGCTTTTGCGAAACAACAAAATCCTCTGATTCAATATGTGGAAGGGGATGCCGCAGCATTGGAATTTGAAAACGAAAGTGTGGATGTCACCATATCCAATACGGTTGCGGAACATATTGAACCGTCTAAGTTTTACGGGGAACAGTACAGAGTATTAAAGGAACACGGAGTATGTCTGGTTTTATCTGCCAGAAGAGGCATTAATATTACAGCACCGTGTATCAGCGAGCAGTCGGAGTTTGAAAAAGAGCTTTGGAAACGGGCAGAAAAGCAGCCTGCGGAAGTTGATAAAAAGTTTTCTGTCTGTGCTTATCCGCAAAACGAAGCGGAATTGCCACTTTGCATGGAACAGTACGGTTTCCGAAATGTGACCACGGAATATTTAACGATAAATCTGACACCGGATAACCCGGTTTATACCAAAGAAACGGCACATGCCATGATAAATGCGAATCGTCAGGTGAGCCTTGAAGGGGCGGATGAATTACTTCGGATTGCAACAGATGTAATTACCGCAGATGAGGTAGAAGAGTTAAAACGTATTATTAATTCCAAATATGATAAGCGTATTGAGCTTTATAATAAGGGATTCAAGCAATGGGATGCGAATGTTTCTGTGACGATGGTGGTACGAGGGGAGAAATAAACGTTTTAGAGTGAGGAAATACAATGGATAATAACATTAAGTTAAGAAATATGGCAGGGATTTATCTTTTACACAAAAATAAAATACTTTTGCTCTATCGAAAAGGTTCTAAAGTGGCTAACAATACATGGATTGCTTCTGCGGGTGGCCATTTTGAAGAATGGGAATTGAACGATGCGAAAGCATGTGTGCTCAGAGAGATGAAAGAAGAGTTGTTCTTGACAGAGGAAATGCTTTCCGGCTTGAGTCTTCGTTATATAACACTAAGGAGGACCAAGGGAGAAATCCGACAGAATTACTATTTCTTTGCGGATTTGAAGGAGGAATATCTGACGGAACTGACCTCTGACGAAGGCACATTGAAATGGTTTGATTTAAGCGAAGTGTCTCAGCTTGAAATGCCCTATTCTGCGAAAACCATGATAGAGCATTATTTGGCAACAGGACAATACGATGACAAGATATATGTAGGGGTTGCCGACGGTGCCAAGGCAGTGTTTACGGAATTGGCGGAGTATTAGAAAATTTGAAAAAGTGCTTGAACGTTTGTTCGAAACATGGTATAATAATTATAGAGCAATCGTGTACAGGGTGGTAGCCTCCCGGCTGAAAGAGTTTTACAGAAGGGAGGTGGTGTAAATGATGACTATATATGAGGCAATGTCTTTGATGTTGTTGTTTGGAACGTTACTCATTTCACTGCTTGCCTACATAGATAGGAAGAACAAGCGAAAATAAAAATGCCTACCTTTGTACTTGGCGGTGCAAGGTAGGCATTTTGTCAACTAAGCGAGGCTAACCACCTTGGTGGCGGTTGCTCTTTCTAAAATGATTATAACATAGTATAATATTGGTTGTAAATAGATTTTTTAGAAATATATACGAGGAGGAACTGTTATGAAGAAATGGTACGACGAAGAATACGAATGGGAAATTGAAGTGATAGGTTTTAATAAAGAGAATGACGAAACAGAGCGATTCTGCAGAAACGGAGAACAAATCGGAGACAAATATACCTGTACTTACGGATGTCCGGTGAATGCGCAAGGATACGGTATTTGTTCCAAAACCATGATGCTTTTGTTTCCGATTATGGAGGCAGTCAGAAGCGGCGGAAACTTGATTAATATCGGTGGAGACAGTGAATACAGTAAAGTAGTGATGTGTCCGGACGGATGTGTATTGTTTCGGATTACGGCGAAAAAGTTGGAGAATGAGAACTTTTATCAGGGAAAGTTTTTTGAGTAGAAGACAATGCTTTCATATTAGGAGGAAAGGTTAGAGAAAAATGAGCAAGGTAAACATTTTACATTTGATTGAAGGTTCCAAACAGGCGGAAGGCTTGACTGTAATTATTGATGTATTTCGTGCCATTTCTTTGGAGTGTTATTTATATGATATGGGCGTAGCAGAAATCCGGCCTATCGGTTCGGTGGAGGATGCTTTTGCTTTACATAAGAAGTTACCGGGTAGTGTATTAATTGGAGAACGTCACGGAAAGAAATGTGACGGCTTTGACTTCGGTAATTCACCTTCTACAGTTTTACCGGAGGTGGTAAAGGGGAAGACGATACTCCATACCACCAGCGCGGGAACGCAGGGAATTGTAAATGCTACGAAAGCGACGGAAATTATTACCGGAAGTTTGGTAAATGCGAAGGCGGTTGCGGAATACATAAAGAAAAAGAATTCGGAGACGGTTTCCTTGGTATGCATGGGAAATGAGGGAGTACGTCCGGCGGCAGAGGATGAGCTTTGTGCAGAGTATATCAAGAGTCTGGTGGAAGGTACAGAGTTCCCGGATTTTGAGAGTCGTGTAGCCGATTTGCAAAGACATGGAGGGGAGCACTTTTTTGATGAAAACAGACAAGAGATTTATCCGAAGAAAGACTTTTTCATGTGCATACAGTATGATAAGTTTCCGTTTGTGATTAAGATTAACAAGGATGAACAGGGATTCATAACAAGAAGGGAAGATGTATTGTAAATTTTGCACGGTGAATTTCGAAACAAATGTGACTGTAGAGTGACTGAGGAAAATAAGGGAGGATAAATATGGCATACGATTGCGGATTTCAAAAAGAGCAGAATTGGTTTCGGTACCGGGCGGCAGCGATTATAGTGGAAGAAGGTTGTGTTCTGTTTGCCGGAAACGAGAGAGAAAATTACTATTATTCCATCGGTGGCGGGGTACATATGAATGAGACGGCAGAGGACGCTGTCAAAAGAGAGGTGTTCGAAGAGACCGGTGTACAGTATGATGTGGACCGATTGGCAGTGATTCATGAGAATTTCTTTGATGGGGACGGTTCTTTAGATGGATATTCTTGCCATGAAGTGGCGTTTTACTTTTTGATGAAGCCGAGAGGAACACAGGAACTAAACAGCAACAGCTATACCGGTGGATATAAGGAGAATATGTATTGGATTCCGATTGAGGAGCTAGGGAAGCACAGGGCGTATCCGACTTTTATGAAGGAGTATTTAAGTAAGATGCCGAAGGAGATTTTACATATTGTGACCAATGAGAGGGAGGAAGTTTGATGAAACAGATTATTCTTAGTGCGGATGGTGAATGTGGATTGTACTTGGTGCCGGATGAGGTGGTAGATAATTTGCCGAAATATATCGGTGATTTTCGTGACTGGATGGTATATGCTCCCGAGGCTTCAAAATATCGACGGGATGATTGTCTTTGCTTTAATAAAACAGACTTTATTGATTATTTAAATAATCAGGTATTTTTGGAGACACCGTCTGTTTTTTTAAAGAATCTAGGATTCATTAATCCGTGGGAAGAGGTTCCGGAAGAGTATAAAGGATGTATTCATTATAATTTTTGACTTGACTTTGCCCTTGGGGCAAGGTGTATTCTGTTACCAGAATCAGACTTATGAAGGAGATATTTATGCAGAATACAAATAATACATGGGGACAGCAGGTCATTGAAACCGCCTTGCAATATGCAAATCACGAATGGACTGCCACAGAACGGAACGTACTTCACGGCAATGACCCGGACGGGGTGCCGGTGGATACGCCGGATGTGACATGGAAAGGTGATGTACTTGATTGCGGTTGGTGGAAGGTAGGAGCGGTAAACAAAGGCGTTGCCTACGGATGGGGCAATGCATCTACCATAGAAGAGTTTTATGCCGGTCTTGCAGACGGAAAGTTTGCCGGGAATGTCCCGGAGGACAAGTCCCGCATGGGAAGCAAGCACAGTGTAGGTGTGGACTGTTCCGGTCTTTTGACCAGATGCTGGGGGTTACCGAAAAAGATTGCCACTAGGGATATTCCGAAGTTCGCGTATAAGATTAGCCTTGAGGAAATCAGACAAGGGGATGTATTTGCAAAGGTGGGCAGTCATGTGATGTTTTTTATTGCATTTTTAGACGACAAAAAGAAACGGGTAAGCATCGTGGACTCAACCAGAAGTACCGGTAAGGTATCGGTACGTGAGGTGTCGGTGGATGAGTTGTTTGCGAAAGGATATGAGGTATACCGGAAGAAGCCGGGCGTATAGTAATTCAGTATATTTATGCAAAAAGTCAAGACATATCCTTTGATTTACGATAAGATAGTGTTTATAGAACACAGGTCAATATGAATCGGCAAAGGAGGACACCCTATGATTTACACCGCAAAAATCGAGCAAACCTATGCATATCGGAAACGTATCAAGTACATTGCTACTTCTGATTCCTTTATTGAGAAGGATTGCGACAGCCTTTCTTATGTGAGAAGTGTAAAGCAGCCCTACGGTTGGCTTATGGAGTCAGGAACACCGCCGTGTGAACATTTGGACGTGATAATTATGACAGAAAAGGATTTTGCGTTAGGAGATACGGTAAAGGTTAAAATCATCGGATTGTTTTATCGGGGAGACGGAGACCACAAGCTGGTAGGAGTGCTGACGGATAGGGAAATCAATGATTTTTCAGAGCTTTCCGAGGAAGAAAAGGAAGATATGCATCGGATGTATCCGAGAGAAGATAAAGAAAAGGGCGAGGGCTGGTACGGTCGGGAAAAGGCAAAGGAAGTGATTGCCGAATTCTTTGCTAAAAAGAAGGAAAAGACTATCATTACCGTACAGCATACCGAGTCGTTGCATCACGTAAACGGAAGAATCGGTGCATGGGGCGACTGGGAATTGACGGAACAAGGAAAAGCGCAGGCCGTCACAATCGGAAAATGGTTGGGTACGGAAGTTTGTAACGGGGACTATACCATGTATGTGTCCGATTTGAAGCGAGCATTTCAAACAGCAGAAGGAATCAATCAAACGCTGGGCCTTACACCGATTGTAACGGATGTGATTCGAGAGGTGAATGCAGGAGCCGGAAACGGACAGGAAAGAGACTGGTATTACAACAATAAAACGCCGCGTCCGGAAAGCTATGACCCCGACTACCGTCCTTTCCCGGATGCGGAGTCCGATCGGGAACTATGGAACCGACTGTATCCGTTTTATCAGCAAATTGTTTCCAATGAGGACGAGAAAATTTTGGTGGTATCCCACGGGACGACACTGTATTTTTTGCAAATGATGCTGATGGGATATACCTTTAAAGATATTGAACGGATGAGGTTTGACGGTCGTGGTGGTTCGGTATCGAAGTTTACGGTAAAGAAGGACGGAAAAGTGACTGTAAGCTATATAAATCAATGTGTTTTCTGAGAGGAGAATTAAAGTATGACTTTGCCTGATTATCATGTACATACGTCATATTCCCCGGATTCAAAGATGGACCCGGAGGAGGCTGTCTGTGCCGCAATTGCATCGGGAGTTACAGATATCTGCTTTACGGAGCATATGGATTTGGGACATCATATGGAGATGTATGACCGAGTTCCGAATTTTGCGGGTATGGATGAAACAATTTTTCGGTTGAGAGAAAAGTATCCGGAGATCCATATAGGGAAAGGAATCGAAGCAGGCTACATTCCGGAGACGGCGGAAGAGACGGCAAAAGTTTTGGCAGAACAACGCTTTGATTATGTGTTACTGAGTACCCATTGTGTTGACGGGCTGGATTGCGGGGTGCCGGAATCCAAGCGAGGTCAAGATAAACTTACGGCATATCAAAAATATCTTGAAACGGTGTATGATTCTGTTATGGATGAAAAACTCAGACCGTATTACGATTGTGTGAGCCATATCGGCTATATTGCAAAAGGGCTTCACTATGAGGACAATTCCTTGACCTATCAGATGTTTCCGGAATTATTCGATAAAATATTATGTGAAATAATAAAAAGCGGAAAAGGAATCGAAGTAAACACTTCCGGAATCGACAGAGGAGGCCATGTGTTGCCGCATCCGAGTATTGTTCAACGCTATCGGGAGTTGGGAGGGCGTATTATTACAATCGGCTCGGACGCACATATGTCCCGGAATGTGGGCGCTTATATTAAGGAGACCGTTGAAATGGTTGCGAATGCAGGGTTTGAGGAAATTACGCTGTTTCAAAATCGAGTACCCGGCTTTGTGAAGATAAGATAATTGCATTGATGGAAAGCGACAAGTTTGTCGCTTTTTCTTTTGGTTGAAAAAATGAAGAAAATGTAGTAAAATAATTCTAATATAGATGTATCGTCTGATAATTAGACGGATTCGGAGAATCCTACGAAACGTGTTTTTACTATATGAAACAATAGAAGGGGATGTTGTTATGGGTAGAATAAAAGAGAAAAGAATCAAACGTTTAAAGAAAATAAGAATTTGGCCATCCGTAGTTGGTTTCTTTTTTATGCTGTTAGTTTTATGTATGATTATGGGAGTCGGTGTTTTGGCATTGCTCTATGAAACCGTAAGCAGAAAGTTAATGGAGGGCTATGAGTATTCCGTGAAAGCGGCTACTCTGTATGAAAAACAGATTGCACAGGGTGAGTTTGATGCCGAAAACCGGTTTTATCTGTATATGGATACCATAGATGAAATTAAAGAAGTCAGTGTATTTAACACGGAAGGAAATGAAGCGTGGTCAAGCGGTGGTATCTATCCGGATATGGAGAATGTGTTGGAAGATGTAACATTACTTCCGGGAAGTAACAGTACCTTTGATATTATTTTGGAGCAGATGGATGGTATTTTTCATATAGATGAAGACCATCAGCTGATGCCAAATGCAAGTATGTTTCAAAAGGTGGATTTTTTAAAGGTCTTTTTGGATGACAGCAAAACTGTGGTGGGGTTTGATATTTGGTTTTTGGTACCGATTGAGAACGGAACTGCATGTGTATTAAACGAACTTAGTGTATTCGGTTATGAAATTAAAATGATGCTTCTTATTATGGTAGCATTGTTAATTATGGTGGCTGTGTTTACATTGCATTATATTATATCCACGATTCGTATGTTGATCAGCCAAACAAGAAGCAACAAAATAATTTATATGGACATGTTGACCGGTGGAGATAATTGGCTGTATTTCACAAAGAAAAGTGCGAAGCTGATTCGGAAAACAGGGGTAAAACGAAAGTATGCCGTGATTCATCTTCGAATGAAAAAGTATCGGAGTTTCTGTACCTGTTTCGGCATTAACAAAGGGGAAGAACTGATTGAACGTCTTTATTATGCAATTAAGAAACAGCTGCATCATAAGGAAACTATGGCACACTATGAAAAGGCGGATTTCGGATTATTGCTGATATACACGGATGAATTGGAATTGGCTTCCAGACTGGAAGGGATGATTCAGACGTTAGAAGGCGTGTTCCCGAATATTAAGTTAAAGTTTCAAATCGGTGTTTGCGAAGTGGATCACCCGCATGCAAATGTAGAAGAATTATATAATAATGCGCTTCTTGCAAGAGAAATGCATGGGGATGATGCAGAGCAAAACATTGCGTTTTTTAATATTGAGATGAGTAAACAACGGATTTGGGAACGCAAAGTGGAAGATGATATGGAGCGCGCATTGCAAAATAAAGAGTTTCAAGTGTATTTGCAACCGAAATTCAGTACCGGAGAAGAATTACTGGGAGGAGCAGAAGCCTTGGTGCGTTGGATTCATCCGACAGAAGGCTTTGTGCCGCCGAATAAGTTTATTCCGATTTTCGAACAAAACGGATTTATTTTAAAACTGGATGATTTTATGTTGGAGGAAGTGGCAAAACAACAAGCCAAATGGATTTCGGAAGGCTGGAAGGTGGTTCCGATATCCGTTAATGTCTCCAGGGCACATTTTACAAGAGAAGATTTGGCAGAACATATTTGTGAAATTGTAGATAAGTATCAGGTTCCGCATGATGTGATTGAATTGGAATTGACCGAGAGCGCATTCTTTGATGAGAAAGAAATACTGTTGTCTACCGTAAAGAAGTTGCGGGATTCCGGTTTTACGGTTTCGATGGATGATTTCGGTGCCGGATATTCTTCTTTGAATTCCTTAAAGGAATTGTCCTTAGATGTACTGAAAATCGATGCGGATTTCTTCCGGGGAAGCGACTCTTTGGAACGAGGTATGCTGATTGTTACAGAAGTGATATCGTTGGCAAAGAAGTTGAACATGAAGATTGTGGCAGAAGGAATCGAGAGCAGAGAACAGGTGGATTTCCTGAGGGAGCAGGAATGTGATTTGATTCAAGGATACTATTTTGCAAAACCGATGCCGCTTACAGAATTTGAAAAAAACTATAAGAATGTTGAACGGGAAGAAATCAACGGATAAATTTATCCAAATAATACATATGAAAAAACGTCTCCGCGGGGAATCTACGGAGACGTTTTTATCTTAATTAAGTGTTTCATCATAGTGTGCTCTGCATCCACCGATGTATTTCGGACGGGTGCGGGCAGCCAGAAGATTTGCTTCCCCGATTTGTTTTACGGAGAGACGAAGCGGAACCGCTACTTTTTTTAAATGCATACCGATTAAGGTGCCGCCGATGTCAAGGCCTGCATCGGCTTTGATTTCTTCCAGTGCTACCGGATCGGACAGTCTTGCATACAGTGCGGTAGCGAAGGAACCGCCGGCTTTCGGCTGCGGCACCACATTTACCGGTTCGGCAAACGGGACAGCAGTACGTTCTACAATGATAGCACGGTTTAAATGTTCACAGCACTGGGCCGCTAAGTAAATGCCGTGTTCGGTACATACGGAAAGGATTCCTTCTACCATATCTACCGCAACCTCCGGGCGGGAGTCGGTGCCGATTTTGGAACCGCATACTTCACTTGTAGAACAACCCACTACAAGGATTTGCCCTTTTTTTAAGCCGGCTGCTTCGATAAGTTCGCGAGCAGCAGCCATGCATTGTTCTTTTATTTCAGACATAATACTACCTCTTTTCAAAGAATGGCAGAACAATAAATCAGATCTGCTTCATCGGATTTCTTTTACGTTTCAAGCATAATTCCTTTTTATTAAAGTGTCAAGTTTTATTTGATTATTTTGCAGGATATTAGTATAATCTATATAATAGTACAGCAATGTATATAACATAGTAATGGAAAGAGGTAGAGGATTATGTTAAATCAAAATGCATTATTTCAAATCGGATACGGATTATTTTTAGTGGCGGCAAATAAGAATGCCAAGGACAATGCATGTATTGTGAACACGGTGATGCAGGTGACGCAGAATCCGATTCGGCTTTTGGTCAGCATCAGCAATCAGAATCTCACGCATGACATGGTGAAAGAAACCGGAAAGCTGACCATTTCCGTATTAACGGAAAACACACCTTTTTCGGTGTATCGTCATTTTGGATATCAGAGTGGCAAGAATATGGATAAGTTTGAAGACTTTGAAGATGTAACCCGGTGCGCCAACGGTTGTTACCGGTTGAATCGTAACAGCAGTGCGTATTTTTGCGGAACGGTATGTGAGAGTTTTGCACTGGATACCCATACCATGTTTTTGGTGGAGGTAACAGATGCGGATATTGTGAGCAGTCAGGTGCCGGTAACCTATGATTTTTATCAGAAGTATGTAAAACAGCCGTACAAGCCTGTAACGAAACAGAATCACAGAGTGACCCCTGACGTAAACGCAAAGAAAGGAACCGAGGGCGAAGAAGGCACAAAGACCAATGCTTATGTCTGCAAAATCTGTGGTTATGTTTATGAAGGAGAAGCGTTGCCGGAGGATTTTATTTGTCCGATTTGTAAGCATGGTGCCTCCGATTTCGAAAAGTTATAATTGACAAATAAACCACACAATCTTATAATGTACAATAGCTATGTGCGCATACACAAAAAGCTGCGCACGAAAGGAGATAAAAACAGTGAAAAAGCACGGTTTGAATGATTTAAGAAGAATGTATTTGGAGTTTTTTGAGAGCAAAGATCACCTTCGTCTGAAGAGTTTTTCCTTGATTCCGCATAACGATAAGAGTTTGTTATTAATCAATTCCGGTATGGCGCCGATGAAGCCGTATTTTACCGGACAGGAGATCCCACCGAGAAACCGCGTGACTACCTGTCAGAAGTGTATTCGTACCGGTGATATTGAGAATGTCGGTAAGACAGCAAGACATCTTACCTTTTTTGAGATGTTAGGTAACTTCTCCTTCGGTGATTACTTTAAGAGGGAAGCCATTCAGTGGTCCTGGGAGTTTTTGACCGAACATGTAGGCATGGAGCCGGAGCGCTTGTATCCGTCCATTTATTGCGAAGATGAAGAAGCTTTTCGTATTTGGACCGAAGAAGTAGGGGTACCGGTTGAGCGTATTACCCGTTTCTACCGTGATGAGAACGGGGATTGTGATAACTTCTGGGAGCATGGTGCAGGTCCGTGCGGTCCGTGTTCCGAGATTTACTATGACCGTGGGGAAAAGTACGGTTGCGGTAGTCCGGATTGTAAGGTGGGTTGTGAGTGCGACCGTTTCATGGAAGTTTGGAACAATGTATTTACCCAGTATGAGAGCGACGGAAATCATAACTATACCGAGTTGACCCAGAAGAACATTGACACCGGTATGGGCCTGGAGCGTCTGGCAGTGGTAGTTCAGGATGTGGATTCCGTATTTGACGTAGATACCATGAAGGCAATCCGTGACAAGGTTTGTGAGATTGCAAATGTAACCTATATGACCGATAAGAAGAAGGATGAGTCCATTCGTCTTATTACCGACCATATCCGTTCCGTTACCTTTATGACCTCCGACGGTATTATTCCGTCCAACGAGGGCCGCGGTTATGTATTAAGAAGACTTCTTCGTCGTGCGGCACGTCACGGAAGACTTTTGGGCATTCAGGGATTGTTCCTTGCAAAGCTTTGCGAGACTGTTATCGCTGAGTCCAAGGATGGTTATCCGGAATTAGAAGAAAAGAGAGAGTACATCTTAAAGATTTTGACCTTAGAGGAAGAAAAGTTTAACAAGACCATCGACCAGGGACTTTCCATTTTATCCGAGATGGAAGAAGCTGCGGCTAAGACCAAAGTCCTTTCCGGTGAGGATGCATTTAAGCTTTACGATACCTACGGTTTCCCGATTGACCTTACCGAGGAAATCCTTGCGGAAAAAGGATTTACCGTAGATATGGACGGCTTTAAGAAGGCAATGGAGGTACAGAAGGAGACTGCAAGAAATGCCCGTGCGGTAACGAACTACATGGGTGCGGATGCTACGGTTTATGATGAAATCGATGCGGCAGTTACCAGTACATTTATCGGATACGACAAGAGTAGTACGACTTCCAAGATTACGGTTCTTACCACAGAGACCGAAATCGTAAAGGAAGTAGTTGCAGGTCAGAATGCAACCGTAATTGTAGATGAGACCCCGTTCTATGCAACTATGGGTGGTCAGATTGCGGATTTGGGACAGATTACGAAGGATGGTGCGGTATTTACCGTAACCGATACCATTAAGCTTAAGGGCGGCAAAATCGGTCATGTGGGTATGGTTGAAAGCGGTATGTTTGCAGTAGGTGACACCGTTACCCTGACCATTGATTCCGCAAGAAGAAATGCCATCGGTAAGAACCACAGTGCAACCCACCTTTTACAGGAGGCACTTCGTCAGGTATTAGGTTCTCATGTAGAGCAGGCAGGTTCCCATGTTACTCCGGACCGCTTACGTTTTGACTTTACTCATTTCTCCGCTATGACCAAGGATGAGATTGCGAAGGTAGAGGCTATTGTTAATGAGCAGATTTCCGCAAATCTTACCATTGAGATGAAGGAGATGACCATTGACGAGGCAAGAAAGACCGGTGCAAAGGCTCTCTTCGGTGAAAAGTACGGTGATGTGGTACGTGTTGTATCCATGGGCGAGTTCTCCAAGGAGTTCTGTGGCGGTACCCACGTAGGAAACACCGGTGTAATTTCCGTATTTAAGATTTTATCCGAGTCCGGTATTGCGGCTGGTGTAAGACGAATCGAAGCAATTACCGCAGACGGCGTATTTGCATATTACAAGACCGTGGAGGAAGAACTGATGGCGGCTGCAAAGGCAGCTAAGACCGAGCCGGCTTCTCTCTTAAAGAAGATTGAGGCAATGCAGGAGGAACTTAAGGCAGCTCATTCCGAAAACGAAAAGTTAAAGGCAAAGATTGCAAACGCTTCCCTTGGCGATGTCATGAACAACGTACAGGAAATTAATGGCGTAAAGGTCCTTTGTGCAAAGGTTCCGGAGATGGATATGAACGGTATCCGTAACTTAGGTGACAGCTTAAAGGAGAAGCTTGGTGAGGGTGTTCTATTACTGGCTTCCGCATTTGACGGTAAGGTAAACTTAATTGCCATGGCAACCGACGGTGCGATGGCAAAGGGTGCTCATGCAGGTAACCTCATTAAGGAAGTTGCGGCATGTGTCGGCGGTGGCGGCGGCGGTCGTCCGAACATGGCACAGGCAGGCGGAAAGAACCCGGCAGGCATCGATGACGCTATCGCAAAGGCTGCTGAGGTATTGAAGGGCCAAATTAAATAATAATTTTCAAAAAAATTCCAACAATTATAAATTTCTTATTGACGAATGGAATTTTTATGATATAATCTATGTAGTGCTATTATAAAATACCCAAACAGTTGTATATAGGCACAATACACAACTGGAGGGAGGTTAGGTGAGAAGATGTCGAATGTTATCGTAAAAGAGAATGAATCCCTCGACAGCGCTCTCCGCAGATTCAAGAGAAACTGCGCAAAGGCTGGCATTCAGCAGGAGATTCGCAAGAGAGAGCATTACGAGAAGCCGAGCGTAAGACGTAAGAAGAAGTCTGAAGCTGCTCGTAAGCGCAAGTATAAATAATGTGCTGAAAACCCCTTAATCTTCGGATTAAGGGGTATTTTACGTTTATCCCCGCAATATATTAAAAAGTAAAGGAAATGTAACGGAGGAAGTATGGCGGGGCTTCGTGTAAAAAAACATAAAAAATCACAAGAAAAGAAAGATCTTTATAAACAAGTAAAACGTACGGAAAAAAGAGAGAAAAAGGAATATACTTCCTTTTTTGAACGTCTGACGGATTCTTTGTCCTTAACCGGGGATGTGGCAGGAGAAATGCTGTTATATCTGGCAGGAAGTCACTGTATGGTAATCCGGAATTTTTCATCCGTAACCGAATATACGGCAGGTAAGATACGATTAAAAACAAAACAGTATGAGTTGTGTGTCGAAGGAACCTGTCTTCGCATGGAATACTTTTTACCGGAAGAAATCCGTGTAGTCGGGGAGATTACCGGAGTATCTTATCATAAGGCAAGAGGGTGAGCAGACGGATGAAACGTGTATTTGATTTTATAAAGGGAGAAGTGTTTGTAGAACTTTCCGGGACTTCACCGGAACGTTTTTTTAATATATGCCGCAGCAGAAAGATACCGTTATATAACGTTTCAACGCAACTGACGGAAAAAGGCACCTGCTATGTGGCAAAAATGAAGTTAAAGGATTATTTACGAATCCGTCCCACCGCAAAAAAAACGCATTGCATTCCCTATATCAGAAAAAGATTGGGCCTTCCTTTTTGGTTAAAAAAATACCGGAGTCGTATTATGTTTTTTGCGGGCGGTTTTTATTGTCTTTGGTTTGTATGGTTATTATCCTGCTTTGTTTGGGATATTTCCGTAACGGGCGGTTTTGTCCATACGGAAGAAGAATTGTTGTCATATCTGCGGGAAAACGGTGTGGTATGCGGCATGCGTTGTGAAACCGTAAATTGTACGGACATCGAACGACAACTTCGAATCGATTATCCGGATATCGGTTGGGTATCGGCAGAACTTCGGGGAACGAAACTGTTTTTGCGTGTAGCGGAAACGGATATGCCGATAGTACAGGAGGAAACTAAAACACCGGTTCATTTGGTGGCTACAGCAGACGGAATTGTGGAAAAGTTGGTATGTCGGAAAGGAACTCCATTGGTCAAAGAAGGGGATGTGGTGAAAAAGGGAGATATTCTGGTCAGTGGTATTATTTCGGTTATCGGAGACAACGACATAGAAGTAGACCGTTATCCGGTGGCGGCTGAGGCAGATATCACCCTGAAAACAATAAAAAAATACATGCATACCTTTGAAAGAAAGATGGAAGAACATAATTTTACGGGAAAGAGTGAAAACGGATATCGTTTTTTCTACGGAAATAAAAAAATATTTTCGCATATGCCTAGTCATTCCTATACAAATTATGCTATAATAACAGAAGATGCCGTACTGTCATTGCATAAGCATTTTCCGTTACCGTTCCGTGTACAGAAAACGACGGTTTCCGAGTATGTTCCGGTAATACGGGATTATACGAAAGAAGAAGCGGAGCAAGTGGCAGAACAGGCTCTGGAACGTTATGTGGCGTATCTTACCGGGCACGGCACAAAGGTTCTTTCGGTAGAAACAAAGATGACAATGAATGAAAAAAACGTAGTAACAACAGGAAAACTGGTCCTATTGTCCGAGGCATGGGAACAGGTTGCGGTACAGGAAAACGAGTGGAGGCTGCAGAATTCAGATGAGTATAGTGGAAACAATGATGAATCTTCCAGTGGAGCATAGCAGAAATATTTTCGGACAGTTTGATGCATACGCAAAACTGATTGAAAAAAATTTAGGTGTAACACTGATTATTCGCGATGATAAACTTAAAATTTTAGGAACGGTAGAGGCGGCGGAACAGGCAAAGCGTGTCATTGACCAGCTTTGTTTGTTGTCCGAGAGGGGAAATGCCATTACGGAGCAGAATGTTTCTTATGCCCTTTCTTTGTTGCCGAAAGAGCAGGAAGCAAAAATTACGGAAATAGACAAAGACACCATTTGTCATACCATTCAAGGGAAGCCGATTAAGCCGAAAACCCTGGGACAAAAGCAATATGTGGATATGATTCGTAAAAAAATGATTGTATTCGGTGTCGGTCCGGCAGGTACCGGTAAGACTTATCTTGCTATGGCAATGGGGATTACCGCTTTTAAAAATGATGAGGTTAGTCGGATTATTCTGACTCGTCCGGCAATTGAAGCGGGAGAAAAGCTTGGTTTTTTGCCGGGGGATTTGCAGAGTAAGGTTGACCCGTATCTTCGTCCGCTTTATGACGCGTTGTATCAGATTATGGGGGCAGACAGTTTTACAAAGAATATGGAAAAGGGGCTGATTGAGGTAGCTCCCCTTGCCTATATGCGAGGCAGAACCTTAGATAATGCCTTTATTATTCTGGATGAAGCTCAAAATACCACACCGGCACAGATGAAGATGTTTTTAACTCGTATCGGTTTCGGCTCCAAGGTGATTATTACCGGTGACTTATCTCAAAAGGATTTGCCAAACGGTGCAACCTCAGGCCTTGATGTAGCACTTCGCGTTTTAAAGAAAATCGATGATATCGGGATTTGTGAGTTGACGTCGCAAGACGTGGTTCGACATCCGTTGGTACAAAAAATCGTACATGCTTATGATGAATACGAGCAAAGGACAAGCCGTAAGCCTGTGCAAAACAAAGAGAATACCGAAAACAGACGTAAGGAGTTTGTTGAAAGCACAAAACAACCGCAAGGTAATTCGAAAAAAACGGTTGAAATCACAAAGAAAACAATACGTTTGGATAAAAAGAACGGCAACGAGTCCAATCATGGCATGAAGAAGAAGGGGGAGCGCTTCTTTGCGCGGAAGTAGTATGAAACCAGGGAATCACTTGCGTATTAACAAAAAATCGATAGTTGTAAATTTATTGATGTGTATTTTGATGATAGGCGGAGCTGTATTAGTGCCGTTTCTAAAAGAAGGAATTCAGGAAATACGGCCGGGGTATCTTATAATGGCCTCTATTTTGGCACTATGCTTAGCTGTTTATACTTGTATTTTTGAAACGCAAGCAACGGATGGCGTTCTTTGCTTTTTAATTCCGTTGGCATTTGTAATTTCTGTTGCGTTTTTGCTGTTATTTGATCATCCGCTTATGTTTCCGTTTTGGACCTTCGGAGGCTTATTGTTTTTATGCGGGTCCCGTTTGAAATACGGACTGCTTATGAATGTTTTTTTGTTGTTCATTATCGGAAGCCTGCAAACGAATCTTTTATCGGAACCGTTTATAATTCAGGTGTTTTGTCTTATTTTATTGGGGATTGTATTGCCACACGCCAACACATGGAAAGATGCGGTAAATGTTTTGATTTCACTTGCGGCGGTATTGGTCTGCATTCGGATTATTTTCTATTTTATTCTTGAAAAAGAAGCACTTAACGGAGATATCTTTGTGATTGCTCTGGTATATGCTATTTTGGTTGTGGCTACAATGTTATTGGCAGGGGCATTGCGTCATGCGGAAGTTCATCAGGAACAAAATGACAGTTTTGACTTTTTGGAGGATTTGGCGGCAGGTTCCGAAGAACAATATGCCGATTTTATGATGTCTATCGAAGAAGGATTTGAGAATCAAGAGAATACGGCAGTACCGAATCCTTTTGAAACGTTGGAGCAAACGGTTTCTTATCTTGATGAAGATCAAGATACACGCTTAGAGGAATTAAGCGATGAAAGTTCCGCATTGCTTTCATTGTTTGCGCATAAATGTCCGCATGCTTTTTTGCATTCCCGCCGGGTGGCAATTTTTGCATCCGAAGTTGCGGAACGAATGGAAAATGTAAACCCGTTATTGGTTAAGTGTGGCGGGTATTTCCATGAAATCGGAAGAGTATACGGTGCAAAATCCTTAGAAAACACACTGGCTTTTGCCGAAAAGGAAGAGTTCCCGACTGCCTTAAAATCTGTTTTACGCGAACATACGGTAGACGGAGATAAGCCGACATCAAAGGAAGCTGCATTGATTCTATTAACCGATAATATCTGCAGTATGTGTGAACACTTACGAAAGACGCAAAAGGGACGTATTCTTGTTGTGAAGGTAATTGACAGAGCCTTGAATCTTCGTTTGACAAAGGGCGATTTGAGTCAAAGCGGACTTACGGCAAAAGATTTGGCAATGATACGTAATGTGATGGCAGAAGTAATAAAGGAGGATATGTTTTGACCATTCAAATAACCGAAGAGACAAGCATTCCGTTTTCGTTTGATTATGAGGCATTAACCAATCGGGTAATTACCGGGGCATTAGACTTTATTGCGTGTCCGTATGAAGCGGAAGTATCGGTGTTGTTTACCGACAATGAGGCAATACGGGAAATCAATAAGGAAAATCGGGATATTGATGCCCCTACGGATGTGTTATCCTTTCCTATCGGCGAGTATTCGGTGCCGGGATTTTTTGATGATTTGGAAGAAGAACAGCCTGAGGTATTTCATCCGGATACCGGAGAACTGATGCTTGGGGATATCGTAATTTCTGTGGAACGGGTTGTATCCCAGGCAAAGGAGTTCGGACATTCCGAAGAACGGGAACTTGGTTTTTTACTGGCACACAGCGTTCTTCATTTATGCGGATTTGACCATATGGAAGAAGAGGAACGTCTGGTTATGGAGGAAAAGCAACGTCAAATTATGGACATGCTTAAAATTTATCGATAAACGGAGTTTTGTTATGACAGGAAAAGAAAAACAAGCCAGCTTTATTTCACAGGGAATTATATTGGCGGCAGCCTCGGTAATTGTCCGGTTGATCGGAGTAATCTACCGTATTCCGCTTGCAAATACCATCGGGGACGACGGCCTCGGTGCTTATTCCAATGCCTTTGAAGTGTATAGTATCGCACTGTTGTTATCCACTTACAGTATACCGACGGCAATCTCTAAGCTGATATCGGAGCGGGAAGATAAAAAAGAATACGGAAATTCCTATCATTTGTTACAAGTGGGAATGGTGTTTGCCGCAATTTTGGGTTTCCTTGCCTCTATGCTTTTATTTGCAGGCGCGGATTTTATTGCGCAATATGTGTTTAAGGAAAGCGATCTCAGCACAGCCATTCCGTTAAAGGTACTTGCTCCTACGATTTTTGTTTTTTCCATTATGGGTGTAATCCGTGGCTTTTTCCAAGGAAAGCATACGGTGATTCCGACTTCCGTATCCCAGATTTTAGAACAGGTTGTGAATGCGGTAGTCAGTGTTGTTGCAGCAAAGATGTTAATCAGTCACTTCAGCGCATCGGAGAAGATTTCTGCCTACGGAGCAGCCGGCGGTACATTGGGTACTCTGTGTGGTGCAGTAACGGCACTTGTTTTTCTTTTACTCGTATTTCTCGGATATCTTCCTTATTTGAAAAAAAGACTGCGAAGGGATAAAATCGGAGCCTATGAGGACAGAGCATTTTTATTAAAGATGTTATTATTAACGATTGCTCCGATTGTTTTAAATCAGACGATATATTCCATCAGCAGTTTGTTGGATAGCGTATTATTGAATCAGATTTTAGCGGGAAAAGGAGTGGAAGAGACCTTACGTCGGGAAATGTTCGGTCTTTACTCCGGAAAATACCGGTTGTTAACGAATGTGCCGATTGCCATTGCGTCTTCCATCGGTATGGCAATTTTGCCGAGTGTGGTACAGGCCCATACGTCAAAAAACAGAGTAATGTTACACGGAAGAATTGCGCAGGCAATAAAATTGAATATGATGATTGCCTTCCCTTGCGCCGCCGGTTTGGCGGTTCTTGCAACACCGATTATGAATGTTGTGTTCGGAGATACGGGAGAGGCTCTTGCCATGACGTCAAAAATGATGTACATCGGTGCAGCATCTGTAATCTTTTTTTCATATTCAACGGCAACCAACTGTATTTTACAAGGGGTGAACCGTATGCGTATGCCGGTAATTCACGGAGTAATATCCTTAGTTTTCTATTTATTTTTAGATGTGATTTTGCTTCGATTTACACCATTGGGAGTATACGCCCTTGTTATAGGCAATATGGTTTTTCCTTTGGTTATTTGTATTTTAAACTGGAGAACCTTACGCCGGGAATTCGGATATGTACAGGAGCTGGACCGCACATTCCTTCGAATCGGACTTTGTACGGTGTTTATGGCAGTTTTGGCATTGTTATCCTATCGAGGATTGTTATTTGTCACAGAGAAAAACGGTCTTTCTCTGTGCTTGGCAATCTTAATTGCGATACCGGTGTATGCCGTGATGCTTTTACTTTTCCGTGCATTAAACGAAGAAGAGTTATATGACATGCCGAAGGGTGCCGCTTTAGTGAAACTGGCAAAAAAATTACATTTGATGTAATCTTTTGTATAAAGCATGAAGAAAGGGAAAAACTTCCTAGCAGGAGGTGTTTCTCTTGAAAAAAATAATTTGGTATTTCGGTGGGTTTTCCGTTCTCAGTCTTTTATTCTGTGTTTGTTATTACACCAGTTATAAAAGTGCATTAAAAGATTTTAATCGAAATGCAAAGGAACAGGAAAACGGAATCTATTCCGAGCTGGTTCGTGTAAGCGAAGAAAACAAAGCATTGTTAACCCGTCTGGCAGAAAAGGAAGTGCAGATCAAAGAAGCGGAAGAAATGATTTCCATTCAAGAAACCGTAGTGGCAGGCTTGACACCGCATAATACGGTACTTCCAACCGTTACTTTCGTGGAAGAAACTTATGATTTGGCTACAAAACAGATGGAAACCGCGGAAAAAACCGCACCGGGTTTTTTGATCGGGATGACAAAGGATGAATTAAACGGATATTTGGCTGAGTATATGATGAATCTTTCTCTTGCGGAATACGAGGCCGGACTTCTTGCCTATGATATAATTTCTTTTTCCGACCAAAAAGTGGTACTTCGAAAGACTTATGACGCAATGAAAGTTCCGTATAAATATTATATAAATATTTCTGATGGTATGGTTACGGTTTATTATAGCGATATGAAGTCGGTTTACGAGTATACCCATATTCCGGCGGTTGATTTGGCAGAGGAAGACAGACTTTCTCTAATTGAAGGAATCTATGTGAAAGATAGAGAAGAGTTGTATTCGATTCTGGAGGGATTTTCCAGTTAAGAATGAAAATACAAGGAGAGTTACGGATGAAAAAGCAGGTATTTGATACCGTAGTGGTCGGTGGCGGAGCATCAGGGCTTATTGCGGCGATTTTTTCCGCACGAAAGGGTTGCCGGGTGCTGATACTGGAACAAAAGGATAAACTTTGCAAAAAGATTTATGCTACCGGGAACGGCAAATGTAATTTTACGAATAAAGACTGGCAGGCGTCCTATTTCAGAGGAAGTGATTTCTCGTTAGCGGAGCCTGTTTTGCGTTCTTTTTCTTTCGTAGATACGTTGGCCTTTTTTAAAGAAATCGGAGTGTATCCGAAAGAACGAAACGGGTACTATTATCCGGCGTCCGAACAAGCGTCCTCCGTGGCGGAAAATCTTGTGCGGGAAGCAAAACGTCTTGGAGTGGAGTGCATGACCGGTGTCAAAGTGAACCGGGTGTACCGGGAACCGTATATAGATTCGGGAACTGTTTTTGTTGCGGAAACCGATGCCGGCATTTACCGTGGAAGAAGTATGGTTCTTTCTACCGGAGGGAAGGCTTCTCCGGCTCACGGCTCCGACGGAAGCGGATATCCTTTTGCGAAAAGCTTCGGTCACACAGTGATTCCTGTTTTTCCGGCCATTGTGCAGTTAAAGGCAGACGGAAAGTTTTTTAAGACCTTGGCAGGAGTACGGACCGACGGACGGGTGACACTTCATATCGGAAAGGAAACGTATTCGGAAGAAGGTGAACTTTTATTTGCGGCATATGGTCTTTCCGGCATTCCGGTCATGCAGGTGAGCCGGTTTGCTTCCGTTGCACTGGCAAATAAGATTCCGGTGACAGCGGAACTGGATTTGTTCTCGGTACTGAAGGAGAGAGAACTGACAGAAGAGATTGCCCGCAGATTCCGTATCATGAAGGAGAATACCGCAGAAGAAGCGTTGGCAGGGCTTTGTAATCATAAATTAAATTATGTCATGCTGCAGCTTTGCGGTATGGAGCCGACGAAAAAGGCAGGTTCCTACGGTCAAAAGGAAGCGGTAACTTTGACAGAAAAAATAAAACATTTTACGGTAAAAATCACGGATACCAACGGCTTTGAACAGGCTCAGGCCTGCACCGGCGGGGTTCCTCTTAATGAACTGACGGAATCCATGGAATCACGGCTTGTGACCGGACTTTTTATTACCGGAGAACTGGCAGATATCGACGGTACTTGCGGCGGTTACAACCTGCAATGGGCTTGGAGCAGCGGTGCGGCGGCCGGAAAGAAAATCGGAGGGACTTATGCTTCGCATTCCACAGTTGAAACTAAGCATTGAACATAAAAAAGAAGAGTTACGTTATAAGGCGGCAAAGCTGTTGTCCGTAAAACCGGAGGATATCACAGAGCTTCGCCCGGTGAAACGTTCTTTGGATGCACGGAAAAAGGACGATATACACTATTCCTATGTATGTGAGGCAGAGTTACGCACGAAGGAGCTGGAAGAAAAGGTGCTTCGGCGTGTAAAACCACAGATAGCGGTAAAAGCGGAACGTGTTATATATACGCACACACCGTCCGGAACGGAACGCATGTCTCATCGTCCGGTAGTCATCGGTGCAGGGCCGGCGGGATTGTTTTGCGCATATCATTTGGCAATGAACGGTTATGCACCGATTCTTTTGGAACGGGGAGCATCCGTCGAAGAACGGGTAGGTATCGTAAATTCCTTTTGGAAAGACGGAATTCTTGATGCGGATACCAATGTTCAATTCGGAGAAGGCGGTGCAGGTACTTTTTCCGACGGAAAATTAAATACTATGGTAAAAGAGACCTCGGGACGGATTCGTTCAGTGCTTGAGACCTTTACAGCATTTGGTGCACCGGAGGAGATTACATATTTGAACAAGCCTCACATCGGTACCGATTGTCTGCGGGAAGTGATCGTGAATATGCGTAAGGAATTGATTCGTCTCGGCGGTGAAGTTCGATTCCATGCCAAGGTTACGGAGTTTGAGATAGAAAATAATAAGCTGACCGGTGTTTGGCTGGGAGAAGAGTTTCTTCCCTGCGAGGTGGCGGTACTTGCCATCGGTCACAGTGCAAGGGATACCTTTTCTGTGTTAAAGAAACATTCCGTACCTATGTCTAAGAAAGCTTTTGCGGTGGGGGTACGTATCGAACACGAACAGGAGCTGATTAACCGTGCCCAGTACGGGGAGGCAGCAGACAGACTGCCGGCTGCGGATTATAAACTGACCCATACAGCAGCAAACGGCAGGGGAGTCTATTCCTTCTGTATGTGTCCGGGCGGTTTTGTGGTAAATGCTTCCTCCGAACCGGGAAGACTTACGGTCAACGGCATGAGTAATCATGCCAGAGATGAGAGGAATGCCAACAGTGCCATGATTGTCACGGTGACTCCGGAGGATTTCGGCGGAGATACGGATGACGTATTGGCGGGTGTGGAGTTCCAGAGAAGGCTGGAGACTGCGGCTTATCGTGCCGGAGACGGAAAGATTCCGGTTCAGCTTTTTGGGGACTTGTTAAATCATAAATCTTCTGTTACAATAGGTCATATTATTCCGAATACCAAGGGGGATTATAAACTGACTTCTTTGGAAGAATGTTTGCCTTCCTTTATTACGGAAAGTCTCATTGACGGTATTTCTGCGTTTGATCAAAAGATCAAAGGATTTGCCGACGAAGAAGCCGTACTTCTCGGTGTAGAAGCAAGAACATCTTCTCCGGTACGTATTGAACGTGATGAGACACTTATGTCGGCGGTAGAAGGCCTTTACCCTTGCGGAGAAGGCGCAGGCTATGCAGGCGGCATTGTTTCCGCGGCAGTAGACGGAATAAAAGTATATGAAAAAATTGCGGAACGGTATCGGCCGGGAAGCGTTTGATAAATCAAACAAGTTATTGTTGTATGGGAGAAAGGAAAACAACATGGACTACAGAGAAACCTTAAAGGATAAAAAGAGAATCGTTATTAAAATCGGTTCTTCTTCGTTGACTCACGAAGAGACCGGAAACCTAAATTTAGAGAAAATGGAGCGCTTGGTGCGTCTTTTAACCGACCTTCGCAACAGCGGCAAAGAAGTGGTACTGGTATCCTCCGGTGCGATTGCGGTGGGAAGAAAAGCCCTCGGTTTACAGCATAAGCCGACAGAAACTTCGGAAAAGCAGGCATGTGCCGCCATCGGTCAGGCAAGCCTTATGACCGTATATCAGAAATTGTTTTCCGAATATCATCAGAATGCGGCACAGATTTTGATGACAAAGTATACCATGATTGATGATACCAGCCGTCAAAATGCAAGAAATACCTTTGAAAAACTGAATGAGTTGGGAGTTATTCCGATTGTAAATGAAAATGATACGATTTCTACCGATGAATTGGCAGTAGGAGATAACGATACGCTGTCAGCCATTGTGGCGGCACTGATTCATGCGGATTTATTAATTTTATTGTCCGATATCGACGGACTTTATAGTGATGACCCGCGGAAGAATCCGGAAGCAAAGTTTATTGATTTGGTTCCGGAACTTACGGAAGAGTACATAAGTATGGGAAAGGGCGCAGGAACTACATTCGGCACCGGTGGGATGAAAACAAAGATTTCCGCAGCGCGGATAGCGGCAGATTCCGGTGCGGATATGGTAATAACCAACGGAAATGATGTAGAGAATATCCGCCGGATTTTAAAAGGAGAATCGACAGGAACCTTGTTCCTTGCTCATAAAATTCCGCATTTTCACCTGACGGATTATTTAAAAGGACAAGATGCGTAAGAGTTTTTAACAGAGGATTCAAATAAAAGGAGTGTGACTTCCATGACAATGGATGAAAAAATCGCGAGAATCAATGAGTTATATCATAAAGCAAAGGCAGAAGGTCTGACCGAGGCGGAAAAGGAAGAACAAAAGACACTTCGTGCCGATTATGTTCGTTCTTTCCGGAAAAATCTCAGAGCGACCTTAGACAATGTTTCAATTTTAGAACCGGACGGAACGGTAACGAACCCCAAAAAGAATTTGAAAAACTAGGCGGAAGCATTGAAATGTCATATTAAAATCAGAATCAAAGACGGAAAAGGGGAAATGAAAATGGAAGCATTAGAAATTATCGGACAAAAAGCCAAGGAATCCAAAGTCTCTTTGGGGCTTTTGGGACAAACAAAGAAAAACGAGACGTTATGTGCCGTAGCGGATGCACTTTGTGCCAATGCGGCTGAGATTTTAGAAGGAAATAAAGTGGATGTGGAGGCAGCCAAGACAAACGGTATGTCGGAGGGATTACTGGACAGATTAACACTGACCACAGCACGGATTGATGCTTTGGCTGACGGACTTCGCAAAGTGGCATCTCTACCGGACCCGATCGGAAGCGTACTTTCCATGGATCAGCGTCCCAACGGACTGATGGTAGGAAAGAAACGTGTTCCGCTGGGGGTTGTCGGCGTAATTTACGAGTCTCGTCCGAATGTAACGTCGGATGTGTTCGGACTTTGCTTTAAGACGGGAAATGCGGTAATTTTACGAGGCGGAAGTGATTGTATCCATTCCAATATTGTGATTGTAAAAGTGATTCGCGAAGCCCTTACCGCTTGCGGAATTACACCGGATGCGGTTCAGCTTTTAACGGATACCAGCCGAGAAACCGCAACCAGATTTATGAAATTGAATCAGTATGTGGATGTGCTGATTCCGAGAGGCGGCGCAGGTTTAATTTCCTCCGTGGTACAAAACAGCACCATTCCGGTCATTGAAACCGGTACCGGCAACTGTCACGTTTATGTGGATAAGGATGCCGATTTCGACATGGCATTAAATATTATTGATAATGCAAAGACCCAGCGTCTGGGTGTATGCAATGCCTGTGAGTCTTTGGTGATTCATTCTGCGATATTGGATAAGTTTATGCCGCTTATTTATGAGCGTCTTACCGCAAAAAATGTGGTATTCCGCGCAGATGAGCGTGCAAAGGCAGTTTGTCCCGAGTGTGAAGCTGCAACGGAAGAGGACTTTGCAAAGGAATACTTAGACCGTCTGATTTCCGTAAAGACCGTGGATTCTATTTCCGAGGCAATTGCTCATATTAACAAGTACAATACCGGACATTCCGAAGCCATTGTTACGGATAATTACGAAGCGTCGATGAAGTTTTTAAACGAAATTGATGCAGCTGCGGTATATGTGAATGCGTCTACTCGTTTTACCGATGGAGAAGAGTTCGGATTCGGTGCGGAAATCGGTATCAGTACTCAAAAGCTTCACGCAAGAGGCCCGATGGGACTGGAAGCGTTGACTACGACGAAGTATATTATTTTCGGCAACGGACAAGTGAGATAATTAAAAGTTTAAGAGATAAGGAAGCGTACAGAGTTCTATCTTGAAAAAAAGATTCGGGAATAAGGGTATCTTTCGGAAAGATGAAGATATCCTTTGCCCCGAATTTTGTGAGTTATAGAGAGGATTGAAAAAGGATGGATATGCAAAAACAGAAAGTACAAGCCCCGACCTTAGAACCTGCCAGACAGTTTTATTTTATGGATTTGTTACGGGAGTATAATGAAAAGAAAAGTGCAGAGCTCGGCAGAAAGCTGACGTACCATATCGAGACTTTCGGTTGTCAGATGAATGCCAAGGATTCCGAGAAGTTGGCTGGGATACTGGAGACTGCCGGGTATGTTCCGGTGGATTCCGAACAGGCAGATTTTGTTTTGTATAATACCTGTACCGTGCGGGAAAACGCCAATACAAAAGTGTACGGACGTATCGGATATTTGGGCAATTTAAAGCAGAAAAATCCGGAGATGCGGATTGCATTGTGCGGATGCATGATGCAGGAACCTCATGTCATTGAGAAAATTAAGAAAAGTTATCGCTTTGTAGATATTGTATTCGGCACCCATAACATTTATATGCTGGCGGAGCTTATCTGGAGGAATGTATCCGGTGAAAAGAGAGTATTTGAGATTTTAGACGGAACAGATAAGATTGTAGAGGATTTGCCGAGTGAGCATAAATACGGTTTTAAGGCCGGTGTGAATATCATGTACGGTTGTAACAATTTCTGCAGTTATTGTATTGTACCGTATGTGCGGGGACGGGAACGTTCCCGGAAACCGGAAGATATTATTGCAGAGGTTAAGAAACTGGCATCCGAAGGCATTGTAGAAGTTATGCTTTTAGGTCAGAATGTGAATTCCTACGGAAAGACACTGGAAAATCCAATGAGTTTTGCAGAACTGCTTCGTGAAGTGGAAAAGGTAGAGGGAATCGAACGCATCCGTTTTATGACCTCACACCCGAAGGATTTATCCGATGAGTTAATTGGAGTTATGAAGGATTCCAAAAAAATTTGCCGCCATCTGCATTTGCCGATGCAATCCGGCAGTACGGAAATTCTTCGTCGCATGAATCGAAAATATACGAAGGAAGATTATCTGACTTTAGTGGATAAAATCAGGACGTCCATGCCGGAAATTTCCTTGACGACGGATATTATTGTAGGTTTTCCGGGAGAAACAGAAGCGGATTTTTGCGACACCTTAGATGTGGTGGCAAAAGCAGGCTTTGATTCTGCGTATACGTTTCTATATTCGAAACGTACCGGCACACCGGCGGCAACGATGGAAAATCAGGTAACCGATGAGGTGGCAAAGGAACGCTTTAACCGTTTGCTTGCCTTGGTTTCGGAACAATCCGCCAAACTTACCGCACGTCATACAGGGGATGTGGCAGAAGCGTTGGTAGAAGAGCAAAACGAACAGGATAAGTCGTTATTAACAGGTCGTTTAAGCAACAATCTTTTGGTACATTTTCCGGGAGATGTTTCTTTGATCGGAAAACTTGTTTCCGTGAAACTCAATGAATGTAAAGGGTTTTATTATATGGGAACTTTGCAGGAGAAGCAAAGAGAAGCAAACGTATCGAAGTAAATTTTCTTATTTGTATAAAAAATGAAAATCAATTCATGTTATACTTGACATAAGTTTTAAAAAAGTATAAAATTATTATGTTGTATTATGTACAATGAAAATTGAATAAAGGAGGTGTTTCCGTGCAAGTAGATTTAATTGTGCTTATTATTGCATGTGCAGGCGCTGCTGTCTTAGCTGGCATTATTTGCTGGATTCTGGCAATCGGTTACCGCAAAAAATTTGTGGAAGCAAAAATCGGTTCGGCAGAGAGCATGGCAAGGGACATAAAGAATGAAGCTTTAAAAGCGGCAGAAGCAATGAAAAAGGAAGCAACGCTCGAAATCAAAGAAGAAAAGCTGAAAGCTCAGAATGAACTTGAGAAGGAAGCAAAAGAGCAACGTGCCGACTTACATCGCTATGAGCAGCGTGTTTTATCAAAGGAAGAAGCCATTGATAAAAAAGCTACCGCATTGGAAAAGAAGGAAAGCAAGTTAAGCCTCAAGGAAGCAGAGTTGGATAAACTCAAGGAAGAGATGGAAGAGTTCCATCAGAAACAGCTTCATGAGCTTGAAAAAATTTCCGGTTTAACCTCCGAACAAGCAAAGGAATATCTTATTAAATCTGTTGAGGAAGATGTAAAGCATGAGACTGCCATTATGATTAAAGAAATGGAAAACCGTGCGAAGGAAGAGGCGGACAAGAAGGCGAAGGAATACGTCGTAACCGCTATCCAGAAATGTGCGGCTGACCATGTGGCAGAATCTACCATTTCCGTTGTTCCGTTACCGAATGACGAAATGAAGGGACGTATTATCGGTCGTGAAGGCCGTAACATCCGTACATTGGAAACCTTAACAGGCGTGGAACTTATCATTGACGATACTCCGGAGGCAGTAGTGTTATCCGGATTCGATCCGATTCGGAGAGAGGTTGCAAGAATTGCGCTTGAAAAGCTCATTATTGACGGCCGTATTCATCCGGCTAGAATCGAGGAGATGGTAGAGAAGGCGCAGAAGGAAGTGGATACCATGATTCGCGAAGAAGGTGAATCCGCCGCTTTAGAGGTTGGCGTACACGGCATCCATCCGGAGTTGATTAAACTCCTTGGTCGTATGAAGTTCCGTACCAGCTACGGTCAGAATGCATTAAAGCACTCCATTGAAGTTGCGATTTTATCCGGTCTCATTGCCGGTGAAATCGGTGTTGATACCCGACTTGCGAAGCGTGCAGGTTTACTGCATGATATCGGTAAGTCCGTTGACCATGAAATGGAAGGTACTCATGTACAGATCGGTGTGGATTTATGCCGTAAGTACAAGGAGTCCGCAAATGTTATCAATGCGGTAGAATCTCACCATGGTGATGTGGAGCCGCAGACTTTGGTTGCATGTATCGTACAAGCAGCCGATACGATTTCCGCAGCCCGTCCGGGCGCAAGACGTGAGACGTTAGAAGCGTACACCAACAGATTGAAACAGTTAGAAGATATTGCCAACAGCTTTAAGGGGGTAGATAAGTCCTTTGCAATTCAGGCAGGTAGAGAAGTACGTGTCATGGTAGTACCGGAACAGGTATCCGATGACGATTTAGTATTACTTGCTCGTGACTTATCGAAAAAAATCGAGTCTGAACTGGAATATCCGGGACAGATTAAGATTAACGTGGTTCGTGAGACAAAAGCTACGGATTACGCGAAGTAATGACAGAAGAAGGGCTGACGCAGAAATGTGCGGCCCTTTTTTAGTTTCTATTCCTCCTCCAACCGGTTCTAAAGTCGTTCAAAAGGAGCACTGTCACCATTCTACAAGAACCCGCTCTCGCTCTTGCAGCAACGTAGCAGTACTAGGCTCGAAGAAAGAAAAGATTTCCAGTTTTATAAAATAACACTTGCATTTTTTCTTATCATATATTACAATACATAAGAATACTCTGTGCGATTGTATACAATGATACATTTGCACAGAACTTTGAAGGAGAGATAAGATATGGCACTTACGTTATCGAAAAAAGCGCAGGCTGTAAAGCCTTCTTCCACACTTGCAATTACCGCAAAGGCAAATGAATTAAAGGCAAAAGGACTGGATGTTGTAGGGTTCGGCGCAGGTGAGCCGGATTTCAATACTCCGGACAATATTTGTGATGCCGCAATTCATGCCATTCGTGCCGGTTTTACCAAGTATACTCCGGCGGCAGGTACGGTGGAGTTAAAGCAGGCAATCTGCAAGAAGTTCGAAAGCTTCAATAAGCTTCACTATGAGCCGAACCAGATTGTAGTTAGTAACGGAGGAAAGCATTCTTTAACTAATATATTTTCCGCAATTTTAAATCCGGGAGACGAAGTAATTATCCCGGCACCGTTTTGGCTTAGTTATCCGGAAATCGTTCGTTTGGCAGACGGTGTACCGGTAATTGTTCGTTGCGGTAAGGAGCAGGGATACAAAATGACTGCAGAGCAGCTTGCGGCTGCATGTACCGAGAATACGAAAGCGGTGGTTTTAAACACCCCGAACAACCCGACCGGTATGATTTATACCCGTGAGGAGTTAGAGGCTTTGGCAAAGGTTATCGTAGAAAAGGATATCTACTGTGTAGCCGATGAAATGTATGAAAACCTCATTTACGAAGGAAACGAGGCTGTCAGCATCGCTTCGTTAAACGAGGAGATTTACAAGAGAACCATTACCTGTAGCGGTGTGGCAAAGAGTTATGCCATGACCGGCTGGAGAATCGGTTACACCGGTTCTTCTGCTGAGATTGCAAAGCTTATGGGCAGTGTACAGAGCCACCAGACCTCTAACCCGAACTCCATTGCCCAGAAGGCAACGGTAGAAGCACTTTTGGGACCGCAGGATACGGTACAGGAGATGAACAAGGAGTTCGATAAGCGTCGTGTTTATATGTATGAGCGCGTGTCCAAGATGGATTTAGTAGATGCTTTAAAGCCGCTTGGTGCGTTTTACGTATTCGTAGATGTAAGTAAACTTCTTGAGAAGTCCTACAAGGGCGAGAAGATTGCGGATGTAAGTAAGCTTGCAAAAATTCTCATTGAGGACTATATGACTGCGGTAATTCCGTGTGCGGACTTTGGTTTTGATGACCATATCCGTCTGTCCTATGCAATTTCCATGGAGCAGATTAAGAAGGGCTTAGATCGTATCGAGCAGTTTATTAAGGATGTAGAGTAAGTTTGTATTACACATGTTTATATCAGAATAGTTTATTTGAGACTGTCGGGCAGATTCCGGCAGTCTTTTTTATTCTATAGGAAGTTTCATTCTTTCATATTTTTAATATTTCAGAAACATTTTTTAAATCTTTCTCCAACAACTCCCCGTTAGAATGAACTCATCAAATGAAACAAAAACAACAAGCAAACAAAAAAACACAAAACGGAGGACAAAAAAATGAACAAGAATGATCAGGAGTTTTTAGTACAGAAGATTCGCAGCCAGTATACGGAAAAGGAAAGTACAAAGCTTGACGAGTTAAAAGAACTGGACAAGAAGGTAAAGGCACCGGCAAATGTATTCGCTTATGTGTTCGGCAGTATCGGAGCAATCATTATGGGAACCGGTATGAGTCTTGTGATGACAGATTTGGGAGAGATACTGGGTATGGGCGATGCTATGGTACCGGGCGTAGTGATCGGTGTTGTAGGATTGGCACTTGCACTTATTAATTATCCGATGTATAAGAAAATCCTTGGCTCCCGGAAGGAAAAGTATGCAGGGCAGATTATTGCGCTCAGTGATAAGTTGATGAATGAGTAGGTAAACAAAAATATATTAGCAAAGGAGAAAAGAAATATGTCTAAGTTAGTTGAAGCAAATGAAAAGATTGCAGAGGCAGTCGTTGGAGGTTACAAGAAGATTGAGAACGGAGTCGTGTCCGGATATAAGAAAATCGAACAGGGTGCCGTAGATGGGTTTAACAAGGTATCCGATAAGTGTATCGAGAAGCTTTTTGCAAAAGAAGGCGAAACCGTAGAAGAAGCAAAGAAGAGACTTTCAAGAGAGAAGTAATTGTTAAAATAGCGAGGTGTCAAAGGACATCTCGCTATTTTTTTGCTCCGATGTTATAATGCTATAATAGAATTTCATAAACAGAAACAAATCTTTAACATTTTTATGATATTCTATATGTGAGTATGTCCGGACGCAGTGGGTATTGCGTGTATCCGGAAAAAGAAAATCGGTTATGCGACAGATCAGCATGGAAACGGAGGAAATCCAATGTTTAAGATTTTAGTGGTAGAGGATGATAAGGATTTAAATAAGACGGTTTGTTCTTTCTTAAATCACAGCGGTTACGAAGCAGTGGGATGTTTGAGTGCCAATGAAGCTTATGATGCGCTGTATGAAACTGTATTCGATTTGATTATTTCGGATATTATGATGCCGGGAACGGATGGTTTTGAATTTGCAAGAACCGTTCGGACCCAGAATGAGAACATTCCGATTTTGTTTATGACTGCCAGGGACGATATGGCATCAAAACAGCGTGGATTCCGAATCGGTGTGGACGACTATATGGTAAAACCGATTGACTTGGATGAGTTATTCTTACGTATCGGAGCACTGTTACGTCGTGCCAAGATTGCGGCCAGTCGAAAGCTGGAAATCGGAAATTTTGTGATGGATGCAGATGAACATACGGCATATTTAAATGAAGACGAAATACCGATGACCAACCGTGAGTTCAGTATTTTATATAAACTGTTGTCTTATCCGAAAAAGACCTTTACCAGAATGCAGCTTATGGATGAGTTTTGGGACGTAGATACCGAGACAACACCGCGGGCAGTGGATGTTTATATGACTAAGCTTCGAGGAAAACTGGTAAATTGTGAGGATTTTGAAATTGTAACCGTACATGGATTGGGCTATAAGGCGGTGATTAAATGAAACACGAAAAACGTATCAAAAAGTATTTGAAAGTAGTGAATCGTTATGCGCTGTTCTTTTTAGTTGTAGCATTTCCGATCACCTGCTGTATGATTTTATTTATAAGGATCATGTCCGGAAATATGGGACTTTCCTTAAACAGCGAGAATTTGAATGCGGCGGCAAAGCTGACCTTTGTGAACGTGCTGGTGTTAAGTGTTTTGTTTGCCGGAATTGATATGATTCGCCGAAAGATTACGGTGGATCGTCCGGTTCGACGGATTACCGAGGCTGCAGAACAGATGATGCAGGGAGATTTCTCGGTTCGAATAGAGCCAATCAAAGGAGTTGCCGCAAACGAAAGTTTTAATGAAATTATCCGATGTTTTAATCAGATGGCAACGGAACTTTCCGGTGTGGAAACGTTACGGACGGACTTTGTTGCAAACGTTTCCCATGAAATGAAAACACCATTGGCAGTGATGCAGAATTTCGGGACTCTTTTGCAGACACCGGACCTTTCGGAAGAAAAGCGGATGGAATATGCCAAAGGGGTTACGGACGGCGCAAGGCGTTTGGCAAATATGATGACCAATATGTTAAAGTTGAATCGTTTGGAAAACCAGCAAATCTATCCGAAGGCTACGAAATATGATTTAAGTGAACAGCTATGCGAATGCTTATTGCAATTTGAAGATGTATGGGAACGTCGGAAGATTGAAATTGATACGGAACTTGAAGATGGTATTATGGTAACAGCAGATCAGGAATTGTTGACTTTGGTATGGAATAACTTACTTTCCAATGCGTTTAAATTTACGGAAAACGGCGGTACGGTATCGTTGAAACTTACGACGACAGAGCAGTATGCGGTAGTAACGGTTGCGGATACCGGTTGCGGTATGTCACCGGAGGTAGGAGCCCACATTTTTGATAAGTTTTATCAGGGAGATACATCCCATGCTACGGAAGGAAACGGTCTGGGTCTTGCTCTCGTTAAGCGTGTTATTGATATTATGCAGGGAGAAATCCGGGTAGACAGTGTGCCGGGAAAGGGAACTGTTTTTTCGGTTGTAATTCGGAGGGAATAATATGGAACAAAAAGGAAAATGGAAAAAATGGTTATTTCCGCCCTTATGGATCATTGTTTTATTAACCGTAATAAGTACAGTATTGTTAGTAGCTGTATTCGGAAAGCATTTGGAAAGTCATCCGGGAGCGTATGTCGTTTATGTAGTCGCATTCTATACGGTTTCGGTTCTTTCTGTTGCCTGTTGGACAACGCTTCCAAAGAAGGTGAAATGTGGGGTGGCGTGGTTTTACAGTACGAAATTCGGCAAACAATATAGGACAGACGCGGTATTTAAAAATCAAATATCATTATACGCCACATTAACAATCAATGTACTATATGTCGGTGTAAATGTAATCTTATATTTTTGGTATGAATCCATGTGGTTTATCATCCTGGCGGCTTATTACGGAATCCTGGCATGGATGAGATTTTTGCTGTTACGGTATAAGGCGAAGCATGAAATCGGAAGCAATCGGGATGGGGAGCTGCATCGGGCAATACTCTGTTCCTCTATTTTATTGCTGGTGAATATAATTCTTTCCGGTGCGGTTTTAATGATTTTATTTGAGGAAAAAGGGTTCTTTTATCACGGAATCTTGATTTATGTTGTGGCGTTATATACGTTTTATGTGACGGTATATGCCATAGTAAATGTAATCAAATACCGGAAATATAACAGTCCGGTGATGTTGACGGCAAAATTTATTGCACTGTCGGCGGCATTGGTTTCCATGCTTTCTTTGGAAACTGCCATGCTTTCGGAATTCGGAGCAGAGATGCCGGCGGAACAGAAGAGAATATTAATTGCAGCTACCGGAGGAGGCATCAGTGTAGCGGTAGTTATCATGTCGTGCCTGATGATTCTAAGGTCATTAAAAGAAATTAAGAGATTAAGGAGCAATCAAAATGGAACAGAACAATAGAACAGAAGGGTTTCAATATTCCTATTCTGCGAAACAACAAGAAGAAATCAAAAAGATTCGAAGCAAATATGAAGCACCCCGGGAAGATAAAATGACTTATTTACGGCGTTTGGACGAAAGTGCGACAAAAAAAGGTACAATCGCATCAATCGGAATCGGTGTCATCGGTACCTTAGTTCTCGGTGTGGGAATGTGCCTTGTATTGGTATGGCAGAGTTTTATTGCAGGAATTATCATCGGTCTTTTGGGAATTGCCGGATTATCCGCGGCGTATCCGGTGTACATACGGGTAACAAATAAAGAACGGGAGAAAATTGCTCCGGAGGTACTTCGAATTACGGATGAATTATTAAAGTGATTTGACTTCATAACAGTAGTGTGCTACAATTTTTTTGATGATTATGTTAACATAAAATATAGAAAGAGGGATGAATAATGAAAATCGGTATTATCGGAGCGGGTAATATGGGCTACCCGATGTTGTGCGGAGCAATAAAGGTGACAGGCGGAGAAAACGTTCTTTTTACCTGTATGAGCGAGTCTGACAAAGAAAGAGGAAAAGCGGCCGGTGCTGTATATTGCGACAGTAATGCTGAGTTGGCGGCACAGGCAGACATGGTTGTACTTGTTATTAAGCCTTATGTATATGATACGGTACTTTCCGAAATCAAGGGAAAGGTAAAGGATGGTGCAATCGTAGTCACTGTAGCGGCCGGAATTACAATTTCTTACATAAAAGAAGCTCTGGGCGGGCAGATTAAGGTAGTGCGTGTGATGCCGAATACTCCGGCTATGGTTGGAGAAGGCATGTCAGCTGTTACTTTTGATGAAAAATCCGTGTTTACTGAGGAAGAAAAGAGCTTTGTAGGTGAGTTTTTTGACTCTTTCGGTAGCTATGTTGTTCTTTCGGAATCTTTACAGGATGCGGCAATTCCGGCATCCGGCAGTTCTTCCGCCTTTGTATATGTGTTCATTGAAGCAATGGCAGATGCTGCGGTTTGTTGCGGCATTCCGAGAGACACAGCCTATAAGATGACAGCACAGACCGTGTTGGGAGCAGCAAAAATGGTACTTGAAACCGGGGAACATCCGGGAAAACTGAAGGACAATGTATGTACACCGGGCGGAACCACCATTGCAGGGATTCGTGCATTGGAAGAAAACGGTTTCCGTAGTGCGGTTATGGAAGCATGCATTGCGACCTTTGATAAAGTGAAGTCCATGCAAAAGTAGGAGATAACAATAAATGGAAAAAATAAAGCGAATCGACCGTTCTCTGATATATAAGGGTGCATGGATTTCCATGTATACCGATTCCATGGCTTTTGCCAACGGAAATTTTGCAAATTGGGATTTTATCCATCACAACGGTGCGGCGGCTATGGTAGCCGAAGATGCCGACGGCAAGATTATTATGATTCGTCAGTGGCGTCCCGGTGCGGAAGAAGAGATTTTAGAACTTCCTGCAGGAGGTATTAATCAAGGAGAGGAACCGATGGCTGCTGCGATTCGTGAACTTCGGGAAGAAACCGGTGCCTTGTGTGAAACTGCCCGACCTTTGCTTATGATCCAGCCGTCGCCGGCATACAACGATGAGAAGGTTCATATGTTTTATTGTAGAGTAACGGATTACGCGGAACTTGAATTGGATGAAAACGAATATGTTACCATTGATCGATATTCGTTGGAGGAATTAATCGGAATGATTATGGCTGGGGAGATTAGCGACTCAAAGACTGTGGCAGGATTATTTGCCTATAAAGAATTAAAAAGTAAAGACGAACAGGGAGTTTGCTTCGAAAAAAGATAGTTAGTATACCCGGAGTCATTCAATGAAATCCGGAGAGGAATTCGAAAGGAGGGCAGGTATGGAGTCTTACATTCAGTCATTTTGTGAGTACAGAAAGGAAAAAAAACAAGTTTCCGAGAATACCATGCTTGCTTACCGTTCTGATTTGATGCGAATGGCATTGTATTTGCGAGAAAACGGCGTGAACTCTGTAGATCAGATAACAGAGACTCAGTTAAACTCGTTTATTCTTGCCGCAGAACGGGAAGGGTTAAAAGCTTCCTCCATTGTACGTCTGGTATCAAGCGTACACGGCTTTTTTGATTATTTAACCAAAAAAGGGATTGTAAAAGAAGACCCGGCAGAACGAATTAAAGCTCCGAAAGCTGCCCCGGTTGAACAAGAGATTATTTCTGTAAGTGAATTGGAACTATTGTTAAATACACCGGATACCGATACACCGAAAGGCTTACGGGACCGTGCAATGTTAGAAGTATTATATGCCACCGGAATTCATTTGAATTCTTTGCTTGTTTTGAAGCTTCCGCAGGTTCAATTAAAATATCATGTTTTGTTGGTAAGCGAAGGAGAACAAAATCGCGTTTTACCCCTTGGAAAACCGGCATGTGATGCCTTGGAAGCCTATTTGGAACTCGGAAGAGAAGCACTGAAAAAGCAGGATTCCGACCCGGAACTTTTATTTTACAACAAATCCGGGGAAGAAATGACACGTCAAGGATTCTTTAAACGAATTACAGAATATACAAAGAAAGCGGGATTACCGAACATTACCCCCCGCATTCTGCGAAATTCCATGATAAACCATCTGATGAGAAACGGAGCATCTTATGCAGGCGTACATCAGCTTCTCGGAACAAAACGATTGTCTGCTGCTATGAATTTTGAGCGTCAGACCCAGACCATACCGGATATGTATAAAAAAGCCCATCCCCGAGCATAGGAGATGGGTTTTTTAGGTGATTTGAATTAAACTCTTTCAGCAATACGATATAATAAATCTTCGGTATCTGCCCAGCCAAGGCACGGGTCGGTAATGGATTTGCCATAAATATGTTCACCGATTTTCTGACTGCCTTCTTCGATGTAACTCTCGACCATAACGCCCTTTACAAAGTTGGCAACATCCGGGTTTACTTTACGACTATGTAAAATCTCGGATACGATACGTGGCTGTTCTGCGAATTTTTTATTTGAGTTATTGTGATTGGCATCTACGATAACCGCCGGATTCTTTAAATGCGGACGTTCTGCATACATAGAAAGTAAACGTACCAAATCTTCGTAATGGTAGTTGGTAATACTCTGACCGTGTGAATTTACGGCCCCGCGCAAAATACAGTGAGCATATGGGTTGCCGGTAGTCTGTACTTCCCACTGACGGAACAAGAAAGAGTGGGAATGCTGTGCTGCCGTCACAGAATTTAACATAACGGAAAAATCACCGCTGGTCGGATTTTTCATGCCGGCAGGAATATCCATGCCGCTGACCGCAAGACGATGTTGCTGGTCCTCTACGGAACGGGCACCTACAGCAACGTAGGACAGGATATCGTCAAGATACGGCCAATTCTCCGGATAGAGCATTTCATCCGCAGCTGTCAGATGTGTCTCTTCCAAGGCATGCAAGTGCATTTTTCGAACAGCAATCAAACCTTCCTGCATATTCGGGGCCTGCTCCGGATTTGGCTGGTGGGCAATTCCCTTATAGCCTTCACCGGTGGTACGCGGCTTATTGGTATAAATACGCGGAACAACGAACAATTTATCGGAAACCTTTTCCTGTACTTTTGCAAGACGATGGATATAGTCAAGTACGGCGGTTTCGTTGTCAGCGGAACAAGGTCCGATGATTACCATAAATTTATCGGACTCTCCAGTAAAAATTTTCTTCATTTCTTCGTCGCGGGCTGTTTTTACCGCAGTTGCTTCCGCGGAAAGCGGGTACAAATCCTTTAGAACTTCCGGGGAAATCACTTCTCTGATTCTTGTAAAACTCATGGCAATTCCTTTCCTGACAAATAACGAATGTTATGTCATATAATTTATTGTAAAATGTGTATTTTTCTACATACAAAACACATTATAAAACTTAAGAAGAACAGTGTCAATAGGCGTATTGCGGAATATTTTCGGATATGATAAACTAATAGCATAAGAAAACACGAGTAGCAATCAAACAAGAGAAAGAATAGAAGATAGAAGGAGTGGCTTTACCATGCGAATGTATGATTTAATTATGAAAAAGAAACACGGGGAGGCTCTTACCGATGAAGAAATTCATTATTTGGTAAACGGATACACGAAGGGAAACATTCCGGATTATCAGATGTCCGCTTTTTTAATGGCAGTTTGTTTTCAGGGTATGAATGAAGCGGAGACGCTTTCCCTTACCATGGCCATGGCAAAAAGCGGTGAAATGCTTGATTTATCTGCGATCCACGGGATGAAAGCCGACAAGCATAGTACGGGTGGCGTCGGAGACAAGACATCCTTGATTTTGGGGCCGATGGTTGCGTCTTTGGGGGTTCCGGTAGCTAAAATGTCAGGGAGAGGTCTTGGGCATACCGGCGGCACCATTGATAAGTTAGAAAGTTTTCCCGGCTTTTCCGTTTCCATTTCCAATGAAAAATTTATTCATAACGTGAATCGAATGAAATTGGCGATCATCGGACAAACCGCAGATTTGGCTCCGGCAGATAAAATGTTGTATGCGCTTCGGGATGTAACGGCAACAGTAGACCAACTTTCCTTAATCGCAAGCAGTATTATGAGTAAAAAACTTGCGGCAGGCTCTGATGTAATTGTACTGGATGTCAAAGCGGGAAGCGGTGCTTTTATGAAGACCTGTGAAGACGCCAGAAAACTTGCAGAAACAATGGTAAAAATCGGAAACGGTGCCGGAAGAAAGACCTACGCGGTAATTTCGGATATGAATCAGCCGTTGGGAACTGCTGTCGGTAATATTTTAGAGGTAAAAGAAGCGATTGAAGCCTTAAACGGCAAAGCACCGGAAGATTTGAACGACGCTTGTATCACGTTGGCGTCCTATATGTTGCTTGGCGCGGGACGAGTGGAGAACATTTCTGAGGCAAAAGAACTTCTGGCAGATACGATTCGTTCCGGTAAGGCATTGCATAAACTTGCGGAATTTGTGGAAGCACAGGGAGGAGATAAGCGCTTTGTATATGAACCGGATCGTTTCCCGAAGGCACGTTTGACTGCTACATTAAAGGCACAGACAGACGGCTATATTTCCGCTATGAACACAGAAGAAATCGGGTTGACCTCCCTCGCGCTCGGAGGCGGACGCGAAACAAAAGAAAGCGAAATCGACTTGACGGTGGGCATTGTATTTGAGAAAAAAATCGGTGCAAAGGTGAAGGTGGGCGATCCGATTGCAGTGCTTCACGGAAACGAGGAAGGAAAGCTGTCCGCCGCAGTTTCGAAACTACAGAACGCCATTTCAATCGGACAGACACCGATAACGCCGGTTCCTCATATTTTAGGTGTAGTAGAACAGTCATAGTTTAGGCTTTTCCGAATATCTTGTAAAAAGAGATATTGCGGAGTGTTACAATGAAAACACAAGGAGTTAAAAAGCAAAGCAAAACAGAAAAAAGGATACGGGCAGGACGCGCACTTGCCGGTATCCTTTCTGTTTTCCTTTTGGTGGAAACGGCACTATTCCCGTTAGGAAAAGCACTTGAAGTATCAGCCGGCGGGATTCCTGAGGGCGAGGAAGTATTTGTAACGGAACCAACGGAGGAAACGACAGTAGACAGGAAAGCGGAAACGCTTGCTACCGTTGTCCCGGAAGGACTTTCGATTTCTGCTGAGTCAATCATATTAATGGAAATGGACTCCGGCACGGTAATTGCGGAAAAAGATGCCGAGAAATCCCGTCCCATTGCCAGTGTAACCAAAATCATGACATTGCTTTTAATCGCGGAAGCAGTGGATGAAGGAAAGGTAAAATTGACCGATACGGTAACCGTAAGTGAATATGCCGCATCAATGGGCGGTTCTCAGGTTTTTTTAGAGCCGGGAGAAACCCAGAATGTGGAAACAATGATAAAATGTATCAGCATCGCCAGTGCCAATGACGCCTGTGTAGCTATGGCAGAGCATTTAGCAGGCTCCGAAGGAGCCTTTGTGGAGCAGATGAATGCAAAAGCAAAGGTCCTGGGAATGAATCATACCACCTTTTATAATTGTTGCGGACTGGATGTTAGCGGGCATGTTTCTTGCGCAAAGGATGTAGCTATCATGTCATCCGAATTGATGAAACATCATTCGTGGCTTACAAAATATACAACAACCTGGATGGATACCATTGTTCATACGACAAGGCGGGGAAGCAGTGAATTCGGTCTTGCCAATACCAATAAGCTTTTAAAACAGTATAACGGCATAACAGGCTTAAAAACCGGTTCTACCGATGAGGCAAAGTATTGTCTTTCCGCAACAGCGGAAAGAAACGGCGTAAAACTGGTGGCAGTGGTACTTGCTGCGCCGGATACGAAGACTCGTTTTAGGGAAGCTGCCACACTGTTAGATTACGGTTTTTCCAAATGCACTGTTTATAAAGATAGCGGAAGTGATTTTCCGCTTTCGGATACGGTTATAAAAAACGGAGAGAAAGATCGTATTTCTATCGGCCTGAAAACACCGTTTTATCATGTTTTTACCGAAGGGGAGGATTTATCTTCCGTTCAAAAGGAAATTGTTTTAAAAGAAGAAATCAAGGCACCGTTAAAAAAAGGAGATATCGTAGGAGAGTATCGCTATAGTCTGAACGGAAAAACATTGGGAGGCATCGACATTATTTGTAAAGAAGATGTAAATAAAATGAACTTCGGCACCGGTTTTCTTAAGTGCAAAGACTTATTCTTCCGTAAAAAAGAGAACGTTCCTGATGTGAAACTTTCATTGACACCGTCCGAAAAATAAAGTATGATAATTAGGTGAGGCATGGATTTTTTTCCGCTTACTGTAATGACAAACAAAAGGTGGAAATGCAAGGAGGCTCAAGGATGAAAAACAGCAGTCTGTTTTTGCTCGCTACAGCAGGCGTTGCTTTAGGCGCAACGGTATATCAGCTCATAGAGCATGGTGTTCCGGTAAAAAGAGAATATGATGCAGAAGTTCCGGAGAAGCTTTCCGGGCTACGCATTTTGCTACTTTCCGATTTGCATTGTAATCCATTGATTTGTAGCAATGAAACAATAGTCAAACGACTGAAAGAAGAAAGACCGGATGTAATTCTGCTTGCAGGGGACATGATCAGCAAGTACGGAAAGAAAGCAAACGACAGAGTTCACGGCTTTTTAAAGAGACTGACAAAGATTGCCCCGGTCATTTATGGTATGGGAAATCATGAAGAAGTGCTTCGTACAAAGTTTCCGGAAAAATTTAACTTATATCGAAAACAAATAGAAGAAATGGGGATTTTCTTTCCGGACAACGAGACAGTCCGGCTCGTTCTACAAGGGAAGAATATTAATTTTGCCGGACTTACATTAAAACACGAGTATTATTATAAATGGAAAAGAAAGGCATTGCCGGAGGAAGCGTACAAAGATCTCGTGATTGAAGATTCGGAGAGCACAATACTGTTAGCGCATTTTCCGGACCATTTTCCGGAGTATAAAACACTTTCTCCGTTAATCGTTTCCGGGCATAATCACGGCGGAATTATCCGGTTGCCGGTGTTGGGAGGTTTTATTTCCCCACAGCTTTATATTCCGACCTTTACCAGAGGCTGTTACACAGATGAAAATTCTACAATGGTCGTAAGCGCGGGACTTGGTTCTCATTCTTTGCCGGCTCGTTTGTTTAACCGTGTAGAATACTGTGTCATCAATACAAAAACGAGGAAATGATCATGAGTTTATCCGTAACATTGGAAAAATTTGAGGGCCCCCTTGATTTATTGTTGCACCTCATCGAAAAAAATAAAATAAATATTTATGATATTCCGATTGTGGAGATTACGGAACAGTATATGGACTATATCCGTCAGATGCAGGAACAGGACATGGAAGTTATGAGCGAATTCCTTGTAATGGCCGCAACTCTATTGAATATTAAGTCCAAAATGTTACTGCCGCAGGAAGAACCGGAGGAAACAGGAGAGACGATTGATCCGCGTCAGGAGCTGGTGGAGCGTCTGTTACAGTATAAAATGTATAAGTATGCTTCCTTGGAACTTTCCGATCGACAGTTGGATGCCGGACGTGTTTTGTTTAAGGAGGGTACATTGCCTCCGGAGATAGCCGATTACAAGGAGCCGATTGATACAAAAGAACTGCTTTCCGATTTAACCTTGCAAAAGCTTCATGCTATTTTTGAATCTGTCATGAAAAAGCAAGTGGACAAAATCGATCCGGTTCGAAGTAAATTCGGTCGAATCGAAAAGGAAGAAGTCAGTATGTCCAAGAAAATGCATGAGATTCAGGCATACGCTTTGGCAAATAAACGTTTTTCTTTCCGGGCTCTTTTAATGGAACAGTTTGATAAAATGGATGTTGTCGTAACTTTTTTATGTATACTTGAATTAATGAAAATCGGCAGAATGCATGTAGTACAGGAAGAAATTTTTGATGAAATCGAAATTGAATATCTTGCGGATGATATTATTGATTTCGAAGATTCGGATTTTTAAGCGGAGGAATAAAATGGAGTTACAAGAGTTAGAAGCACAATTAGAAGCGATTTTGTTTACATTAGGGGAAGCGGTTGAAGTAGACCGCCTGGCGATGGCATTAGAGCATGATGTGGATACGGTGCGTAGGGTACTTCGGAATATGATGGATCGCTATGATTCGGATGACAGGGGAATCCAAATCATTGAATTGGACGGTTCCTTTCAGATGTGTACCAAGTCTTCCATGTATGAATCAATTATTAAAATTACCCATGTGCCGAAAAAACATGTTTTAACCGAGGTTTTATTGGAAACCTTATCGATTATTGCGTACAAGCAACCGATTACGAGACAGGAAATCGAAGCAATCCGAGGGGTTTCCTGCGATCATGCGGTAAATAAGCTGGTAGAATATAATTTAATTCAGGAAGTAGGTCGTTTGGATGCTCCGGGACGTCCGATTCTGTTCGGTACGACAGAAGAGTTTTTACGCAGCTTCGGCCTTGTTTCCTTAGATGATTTACCGGTAATTAACCCGGAAAAGGTAGAAGATTTCAAGTTGGAAGCAGAAGAAGAAATGCAACTTTCCTTAGAAATTTAATATCTATTTCCGAGAGTAGCCGCATATCCTTTGAAAAAGACTTGTTTTCGGGGATCGTAATGAAGTTTTGGAAATTTGAAAAGAATATACATTACAACTTATACAGTAGAATTCACTTGATAAAAAAGAAAGGAACGCATCTTCTGATGTGTTTCTTTTTTGTGTTTTCGGTACTGACCGGTGCATGGAAACAACCGGCATATCCGGTTCGTGCTGAAACCGATTTACCCGATGCCGGGTCGCTACACGCGTATTCTGCAGTACTTTATGACGGAAATGCAGGTCGGGTTCTGTATGAAAAAAACGGATATGAAGTGCTTCCCATGGCCAGCACAACAAAAATTATGACGCTTCTTATTGTTTTGGAACATACAAAACCGGAGGATATCGTTACTGTATCAAAAAATGCCGCAAAACAACCGGATGTTCAATTAAACATGAATACGGGAGAGCAGTTTTACGTGAAGGATTTGTGTTATTCCCTAATGTTAGAGTCCCATAACGATACCGCCGTAGCCTTGGCGGAACATGTAGGTGGTTCCGTAGAAGGCTTTGCGACAATGATGAATGCAAAAGCAAAGGCGTTAGGGGCTTATTCTGCAAATTTTGTGACGCCGAACGGTTTGGATGCGGAAGGACACGGTATTTCCGCTGCCGACCTGGCAAAAATCGCTGCCTATGCGGTGAAACAGGATGAATTCAGAAAAATAACAACAAAAGCCTCCCATACGTTTACGGAATTAACCAAAGGTCGTAGTTTTACCGTCAACAATAAAGATGCTTTTTTGACGATGATGGACGGTGCTATCGGGGTAAAAACGGGATTTACCGGAAAGGCGGGGTATTGTTTTGTGGGGGCGTTGGAACGGGAAGACAGACTTTTTATCAGCGTTGTACTGGCAAGCGGCTGGCCACCGCATAAAACATATAAATGGAACGATACAAAGACTTTAATGAACTATGGGTTGGAAGCATATCAAACACTTCCGCTGATAGAATCTTTTGATTTACTGCCGGAATTACCGACGGTACCGGTCACAAACGGACAGAAGGATCATGTATCCCTTTGCTATCCTCCGGAAGAAATAAATAATCTTTTAAATATAACGTTATTACTTACCGGCAAAGAAACCATTTCCTTTGGTTTCGAGCTTTTTCAAAACAGTTTAAACGCACCGGTGGAAAAAGGAAGGGGGATAGGGGAACTTGTCATAAAAATCGATGGAGAAAGCGTTAATAAAATACCGGTACAAACATCAGAAGCAGTTGCACCGGTAAATTATAAATATTATTTTAATCGGATTATATCCATCTTTTTCAACGGAAAATCCATCTCATCTTTTTTTAATTAGTTACATTGTTGCGGCGACTTCATCCAGCGTGTCAGTTGCGGAAATGATAGCAGCTGCACGCGCCAGTGCCGCATCAATGTTCTCACAAAAATTGTCCGTACCCACAACAGAAAAGAAATTATTTTTTTCCATAACGGAACGCGGCTGTTCCAAAACATGAGAGAAGATAACCGTAATTCCGTACTTCATTAAATCTTTTGTTACATCTTTTAATGTATTCATAGCAGTAACATCAATAGCCGGAACGCCACGCATACGGATAATGACAACTTTCGTATCCTTTTTCATGGTCTGATGTTTTAAGCGAAGCAGTTTATCAACCGCACCGAAAAACATAGGACCGTTTACTTCAAATACTTCCGTGCCGTTCGGCACTTCTTTTAAAGAAATATGTTCCGGGTCATTTTCTTCTTCCGGAAGATGAGTGTCACGAACATATTTCCAACCGGAAACATCGGTCACATCTGCCATGCGTTTCATAAAAAGTACGCAGGAAAGCACGATACCGACTTCGATTGCAATCACAAGGTCAAAAGCAAAGGTCAGAACACAAGAGGAAATAAGTACAATGGTATCTGATTTCGGAGCCTTACGGTAAGCAAGGAACGCTTTTACATTAAACATATTGTAGGATACCACCAGGAGAATGGCAGCTAAAACAGGTCTCGGCACCAGACGAATGAGCGGCATTCCAAATAAAAGCATTGCAAGCAAGGTAAGGCTGTGGAATACCAGTGCAATCGGAGTACGTCCACCGTTCTTTGCGTTGGCAATGGAACGTGCTACACCGCCGGTAGCCGGGATGCAACCAAACAGTCCGAGAACAATATTTGCCACACCTTGACCGAGCAATTCTGCATTTGGTTTATGTTTACTGTGAATCATACCGTCGGTTACTACTGCGGATAAAAGAGCCTGCATAGCAACCAAAATTGCAATAGTAAAGGCAGGAGACATCAAATGAAACAAATCATCAAAATGCAGACCTTCAAATTCAGCTACAGACAAAGATTTCGGAATGTCACCGAGTAGGGCTACATCTAATTTTAAGAAATAGGTTGCTGCAGTTCCGATGACAAGTGCAACAAAAGAATTCGGAATAGTCTTGTTGATTTTCGGCCAAACAACAAGAATCAAAACACTGACGACGCCCAAAGCCAAAGCCTGCCAATTTACGGTTGAAAAATTGGCAATATATGTACTCCATTTACCGAGAAACGAGGTAGGCATTTTTGTTATTTCAAAGCCAAGGAAATCTTTAATTTCCAGAGTGGCAATGGTAATGGCAATACCGCCCGTGAAACCGATGGTAATCGGAGACGGAATAAACTTGATCAGTTTTCCGAGACGAAAAATACCGAATAAAACAAGGATACCCCCCGCCATAATGGTGGAAATAATGAGCCCTTGGGTACCGTAGCCTGCAATGACAGACTGGGTAATCACAATAAACGCTCCGGTCGGACCTGTAATCTGTACACGGCTACCGCCAAGAAATGCAACAATAATACCGGAAAGTATCGAAGAATAAATGCCTTTTTCCGGAGACACACCGCAACCAAGTGCAAAGGCAATGGACAGCGGAAGCGCAATGATTGCGACAATAATACCGGCTTTCATATCTAAGAAAAATTGTTTTGCATTATAGTGTTTCATCACACTGAACAGTTTCGGTTTCATTTAAATATCCTCCTTTGTGCGGGCTTAATTGTAATACTGTTTTCTCTAAAATTCAAGAGGATTTTCAAATTTTTGTAGATTTTAAAATGAAAAACTATGGAAAACCGTAAAAATCCGTGATATAATGAATTGTTACGGATTAACACTTGTTGTTAGCGAGGTGTAGTTTATGATACGGCTTTCCAGAAGTAAAATTCAAAATCTTGCCGCCAATGAAGCGGTATTTCAGCGTGGACTTGCATATTTTAAAGAAAAGCGTGTGGTTCATGCCGCTTGCTCAAAAAACAAGAAATTATATACGTTTACGATACAGGGAAACCAGAAATATCGTGTTACTGTGGAAGAAACACAGGAACAGGATGTGGAATTTGCATGCAATTGTCCGGCAATGTACAGCTAAAAAGGAGCCTGCAAACATTCGGTAGCAGCATTGTTATATTTACAACAGTATTTGGAGCAAAAAGAAAAGCAAAACGGTGTAACAAGTCCTTCCGCAGATGCGAGAGCCGGAAAGATTATCCAATATTTTATGGATGCGGGAGAGCCAAAGTTCGATAAAGAGATCTACCATATTGAGCCATGTATCGAAATCCCGGGGATTTTACGTACAGATGCAGACCCGGTGTATCTTTCTTTACGGGTAGGAAGTACAAAACTTTACCGTGTACAGATGCTAAAACGTTTTTTGACGGATTATAAAGAAAAAAAGAGTATTATCCTTGGAAAAGAATTCTGTTATTTGCCGAGTGAAAGCAGTTTTGATAATGCTTCCGAACGGTTGTTACTGGAACTTTTGGCTTATCTTGAAATATTAGAGGTTTTGGACGGCACCGGCAGCATGCAATTGTTTCAAAAATCAAAAATCCAGCTAAACAGAAGATTGCTTTCCAAAATTTTATCCCAATGCAAAGGTCTTACCTATTCTCTGGTATTGTCAGGGACGGAACTGGAAGGAGTGCGTTTTGCAAAAGGAAATCCTCAAATTGAATATGATATTTCCATGGAAGAAGATTTTCTCACCATGGATTACAAGGAAAACGAAAAAGTAATTCCGATTACCGCAGACGGATCCCTTCTTTTGCGTGATAATGTTCTTTATTTGCCGGATTCCCGGTTTATGAAAACGTACCTTCCGTTTTACTCCAGTCTGGGTGAAACAAAAGACCCTTTGGTATTTGAAGAAGGAGAACGGGACGCCTTTTTGGAGCATGTGCTTCCTGTGATTCATGATTCCATGCAGGTAGATATTCCGGAGGAAGTCCAGGATCGATATTTATCCCTGCCGTTTTCTGCAAAAATTTATTTTAATTTGTTTCATGACAGTGTACAAGCAACCGTATCTTTTGCTTACGGGGAATATGAATTTAATATGTTTGATGCACCGAATGTAAAGGGCGGATATATTTTAGTACGGGAAAAAGAAAAAGAAGAAGTAGTATGTGCCGCCTTGTCTTCCTATGGTTTTGAACCCCATAACGGATTTTATTTACTGAAACAAGAGGAAGGGATTTATGCCTTACTTACCGAAGGCCTTTCCGACCTTTCGGCGTACGCCGAACTATTTTCTTCCGATGCCTTTGGGAAAATGCGTCTGCGCCGGAACACTTCGGCTCATTTAGGCATTTCCATGCCACCGGGAGAAGATTTGTTGCAGGTAGAATTTCAGTATGAAGATATTTCCGGCGAAGAATTACGGGCAATTTTTCATTCCTATCGTCAGAAAAAAACATATCACCGTTTAAACGACGGAAGCTTTCTCGATTTAACGGAAGATATGTTTGTAAAAGCAGCAGAATTATTGGAGAACATGAATTTATCCTATCGGGATTTTGATAAAAACGGGATGTTAAAAATCTCCAAGAATCATGCGGTATATCTGGATGCTGCACCGCAGGAATTCGGATTTGAAGTGACAAAAGGGGAGAACTTTTCCTCGTTTCTTACACGATTGTATGACCCGGAGTCACAAAATTACCGGGTACCGGAGAACATCCGGATCGAACTCAGAGGATATCAGAAAACAGGATTTTCCTGGCTTCGGATGCTTTCGGATAACGGATTTGGCGGAATTTTGGCAGATGACATGGGATTGGGTAAAACATTGCAAGCCATTACCTATATGGCTTCGGTGTTAGATAACAATACTTTTACGGGAACGCCGTTTCTTGTGGTTTGTCCGACTTCCTTAGTCTATAACTGGTTGGATGAAGTAGAAAACTACGCACCGCATCTTCGCGTAAAAATCATCCAGGGAACTCCGGAAGAGAGAAAAGTGCTTTTAGAAGCAACCGATGCATGCGATTTGTATATTACGTCGTATCCTTTACTACGAAGAGATTTGCCACACTATAGTGATAAGGAATTCCATACCGTTTTTATCGACGAAGCTCAGTTTATTAAAAATGCCATGACCGGAAATGCCCGTTCCGTAAAAAATTTACATGCAAAGACCCGTTTTGCATTAACAGGAACTCCGATTGAAAATTCGTTATCGGAGCTTTGGTCCATTTTCGACTTTGTCATGCCGGGGTATTTGTTTTCTTATACAAGATTTGCGAAACGGTTTGAACGCCCTGCATCAAAGGGAGAAACCGATGTGTTACAGCAACTGAACCGCCGGATTAAACCGTTTTTGTTACGCCGTATGAAAAAAGATGTATTGGCAGAATTACCGGATAAAATCGAAACAAAGCTGGTAACAGAGTTAACCGCAGAACAACGCTTACTATATCTTTCTTATGTAAAGCAGGCTCAAAACGATATTTTCACGGAAATATCCCGTGTCGGTTTTGAAAAAAGCCGTATGCAGATATTGGCAGCCTTAACAAGACTGCGTCAAATTTGTTGTCACCCGGGTACTTTTTTGGATAATTACGAAGGCGGAAGCGGAAAGGTTTCTTTGTTTTTGCAGATCATGGACGAACTTAGGGAAAACGGACACCGAATTCTTGTGTTTTCACAATTTACATCGATGTTAGATATTTTAAAAGAAGCATTGACAGAAGCTGAAATACCGTACTTCTATCTTTCCGGCACAACAAAACCTGCGGAACGACAGGACTATGTAAAACGGTTTAACAGCGGAGAAGGGGATTTGTTTTTAATTTCCCTAAAAGCAGGCGGCACCGGTTTGAATTTAACCGGCGCCGATACAGTCATTCATTTTGATCCTTGGTGGAATCCGGCTGTAGAAGATCAGGCATCCGACCGCGCCCATCGCATCGGGCAGGAGAAGAATGTCCATGTCATCAAGCTTTTGACCAAAGGAACCATTGAAGAAAAAATATTCCGTTTACAGAAAAAGAAACAGGATTTATTCAATGCTGTCATTGAAGCAGGGGAAACATTCCTAAACAAATTATCAGAAGACGAAATCCGTGAATTATTTGTTTTCCCTGAAACTTAATCATTTATTCATCAAAATTCTGATTGCAGAATTCTTCTATTAATTGCTCGGCCAAAGACGCGTGTAACCCCGGAAAAACAGCCAGCAATCGATCCACCAACTGGTCCATACGATCGAGATAGAGGAGTTCTGCAGTTTTTGAATCATCTTCGTATCTTCCGTCCGAATGTAAAGAAGTAAAGGTTTCGGAGGTGATATTGTGAGTCATCCATTCTTTTACATCTTCAACCAATTTTTTCTCTTGTTGTGCACCTTCTTTTAATTGACCGGCTTTCATAAAAGAGAAAATACCTAAAGCTAAAAATAATGCAAACATAAGAAATAATATGGTAGAAGAGTAAACAGAACCAAATAAGGAAATTACATCAAAAAAATTAAGTAATGCAAAAATGATACCACCGACACCGATAATAGAAAAAGTATAACCGGAAGAACGGTAATCTTCATACCGGGTATTTGCACTGACAAAATTTCCGGAATCGGCAGTGGATTGTTGCGTCTTTTTGTTATCATTCGGGGATACGGAATCCGATTCACCATTTTCTTCTTCGTCATCACCGAAATAATCCTCATAATCTTCCCCTGCAAGAAAGGCTGCTTCCGCGGCTCTTTGCATCACTGCTTCGGATTCCACGGAATAGAAAGCTTTAAAACATCTTTTTGCTTTCTTTAAATCATCCGGTGTTACATAGACACCGAACATTTCTCCTTCTTCTTTTACGACACACGGAACTTGGGAATAATCTAAAAATTCTTTGAGCTTTTGTGTAAAATACAAATGCTCTGAATCAACTTTTACAAGCATTTCGGTTGCATTATGCACCAAAACAGCCTGTAAATCCGCCACAAGTTCTGTTTTACAATCGGCACAGTGTGTAATTCCTTCCCTATATTCGGTTTTACAATTCGGACACCACGGCATAACAATAAACCTCCAATAATAATTATTTCGACAAAATACATTTTTCTCACAAAAATAAGTATAACGTAATTTGACAAGAAATTCAATAAGATTTCGGAGCAATTCTTTACGCGGGGGAGATTTTGTGCTATACTGTCGGTAGTCTGAAAAGTCCGGGACTTTAGTGACGGTTGGTGGCAGGCATATTTTCTGCGAGAACCCGCTTTCGCTCATGCAGAAACGTAACGGATACTAGGCTCGAGAACACCTCGCCAAGTACCGACGTGTCTTTATGGTTCTCTACCAGAAAAATATGCCTGTCACCAACCTGTAATATAATCTCCGGTATTTTATCAGACAAAACCGATAGTATAGCAAAAATCTTTTTCAATAAAATTTTGAAAAGGTTATACATTTTTGCTTTTTATTTTGTTTGGAGGAAATAATGTCAAATTCAATTTTCACACGTAAGTTAGCGTTGTCTGATGAGATTTTGATGGCAGTGGATAAGCCGGCAAGGTATATCGGCGGCGAAGTGAATATGGTAAGAAAAAATCCGAGAGAAGTGGACATCCGTTTTTGTATGTGTTTTCCGGATGTTTATGAGGTTGGTATGTCTCATCTCGGAATTCAGATTTTATATGATATGTTCAACCGGAGAGAGGATACTTACTGTGAACGTGTGTATTCTCCTTGGCCGGATATGGACAAGATTTTGAGAGAGCAGAACATCCCGCTATTTGCATTGGAGTCCCAGGAACCGTTAAAGTGTTTTGATTTTCTCGGGATTACGTTGCAGTACGAGATGTGTTATACGAATATTTTGCAGATTCTTGATCTTTCCGGGATTCCGCTTCATGCCACAGACCGTACCGAAGAGGACCCGATTGTCATCGGAGGCGGTCCGTGTGCCTACAACCCGGAACCGTTGGCTGATTTCTTTGATTTCTTCTATTTGGGCGAAGGAGAGACCGTTTACAACGAGATTTTGGACAAGTATAAGGAGCACAAGGCAAAGGGCGGCAGTCGTCGCGAATTTCTTGAGATTGTGGCTGATATTGAGGGAATGTATGTACCGCAGTTTTACGATGTGACCTACAACGAGGACGGTACATTAGCAACCTTTGAGCCGAATAACAGTCATGCCAAGAAGACCATCCGCAAGCAGGTGGAAATGGAGCTTTCCGACACCTATTACCCGGAGAAGCCGCTGGTTCCGTTTATACGTGCCATCCAGGATCGTGTGGTTTTGGAGATTCAACGTGGTTGTATTAGAGGCTGCCGGTTCTGTCAGGCAGGTATGTTATATCGTCCGATTCGTGAACGTAATGTAGAGTTTTTAAAGGATTTGGCCACAAAAATGCTTCGCTCCACGGGACATGAGGAGATTTCTTTGTCATCCTTAAGTTCCAGCGATTATTCCTGTTTAAAGGAACTTGTTTATTATTTGATCGATACCTTCCAAAACGACGGAGTCAATATTTCTTTACCGTCCCTGCGTATTGATGCCTTTGCTTTGGATGTCATGAATAAAGTGCAGGATATTACCAAGTCCAGTCTGACCTTTGCGCCGGAGGCAGGAAGCCAGCGGATGCGAGATGTAATCAACAAAGGTCTGACCGAGGAAGTGATTCTTGCCGGTGCCACAGAAGCCTTTAAGGGTGGCTGGAATAAAGTGAAATTATATTTTATGTTAGGCCTTCCGGGAGAGCAGAATGAGGATATCAAGGCCATTGCAGAGCTTTCTAATGCGATTGCAAAAACGTATTATGATACAATACCGAAGTCGGAACGTAAAGGTAAGGTACAGATTACCACCAGCACCTCCTTCTTTGTTCCGAAGCCGTTCACTCCGTTTCAGTGGGTGCGCATGGCTACTGCAGAGGAGTTTATGGATGCAAGAAAGGTACTTTCCGGTGCCATTAAAGAGCAGTTAAACGCAAAGAGCATTAAATACAACTGGCACGATACGGATGTAACCATGTTAGAAGGTGTATTTGCACGAGGCGACAGACGCTGTGCAGCACTGATTGAAGGTGCTTACAAAGACGGCTGCCTGTTCGATTCCTGGTCAGAGTACTTCCGCAACGACATTTGGATGAATCAGTTTGAAAAGACCGGACTTTCCCTGGAGTTTTACACCTCCAGAGAACGTGATAAGGACGAATTGCTTCCGTGGGATTTCATTGATGCAGGCATTTCCAGAAGCTTTTTATACAGAGAGTATGAAAAGAGCAAACAGGCAAAAGTTACCCCGAACTGCCGTAAGGGATGCGCAGGTTGCGGTGCGGCACAGTTCCATGGCGGTGTTTGCTACGAGCCGCGGAATGAAGCCGGGGAAAGCATTTCTAACGAAGTGCTGATTCCGGATTGTTAAGGATAGATAAGGAGACTTTTTATGAATGTCAGAGTACGTTTTGCAAAATACGGTGCGGTAAAATTCATCGGACACTTGGATGTGTTACGATATTTCCAGAAGGCTGTACGTCGGTCAGGGCTGAAAATCGCTTATTCCCAAGGTTTTCACCCGCATCAGATAATGTCCTTTGCGTCACCGCTGGGTGTAGGTATTACCAGTGAGGGAGAATACATGGATATGGAGCTTACGGCAGAGTATACGCCGCAGGAAATTGTAGATGCTTTAAATTCTGCTATGGTAGAAGGTTTTACCGTACTATCCGCACGGATTCTTCCGGAACCGGAAAACGGAAGAAAAAGAGAAACCGCCATGTCTTTGGTAACAGCAGCGGATTATTTGGTAACGGTGAAGGAAAATGATACATTCTTCACCACGAAGTCCTTAGAGGAGTTAAATGACGCTTGGGTGCGTTTTTACGGTCAGGAAAGTATTCCGGTCGTTAAGAAGGTAAAGAAGTCTAATACAGAGACCGGAATGGACTTGAAGCCGTTTTTGTTCGGAGCAGTGGTCGGAACAGAGGTAACCGAGGCTGCTGATATTTCTTTGCCTGCGGTGACAGCACATAACAATGACAATACATTCTATGAAGTACCGGAAATTCCGGACTTTGCGGCAGAGCAGAAAGAACTCTGTATCGAAAAAAACTTGTTCTCTGTTGTTCTTCGTGTATCTGCCGGTAGTGCAAACAATATTAAGCCGGAGCTTGTGATGGAGGCTTTTGTACGGTTCTTGGGATGTGAGGATCCGGAGGCATTACAGTTCCGAATTCACAGATTGGATATGTATACCGGAGAAAATCCGGAGCTTACGAGATTGTAAGGAGACCTTTTATGCGCCTTGTAGTAACAAAGAAAGATCGTTTCATTTATTCCGTGCTGTTTGATGAAAACAATCAGCCGTTGGAGATGGCAGCAGAGAATACTGATACGCCCTCCAGACTGGGAAATATCTACGTCGGTCATGTCAACAATATTGTGAAAAACATTGATGCCGCCTTCATTGAGACCGAAGGGGGCTGTATGTGTTACCATTCGTTAAAGGAAAAGACGTCCTATTTGTTCGGACCTCACGCCAACAACGACCGGTTATGTATGGGAGACTATGTGCTGGTCCAGGTGGAGCGGGAGGATATTAAGACAAAACAACCTTCTGTCACCGGAAAATTACAGTTTACAGGAAAGTATCTGGTATTAGTGCATGGCATGAAAGGCGTTCGAATTTCCAATAAAATCAAAGGCAAAGAAGAGATTAATAGGCTAAAAGTCCTATTTTCTAATTGCGAAAATGAGAATTACGGACTAATCGTTAGGACCAATGCACTACTTGTGTCGAATGAACGATTAAAAGTAGAGGAATCACGATTGGTAGATTTGTATCATGAAATTTGTACCACCGGAGTTCATAAATCCAAAGGAACCCTGTTGTACCAAAGCTTTCCGTGGTATATTGACTTATTACGGGATTTACCGCAGAATGAGCTTTCTGAAGTAGTTACGGATGATGAGGAGATTTTTGCATCATTTTCCGAGTATACCGCTCAGTTTCAACCGGAGGATAGCGGAAAACTCCGGTTATACAAAGATGATAATCTTTCTTTAGCAGCATTGTATTCTTTACAGAAAGTAGAGAAAGAAGCATTATCGAAGCATGTCTGGTTAAAATCCGGAGTTTCCTTAGTGATTGAGCCGACAGAAACACTAACGGTGATTGATGTAAACACCGGCAAAGCCGTCAGCGGCAAGAAAGCGGGAGACGAGACCTTCTATAAAATCAACGAAGAAGCAGCAAGAGAGTGTATGCGACAGCTTCGCCTAAGAAATCTGTCCGGTATGATTTTGGTTGATTTTATTAATATGGAAGACGATTCCTATAATGAAAAGTTGATGAATCTGTTAAAAGAATTGGCGGCAAAGGACCGGATTCCGGTGAATGTGGTAGATATGACAGGGTTACGACTGGTGGAACTGACCAGAAAGAAAGTAAAGAAGCCTCTTCACGAAGCAGTAACCGGACAATAAATCACATTGGACATCCCTTTTATTGTATAACTTTTCTCATGCGCATTTTGCACAAAAATGCTTTTATGCAAAAATTCACACTGACATTTTTGAAAAAAACATGCTATAATCAAATAAAAGAAAACAAATTGCAAGCGCCTTTCCTGTAATTGCAGGAACAGGCGTTTCAATTTACCCCAAAACAGACGAATATTACGTCAGAAGCATAGATGCGGAGGTTAAAATCGTGTTTAAAAAAGGTGAGTATGTGGTTTGCGGAAACAACGGAATTTGTAAAGTGACGGATGTAACAACACTGAATATGACCGGTACTCCGAAGGATCGTTTGTATTACATATTAAAGCCGGTATATGCAGAATCCAGTACAGTTTACATTCCGGTTGATAATCATAAGGTGTCGATTCGTTCTGCATTATCCGAGAAGGAAGTTCATGAATTGATTGATAAAATACCGTCTTTAGAACTTATATGGGTAGAAAATGAAAAGCAACGCGAACTTACCTATAAAGAGTGTTTGAAGCAAAACTCCTGTGAAGATTATATCCGTATTATCAAGACATTGTACTTACGCAGGCAAGACCGCCTGTCCAAGGGGCAAAAAATTATCGGTCTGGATGAACGTTATTTAAAACAGGCAGAGGATTTATTGTACGGGGAACTGGCGATAGCGTTAGGCATTGAAAAGCAATGTGTACAGGCATATATAACAGAAGAAATTGAAAAGTAAAAAAGAAGTAGTAGATATAAAATCGCGGAAACTTTTCTTGGCTGTTGTGTGATTTGAATCATAGTCCGGAGACAGAAAGAAAAGTTTTTTACATATTAAGATTGTATACATGCATACAAAGCACTTGACAACCAGAAAAACCATGCTATAATAACTGTATAAGAACACATTGTATACAAGTATACCGTTTGCTCAAAGAATATCAGGAGGTATTTTATGCTAACACACATCGGAACAACCATAATTGAAACCGAACGCTTAGTTTTAAGGTGTTTCAGGTATACAGATGATGACGCAATGTTAAAGTACTGGATTGCCGACGAAAAAATTCAATCCTTATATTCGGAACCGGTCTATACCACCAAAGAAGAGGTAAAGGAACTGTTGGATAAGTACATCGGATCTTATGAAAGAAATGATTATTATCGTTGGGCGGTTATTCTTAAGGAAACAGGAGAGTGCATCGGTCAGATTGCGTATTTCCTGGTGGACAATAAAAATCATTTTGCGGAAATTGAATATTGTATCGGTTCGGCGTTTCAATGCAGGGGATATGCCACAGAAGCAACCAAGGCCGTAATTCGTTTCGGTTTTGAGCAAATGAATTTACATAAAGTTCAGATTTGTACCAAAGAAATCAAAGCAGCTTCAAAACGTGTGATTGAAAAGTGCGGATTTACTTATGAAGGAACACTACGGGATTATTTTTATATGAACGGAGAATATACCGGAAGACTGTATTTTTCAATTTTACAAAGTGAATTTCACTCATAAATACACATAAGTATTTTATGTAAACATTCAATCAAACAGTGCATGAAATGCTTGTATTATTGTATACAATTTTATTGACATTTCACTTATACAGGATTATAATGAAAACATCTTTTTGGGAGGATATCAATTATGAAGATTAGAATTGGAATCGTAGGTTACGGTAATCTTGGTCGCGGAGTGGAAACAGCAGTAAACGCAACTTCCGATTGCGAGCTGGTTGCATTATTTACAAGAAGAGATCCGAGTACAATTAAAACCCGCACCGGTATTCCGGTATATAGAATGGAAGATGCGGTTAAGATGCAGGATAAAATAGATGTCATGGTATTATGCGGTGGCAGTGCCAACGACTTGCCGGAGCAGACCCCGGAGTTTGCAAAGTATTTTAATGTCATTGACAGTTTTGATACCCACGCCCGTATTCCGGAGCATTTTGCCAAAGTAGATGCAGCAAGTAAAGAATCAAAGAAGGTCAGTGTGATTTCCGTAGGCTGGGATCCGGGAATGTTCTCCTTAAATCGTTGCTATGGGCAGGCAGTTTTACCGAACGGCAAGGATTATACCTTCTGGGGTAAGGGCGTAAGCCAGGGCCATTCCGATGCAATTCGCCGGATTCCGGGCGTAAAGGACGCAAAGCAGTATACGATTCCGGTGGATTCCGCAGTGGCAAGCGTACGTGCCGGTGAAAATCCGGAGCTTACCACCCGTGAAAAGCATACGAGAGAATGTTTCGTAGTAGCGGAAGAGGGAGCAGACCTTGCAGCCATCGAGCAGGCAATCGTAACCATGCCGAATTATTTCGCAGATTATAATACGACAGTGCATTTTATCAGTGAAGAAGAATTAAAGAGAGACCACAGCGGTATTGCCCACGGCGGTATGGTATTTCGTTCCGGTACCACCGGTGCAAACAACGAGAATCATCATGTGATTGAGTATCGTTTGCAACTTGACTCCAATCCGGAATTTACCTCCAGTGTATTGGTTGCTTACGCAAGAGCAGCGTACCGTTTGGCAAACGAAGGACAATTCGGCTGTAAGACCGTGCTTGATATCGCTCCTGCGTATTTGCATCCGCAGAGTGGGGAAGAGTTGAGAAAAAGTTTGCTGTAAGCACTAGGAAGTATTAATAAATTATTTATGTAAATATTAAGAGCCTATATAGAAATATGTAGGCTTCTTTTTGTAAAAAAGTAGAAAAAATGCTTGACATCCCGTGTAAACCATGTTATATTAATTTAGTGTGCCGCACAACGAGGTTCAAGTTCTGTCCTTTTTTAGGAAAAGACACCAAAGTTGGCGAGTATTGTAAATAGGAGGTGCCATCAGATGTACGCAATCATTGCAACAGGTGGTAAACAGTACAAAGTTGCCGAAGGCGACGTAATTAAGGTTGAGAAGCTCGGCGTTGAAGCTGGTAATACGGTTACTTTTGATCGTGTTCTTGCTGTGAATAACGGTTCCCTTTCCGTAGGAAATCCGACCGTTGCCGGTGCAAGTGTTTCCGCTACTGTAGTAGAGGAAGGCAAAGCAAAGAAGGTTATTGTTTATCGGTATAAGAGAAAGTCCGGATACCATAAGAAGAATGGTCACAGACAGGCTTACACCAAGGTTAAGATTGACAAGATTAACGCTTAATATTCGAATCTTATGATTACGATTACATTTTTCGCAAAAGAAATCGAGCAAAATGTCAAAGTCAATTTAGAGTCCGTTACCGGCTTTTGTTCCGAAGGACATGCAGGCTATGCCAGACACGGCAAAGATATTGTATGTGCAGCGGTTTCGGCATTGGTAATGAACACCATGAATTCGATTCATTCCTTTACCTCGGATGTATTTGATTACAAAGAGGATGAGAAAAAAGGTATGATTGATTTCAGAATCGTTTCCGAACCGGGTCCTGAGACAAAATTGCTTTTTAAATCTTTGATTTTAGGATTGCAAGGCATTCAGGAAGAGTACGGAGAGAAGTATTTACGTATTGTTTTTCAGAATTCATAAGGAGGTATAGGTCATGTTTAAGATGAACCTTCAGTTTTTCGCTCATAAAAAGGGTGTAGGTTCCACGAAGAACGGCAGAGATTCCGAGTCCAAGCGTCTCGGTGCGAAGCGTGCTGACGGTCAGTTTGTACTTGCCGGCAACATTCTTTACAGACAGCGTGGTACCAAGATTCATCCGGGTGTAAACGTAGGTCGCGGTGGCGATGATACGTTATACGCACTGGTTGACGGTGTTTTAAAGTTCGAGAGAAAGGGACGCGATAAGAAGCAGGCTTCCGTATATCCGGTAGACGTTCAGTAAGTCCCCATGTAATGAGACACGATAAACCCTGAATTCTTTTTACAAAAATGAATTTGGGGTTTATTTTGTATTACGTTTGGCTCTGTAAGAATAAAAAAGTGTGCGACTGAAATGCTTGCATTTTAAGGCGGACAGTTTTTTATTCTTATAAGGCCATCGGCCACAGCGAGAAGGAAGTACGAAGTACTGTATTCGAGCTGTCAGAGCCAAACAGAATAGGAGATGAAATTATGTTTGCAGATAGAGCTGAAATTTATATTCGTTCCGGCAAAGGCGGTGACGGCAGTGTCAGTTTCCGTCGTGAGCTCTTTGTGGCAGCCGGCGGTCCGAACGGCGGTGACGGCGGCAAGGGTGGCGACATTATTTTCGAAGTGGACGAAGGACTGAACACGTTAGCAGATTTTCGTTTTGTTCGAAAGTATTGTGCGGAAGACGGTGAAAACGGCGGAACCAACCGTTGTACAGGAAAAAACGGCGCAGATAAGATTTTAAAGGTGCCGGAAGGAACTGTTATCAAGGAAAAGGAAACCGGCAAGGTCATTACCGATATGTCCCACGACAATCGCCGTGAGGTAATTTTGAAGGGCGGTCGTGGCGGTAAAGGTAATCAGCATTATGCTACCGCAACCATGCAGGTACCGAAGTACGCACAGCCGGGCCAGGATGCACAGGAATTAAACGTAATCCTGGAACTCAAGGTAATTGCAGATGTAGGCCTTGTAGGCTTTCCAAACGTTGGTAAGTCTACCTTTTTATCCCGTGTGACCAATGCAAAGCCGAAGATTGCAAACTATCATTTTACCACCTTGAATCCGAACCTTGGCGTAGTGGATATGGACGGTGCCAACGGTTTTGTCATTGCAGATATTCCGGGACTCATTGAAGGTGCTTCCGAAGGTATCGGCCTCGGCCATGAATTTTTACGCCATGTGGAACGTACCCGCGTTATTATTCATGTGGTAGATGTGGCTTCCACCGAGGGACGCGATCCGATTGAAGATATTAAAACAATCAATGCAGAATTAGCCGCTTATGATCCGAATTTAGCAAAAAAGCCACAGATTATCGCAGCAAACAAGACTGATGTTATGCTTCCGGAAGAGGCAGAAGCGGCTGTAACTAGGCTTCGCGAAGCGTTTGCTGAAGAAGGTTATCCGATTTATTCCATCTCGGCTGTCAGCGGAAAAGGAGTAAAGGAACTTCTTTACGCAGCAGCAAATCTTTTGGCGGAAACAAAAGAAGATCCGATTGTATTTGCCAGAGAGTTCTCCTTAGACAATCTGACCCTGCCGAACGAACCGTATACGGTAGAATACGATGAAAAAGAAAAGATGTACGTGGTAGAAGGTCCACGCATCGAAAAGATGTTAGGTTACACCAATATCGATTCCGAAAAGGGCTTTGAATTCTTCCAAAACTTCTTAAAGAACAACGGCATTTTAGAGGAACTGGAAGCGATGGGCATCGAAGACGGCGATACGGTGCGTATGTATGGCTTACAATTTGATTATTATAAATAATTCAATAAAAGAGGGAAACTATGACAACAAAACAGAGAGCATATTTAAAAGGACTTGCCATGAATATCGATTCGATTTTTCAGATCGGCAAAGGCGGACTGACCACCGAGTATTTAGAAGGCGTGGAAGAAGCTTTAGAGGCAAGAGAATTGATTAAAATCAATGTATTAAAGAACTGCTTAGACGAACCGAAAGAATTAGCATATGCCATTTCCGAAAATACTCATTCGGAAGTAGTCCAGGTAATCGGCAAAAAAATTATTCTTTATCGCGAGGCAAGACAGCCGGAGAAGCGTAAAATCGTTCTTCCGAAATAACACAAGACGAAACCACCGGAAAACGGTGATGAATACGGAATGATTAAAATTTCAGTTGACAGAAACGGAGCTTGTATGAAGAAAATCGGAATTCTGGGCGGGACCTTTAACCCGATTCATAACGGCCATTTGGCATTAGGACAGGCCGCAATGGAGCAATACGACTTGGAGGAAATCTGGCTGATGCCATCAAAGCTTCCGCCTCACAAGTCGCATTTTGCAATACTTTCCGAAGAGTATCGTCTTACCATGACAAAGCTTGCGGCACAGATAAACAAAAATTTTATTGCTTCCGATTTTGAGTTAAAAAGAGAAGGTCTTACCTATACCGCAGATACGCTGGAGCTTTTAACCAAAGAATATCCCGATTACAAATTTTATTTTATTGTAGGCGGTGATTCTTTGATTAAATTCAAAAGCTGGCGTCGCCCGGAACGGATATTGGAACTGGCAACATTATTGGGTGCCGGTAGGGCAGGATATGAGGAAAGTGCGGTAAAAAGAGCCGCAAAAGACCTGCAAAATCAATTTCCAAAGGCAGAAATCGGCACGATTATTCTGAATGATTACCCGATTTCCTCCAACGAAATCAGAGAAGCTTTTTATACCGGTGCCCCGGAACGTGTGAAACAATATTTACCGGAATCCGTATGGAATTTTCTACAACAGCATAACCTATATACAAAAATATCTTATGCGGAATTAGATGCGGAAATGGCAAATATTTTACCTAGGAAACGATATTTGCACTCTGTTGCGGTGGCTCATTTAGCAGCAGCCTATGCAGTCTCCATGGGATATGACCCGGAACGCGCTTTGATCGCCGGAATTTTGCATGATTGTGCCAAGGCTTACTCCGACCAACAGCTGGTGGAAGATTGCGACAGGTTTCATCTTCCGGTCACAAAAGTCGAACGCCGGAACGGCTTTTTGTTGCACGGTAAAGTCGGAGCTTTTTATGCAAAAACAAAGTACTTCATTACGGATGAGGAAATTCTTTCTGCCATTTCTTATCACACCACCGGGCATCCCGGCATGACCGATTTGGAAAAGGCGGTATTTCTTGCGGATTATTTAGAACCGTTCCGGACACAGCCTACAAAACCGGAGTTAAACACAATCCGAACAATCGCATTTCAGGATATTGACAAAGCAGTTTATCTTGCATTAAAGAATACGCTTCGTTATCTCAACGATTCCGGACAAGAAACGGACAGCACTACAGAAGAAACAATGAAACAGTATTACAGTCGTTATGAAGAATAATCATATCATCGAATCAAATTTTTATTGGAGGAATCATTATGACCGAAAGAGCAAAAGAAATTGTAAAAATCGCCTATAAGGCATTGGATGATAAAAAAGCGGAAGATATTAAAATCATTGATATATCAGGTGTGTCTGTGATTGCGGATTACTTTGTCATTGCCAACGGAACCAATTCTTCTCAAGTCGAAGCTATGGTTGACGAAGTGACCGATGCACTTGCAAAAAATAAGATTCATGCGGAACGCATTGAAGGGATTCGTTCTTCCGGTTGGATTTTGATGGATTTTAACGATGTTGTGATTCATATTTTCTCCAGAGAAGATCGTTTATTCTATGATTTGGAACGAATTTGGAGAGACGGCAACGAAATTTTACCGGAGACTTTATAATATACCACATATGAGAAGGTGCACATTATGGATGAACAGCAACTGTTACCGAAAGAACTGAGAGAATACTATATCAAAAAAACAACATGGATTGTCAATATCGGGTTATTGGCATCCCATGTTTCTTTAGGTGTGTTTTTTTTGATATATTCCGCTGATATTATTTTCCTTTACAATTGTCTCAGTGTTTTAGTCTATTTATTCTCCTTTATGTTGTTGAAGAAGTGGAATTACAATAATTCAAAGATATATATCGTAACTATTTTTGTCGAGATGTATCTTTTTACGATTCTTGCAATCGTGTGTCTGGGTTGGAAGTTCGGATTCCAGAATTATTTTATCGCATTTACATCTTCTATATTATTTATAGATTTTTATCAAAATACAAAATCAGATTCTAAAGCAAAAAAGATTCAGTTTGGTTTGTTTAATGCGTTCCTTTATGTCTTTTTATATTTGGAAACTCAGTTGTATTCACCGGTTTACCGGATAGATTCCGATATAAGTACCCGGATTTTATTTGTGATTAATTCTCTTGCTAGTTTCGGTTTTTTAGTTATGTTTCTATTGATTTATTACAGTGCAATTTACCATATGAAATCTGTGCTTTTACAAGCATCAGAAAAGGATCCTTTAACCGGATTATTCAACAGAAGAACTATGTTGCAAATATTAAACCAGCGTTTGTCAGGAGAACAAAATGAGAATTATGCCATTGCAATGTTTGATGTTGATTTTTTTAAAGCCGTGAATGATACCTATGGACATGACGTAGGAGATAAAGTATTGAAGCATTTGGCAAAGCAATTTCAAACTATCAGTAAAGAAAATAATGATTTTTGGATCAGCCGTTGGGGCGGAGAAGAATTTCTTGCCTTGTACCGTTATGAGGGAGATTCTTCCTCCGTTATCGGGCTTTTTGAACAAATCAGAAAACAGATAGAAGAGAATAAGCTTTCTTATGAAGATGTAGAGATTTCGATTACCGTTACCATCGGTTTAACCTTTGTGACAGAAGAAAAGGAAATAAAGGAATGGATTAAATCGGCCGATTCCTTACTATACATAGGCAAGAAAAGCGGAAGAAACCGGGTAGTTGTTTAGTAAAAAACCGTTGTTTTATATAAATTGACTTTCCTAAAATAATATGTTAAGATGATTTTATTAAAAAGAGAGAGGTGAAAAGATGAGAAGATAATTTACTTTTGTTTACATGATATGTTGTTTATACAGTATTTCATAATAACGGGATACTGTTTATCGTGTTGCCAAAAGTGGATTATGTTCTCATAACCTCTCTTTTTTGTACGAAAAAATATCAATTCAAAAAATGAGATATTGTTAGAATCATTCCTTTGGCAACTTTATTGAAAGGAGAAAAATTATGACATCTGACAAAAATATCAATCTATGGATTGAGGGGTTACAGGGCTCAGGAAAATCTACCTTACTTCAAGAACTTGTTACAATGAACCCTCATTTAAAAGTCTGCCGTGAAGGCGATTATTCCCCGGTAGAGCTGGCTTGGTGTGCTTGGATGAACAAAGAGCAGTATGAGGCTGTATTGGCCCGTTATGAGGAGATTTCCGAAGAAATTAAACGGTATACGGCACAGGAAGACAACAAATATATCGTAATGTATACACGGATTCTTACGGACATTCCGGGCTTTCACAAAGATTTGGAGCAATACGAAATCTACAACGGAAGAAAATCCTATGCCGAATTGAAAGACATCGTTATTTCCCGTTACAAGACATTTCGTGATACCGGCTATGTGTTTGAATGCTCTTTTTTGCAGAATCTTACAGAGGATTTGATTTTATTCCACGAAAAAAACGACGAAGAAATTTTGGAACTATACCGGGAACTGTTTGCAGCACTTGATAAAGAAACTTTTCGCCTGATGTATCTGTACAGTGACGATATTGAAGAAAACCTCCGTATCATCAGCAAAGAACGCAGCGATACCGACGGAAATCCGTTATGGCTTCCCATGATGTTGGAATATCTGAAATATTCGCCTTATGGCATACGTCACGGACTGAATTGCTTTGAAGACTTAATTGCTCACCTGAAGCATCGTCAGGAGCTGGAACTTCGGATAATAAAAGAGATAATAGGAATTCGAGCAATAATACTTCCTTCCAAGGAATGGACAAAGGACATGTTGAAAATTGACACCGATAGGATATAAATGATTTAAATTTTCAGGAAGCATCAATCATACAGTGCTTCCTGAAAATTTAATAAAGGAGTTTGCAAATCATATATTTGGATTGACAGATATATGATATTATGGTACACTATATTTAACATATAGGTTAAATGTTAAATAAGGAGAGTATTATCTTGGGTATACAAACAACACTGAAAGCACTAAGTGATCCGATTCGAAGAGAAATATTGCATCTATTAAAGGATAGCAGATTGTCTGCCGGTGAAATCGTAGAGCATTTTCCTGTTACGGGAGCCAGTATTTCAAGGCATTTATCGGTATTAAAGGAAGCTGATTTAATTCGCGATACCAGAGAAGGGAAATTCATTTTTTATGAGCTAAATGCTTCCGTTTTAGAAGAAATTATGCTTTGGATTACGGATTTAAAGGGGGAGAAAGTAAATGTCACAAAAGAACAAACGTCCATTGATTCTTAGTTCTATTATTATTATGTTGCCTTGTTTGGTTGGAATACTGATTCGTTTTTTTCATCCAAAAACTATTGATTCGGAATGGATAGAAACTTCTAACAACGGTTTTTGGAATACAAAAATTTTACTATTACTTTTTTTTACATTACTAATCCTTGTAATTCATTGGCTTTGCATATATTTCATTTTAAAAGATGAAAAGAATTATAAACAAAACGATAAAATATTAAACCGCGCTCTTTGGATATTACCGATTTTTTCTTTGATTGGTGGTTGTACTTTGATTGAGGCGTCCACAAGAAAGGACTTTGGCTTCGGCTTTCTTGGACAGCTTTTCTTTAGTACATTATTTTTTGTTCTCGGGAATTATATGCCAAAATGCCAGCCGAATCATTCCGTTGGCATCAAGGTACCATGGACACTTCATAATGAGGAAAACTGGACCAAAACTCATCGGATAACCGGCATAATCTGGGTGGCAGGCAGTGTTATAATGTTTCTGTTTCTGATGATATATGAGAACGGTTTTGTTTCGAAATCATTACCGATACTTATTATTATGACGGTCGCACCAGTTTTGTTTTCCGCATTATATTACAAAAAGCAGGTGAAAGAAGGCTCTGTATCAAAATTAGAGAAAGACCTATCGTCAAAGACAAATCGTTACTTTTTATCATCCTCCTCAATCGGTGTAATCATTGCACTCATTGTGGCTGTGATTTTTATATCCGGAACAATAGAATATCGCTTTGACGAAGAGTCTCTTACAATAAAAGCAAATTATTGGGAAGACGCAACCGTCGCATATGACGAAATCGACGCTGTGGAATACCGTGAAAATGACCTTATCGGAAAACGTGTCATAGGCTTTAGTAGCTTTTTTATGATGATGGGAGAGTATGATAATTCGGAATTCGGTGCATATACCAGATACTCCTACAACAACTGTAAATCTTGTGTGATAATTCATGCGGATGACCAAGTTCTTATAATAAATAAAAAAGAAGAGGACGCGACGAAAAAGCTTTATGAAGCATTATTAGCAAAAACGAAATAACAAATACCTCAAATTATTAATTCTGTAAAAATAAAAGGAGAAGGCAACATTTGGAACCTTCTCCTTTATTATTTGAAAATATATTTCGACTTAATACTCATTTCGAAGAGTGACACATACTTTAGAACATCCGGAACAATCCGATAACCTTACCCAAAATCTCCACTTCATTCACGATAATCGGGTCCATGGTGTCGTTTTCCGGCTGAAGACGATAGTAACCGTCTTCCTTATAAAAGGTCTTTACCGTAACAGAATCCTCGATAAGCGCTACCACAAAATCACCGTTCTTTGCGTAGTTCTGTTTTTTAATCAGAATCTGATCGCCGTTAAAGATACCGGCATTAATCATGCTGTCTCCCTTAACGTGGAGCATAAATGTCTCTGCATTCGGCAAATAATCCGTCGGAATAGGGAAGTAGGACTCTACATTCTCCACAGCCAAAATCGGCTGTCCCGCAGTAACGGTTCCTACAACCGGGATATAAGCCATCTCGCGACGGGTAATATTAAAATTATCGTCAACAATTTCGATGGCACGCGGCTTCGCCGGGTCACGACGGATATAACCGTTCTTCTCCAGACTTTCCAGATGCGCATGTACGGAAGAAGTAGACTTTAATTTTACCGCCTCACAAATCTCACGAACCGCCGGCGGATATCCCTTATTTAAAATACGTTCTTTCATAAAATCCAAAATTTCCTGCTGCTTTGCAGTAATTTTACCATAACCCATAAACGTTACCTCCTTATAAATTCAAACAAACTTTTGCTTTCTTGACCCTAGTATAACACATTGAACACCTGTTTGTCAAACTTTTGTTCGAAAAATATGTAAAAACCTATTGACAAACAATTGTTCGCATGTTATATTATAAACAGATGTTCGGGAATATTTGTTCTGTTTTTGGAGGTGTATCTATGGAACGTGTACTTAGTCAAATGTTTTTAAACGAATCTTGTTCTTTTCGGCAGATTTCAGAAAACCGTCGAAGAAAAAAACGTAAAGATTTTTTTCAAAAAGCAATGATTGCGGTCCTTGGGGTTGCAGTAGTTGTTCTTATTATTTTACTTTTTGCACCGTCTACGCAAGCAGAAGCGGAGAGTACGATTTCTTACGAAAAACGCATTGTTTCCGTACGAGTAGCGGAAGATGACTCTCTTTGGAAGATTGCAGAACGCTTTTATTGCGAAGAAATGGAGAGTGTACCGGAGTTTATTCGTTCCATCAAAGAAATCAATCATTTGAAAAACGACACCATTTATCCGGATACCTATTTGGTAATTCAATACTATGTAAAAAAGACGCTGTCCTAGTCTTTTACTGACTGTTTCAACGTTCCTTTCATATCAGGTGTCCTTATTTTCTTCTTGACGCAGTTTCCGACTTTTTCCACGCCGGCAATGTCCCGTCGGTAATTGCATGGAATAAACGCTCCTTAGAGCCTTTGTATTCTTCATTTAAACGCTTTACCAGTTCTTTTGTATCGGCACGCTTTGTTAAACCGTCTGCCGGACACGGATTCTTTCTTACAGGAAGGTTGTACTTATGCTGAAAACCGATAATGTCTGCTTCTTCCACGTAAATCAACGGACGTATCAACGTAATATCGGAACGATCCAGATAGGTTACAGGAGAAAAGCAGTTGTATCTTCCTTCGTACAATAAAGACATCAGCATTGTTTCTATAACATCATCCTTATGGTGTGCATAGGCTGATTTATTACATCCCAGTTCTTTTGCTTTATCATTAAATGCTCCCTTTCGAAGTTTTGCGCACAAAGAACACGGATTGCTTTCTTCTCTTACTTGAAAAACCACTTCGCCGATTTCTGTTTTTTGAACATAATACGGCACCTGTAATTCTTCACACAGTGCTCTGATTTCAGACAAATCAAAGCCTTCGAACCCTAAATCCACCGTGATTGCGCATAATTCAAAGGAATTCGGATAAAATCTGCGTAACCCTGCCAACGCATATAAAAGAGCGAGAGAGTCTTTGCCACCGGATATTCCAATCGCAATCTTGTCACCCGGCTGTATCATATTATAATCATCGACTGCTTTTCTGGTAAAACTCAGCAGTTGTTGCAACTTCATAATTGTATCCTTTCCAATCTTTTCCTCAGATTCTAAGATATAGTATTTTTAGCATTTCAACTATACCATATCATGCGCTTTTTTACAAGTTTTTTATGATAAAACAGTGTTTGACACACTTATAACACTTTTGTTTCTTATTATGTAACCATACCTATGGAGATTAAGGAAACTTCTAAAGAAAGGTGGTCATTTGGTTCCAATGAAAACAACCAAAGATACATATAAGAATACAAAAGCTACTTTACTAAAATACTTCTGTGCCGTACTGTTTTTAATATGTTGTATTTGTATCCCCCCTGTAACAGATGCAAATGCAGCTTTATTAACGGTACACGATTATGTAAACAATGATACATATAACTATTCAAGAGCGGCCATATCCTATTGTATTAACGGAGAATCTGTCACAACAGAATATCCGGGACTGATTTTATCAAACGGCGCCGCAGTCGGTCCTTTTCACACGTTATTTGAGGATTGTTTAGGCATATCCACCGATTATTCGGATGGCAATAAAACATTTACAATCAGTAACGGCAAAACTTCAATTAAAATGACGCTGGGAAACACCGAAGCAATTGTAAACGGAAAAACACAAGTCATGAATAATGCACCGTTTATCTATTCTTTTGATAAATCAACCGAGAAATTTTTGTATGTACCAACCCGTTTTGTGGCAGAGACCTTCGGATATGACTATCACTGGGACAGTACAACCTCCACCGTGACAATCCAGCGTCCGCATACCATTTATGACGGAAAAACAAAGCTGAATTATACCGGGACACATCCAATCTGTTTCATAAACGGCAAGGAATTAGTTTCGTCTCAATTTCCCGGATATTTCTTTGATGAAATCGCTTATTTTTCTGCAGAAGAAATTTTCAAGAATAGCGGACTTGCCTCTTACTATTACGGAGAGGGGAGTGGGTTAATCGTTTTGCAGGCAAATGATACCATGGTACGCCTTGTTTTAGACAGTCCCGTGGTTTATATTAACGATGAACCCTTACTAATGGATTCGGTTCCGCGTCTTATTACAACACCGAATGCAAAAAAGGCAACCATCTATATTCCTGCAGAATTGGTAGCAAAAGCATTAGGATATACCGTTTCCTTCCAAAAAGAAACCTTGTATATTTCCGGTTCCTTAAAAGAAGATTCTACGATTCCTGTTCCGCAAGAACCGGTTTTGCCGGGGGATATAGTACCGGATACAGCCACCTACGGAGAACTTTTGTTTTCTTTTGATACACATGAACAAGTTATTTCTTATCATGAAACCAAAGGTATTCCGATACCGACTGCATTTAAAGCATATACTTGTCTGAATTCCGATGCTTTGTATTTAAAAGGAATCAACGAATCGGATATGAGAATTACTGACAAAGCGGATGTCATTGAAATCACCATTTCCGGATACTTTAATCCATATGAAGGAAAGGTTTCATTTCTTCCGAATGCGTCCTATTTAAACTATTGTTATTTTACGGGAAGTAATACAATTAAAATTGTTATTATCAAATCAAAGGATTTACATTATTACACGTATTCCGCCCCTGACGGATGTGTAATCCATTTCACCGAAATGCAGGGATTGTATCAAGATTATTTAAAGTTTAGTAATTCCGTATCGGATCAAGTTTCTTCCGATACGGATCAGGAACTGAATACAGATACAACCGATATTTTTTCCGGTACAGACATGTCGCAATACTTTCCGGATGCGGTATTTTCCCGGAATCACTTTATCATACGGTTACCCGAAGGCATTACACAGCGTTCTGTAACGGACTATGACGATTATCATAACAAACGCTTTACGATATCTTTCCCAGGCAATCATTTGTCCTTTTTAACGGAGCAGGACACCTATAATCCTGTAAAAACATTAAAAAATGTACAATTTAATTATAAAGCAGCAGATAACACCACAATAATTACATTCCAAACCACAAAAATTCAAGGATATTCTATTACAATTGCAGGAGGGTTTCTTGCAGTTCAAATTGATGATCCTTCAGAACTTTATGATAAAATTGTAGTATTGGATGCTGGACACGGCGGTATTGATCCGGGTACATTACGCGGAAAAGTTTACGAAAAAAATGTAAACTATAACGTTATTAATGTGTATGCACCGGAATATTTTAAAGACTCCGATATTAAGGTATATTTTACGAGAACAACTGACGAAAAGATTGCATTACAAGCACGTGCGGATTTTGCAGCATCCGTACAGGCCGATTTCTTTATCAGTTTTCATGTAAATGCACATTCTAATTCGGCAGTTAACGGAACAAGTGTCTATTATTCCGCTTCAAATAACAAAGCTACTGCAACAGGATTAAAGAGTTCGTATATTGCTACAACATTAGCGAAAGAATTGTCTTCCGCATGGAATACCAAAAACCGAGGTATTTTATCCGAAAAGTTCGTAGTAATACATAACAATACAGTACCTGCCGTTTTAATAGAATGCGGTTTTATTACAAATGACAGCGATTTTGAAAAAATCAAGGACACCGCTTATCAAAAGAAAGCCGCAAAAGCAATTTTTGACGCCGTATCCGAAATTTTTGATAAATATCCTACCAAAAGATAATATAGGAGATTCCCGGAACCCGTAAACGTATAAGTAGATAGGAGAATCATATGAGTATAACAAAGTGGAAGAGAAACGGGCTGATACTGGCAATCATATTATTATTTTCAAGTGTTTTTTTGAGTCAAAAAAGTTATGCAAACGCTTCAACATTACATATTTCGGCCGAATATGACGCACACACACTTAGCTCTGCAATGGAAGTTAAACTGTCCGTTACAAGTTCTTCGGATCTGGTTATGTTGAAATATGCATATGCCAGAGTGGGATTGAGTCGATATTTTACACTACACGAAGAAAACGGATATTCCATAAATAAAAACGAGGACAGCGTGTATTCTTTTCATGTGACACAAAACGGCTACGTTTCCGTGTTTGCCCAAAACGCAGCCGGCGAAGAATATTTACTGAAATTTAATGTTAAAAATATAGATACCGAAGCTCCAGAGATTTCTGTTACAACAGAAGAGCATTCCGATATGTTTTTTGTAAATGTACTTGCAAAAGATGATCGTTCCGACTCTGTATCTATTCAATACACGGAAGGTGCCTATGGTTCTGTATCCGATAGCGTCTGGCGTACCTCACAAAGTTTTCAAAACGAAAGAACTTTATATTTAAAACCGGGAAAATATTCTTTTTTAGCAAAGGATTCTGCCGGAAATGCTCAAATTTATATCTATAAATTCGGTGAAGAAAACGTTTCTGAAGAAGAATTTCGTGCGGTATGGATTTCTTACTTGGATTTTAAGACCACCGGCTATACAAAGGATGAATTTCAAACAAAGATTCAAACAATGTTTGACGACGTAAAAAGAATGAAAATGAATGCCGTGGTTGTTCATGTACGTCCTTTTGGTGACGCATTTTATCCTTCCGAATATTTTCCATGGTCCAGATATGTTTCCGGAAAACAAGGGAAAAATCCGGGATTTGATCCCTTGGAAATCATGATAAATGAGGCGCATGAAAGAGGGCTTGAATTCCATGCATGGTTAAATCCGTATCGAATTACGTCCAGTTCCACAAATGTCTATGATTTAAGTGCAGATAATCCCGCAAGAATCTATCGAACAGACAAAAAAACAAGCAATGACCGCAATGTATTATCCTTCGAAGGAAAATTATATTATAATCCGTCCGTTAAAGAAGTTCAAACACTTATCGTAGACGGAATCAAAGAAATCGTTACCAATTATGATGTAGACGGAATTCATTTTGATGACTATTTTTATCCAATGCTTGGTAAAAATTTCACAAGCAATTTTGATGCAAAAGAATACAATTCCTACAAAAACAAAAAGCTAAGTTTAAACAGTACTTATATGTCCATCATGGATTGGCGCAGGGATAACGTGAATACCTTAATACGAACCATTTATTCTGCGGTAAAGGAGATTAACCCGGACGTTGTATTCGGTGTTAGCCCGGGAGGCTTTATGGATGCTTTAAAAGCCGATGATAAGTATTATGTGGATTTCGAAACGTGGCTCAGCCATGACGGATATATCGATTATTTATGTCCGCAGCTTTATTGGAGCAATGACCATAGTATTTATCCTTTTAATCATATTTTAGATCGCTTTATAAAAGCGGTAAAGAATCCGGACGTAAAGTTATATGTCGGTGTAGGCGCATACAAAGCCGGAATTAAATCTGAAGGAACCGCCTGGTATAAAAACGCATTTGTTCTTCGTGACATGATTCGTTATGCAAGAGAAACAAATAATGTCGACGGATATATTTTATACAGTTACAAGGATATTATTGCAAAACGCAGTCATTCGGCAATTATTAACTTACTGAGGGAATTTAGGTAAAAACCACTCTTTCCACTCTTTTATACCTACAAAATTTCGTTAAACTATGGTTTAGCGCAATTTTGTATATACTGCTCTAGCATTGTTTTTCGTAATACTATGTACTTATCACTGGCCATACGCCTTGTTTTGGAGGTTTTAATGGAAACACGCACGTATCATGAACAAACAACAATTCAAAACACGAAACGTCTCCGAGAATTGATTTCGGATTTACCAAATTATGTTTCCACATTTTTTCGTGGAATCGAACCGATTACCGCATCCCGTACACGAATTGCTTATGCATTTGATTTACATGTTTTTTTTGAATACCTTTCTGCAACCAATCCGTTATGCCAGGGAAAACCGTTAAAGGATATTTCTTTTGATATTCTGACTCAGCTGACGCCTATGGATATCGAAGAATATTTGGAATATTTAAAATTGTATACAAACAAAGAAGGAAAAGAAATTACGAACAATGAGCGCGGGATTAAACGCAAGCTCTCTTCTTTGCGTACGTTTTATCGCTATTTTCATGCCAACCGAATGATTTCCGAAAATCCCACCTTACAGGTTACTATGCCGAAAATTCATGAAAAAAACATCATTCGTTTTGAACCGAACGAAGCTGCGGATTTCTTAGATCAGGTAGAAAGCGGTGCTCGGCTTTCAAAACAACAGCAAGTACGTCATGAATCAAGCAAAACCCGTGATTTAGCATTAACTACGCTTCTTTTAGGAACCGGAATCCGTGTTTCGGAATGCGTGGGGATTGATATCAAAGATATTGATTTTTCCAGTGATCGTATTAACATTGTTCGAAAAGGCGGTTATGAATCCTTTGTTTATTTCGGGGATGAAGTTAGAGAAGCCTTACTCTCCTATTTTGAAGAAAGGAAAAAGTTAGTACCGAAAGAAGGTCATGAAAACGCATTCTTTTTATCCAATCGAATGCAACGCATCAGTGTACGTAATGTAGAAGTTTTAGTTAAGAAATATGCAAGAGTTGTTACTACCGTAAAAAAGATCACACCACACAAATTGCGTAGCACTTACGGTACGGAGCTTTACAAAGAGACCGGTGACATTTATTTGGTAGCCGATGTCTTAGGTCATAAAGATGTAAATACCACTCGTAAGCACTACGCAGATATTGAGGAAGAAAGACGTCGCAGTGCCAAAAATGCCGTGACACTACGAGAAAAAAAATAATGTAATTTTCAAGCTTAATAACGATAACGGTTACATTTTGTAATCATTGATGATACGTTCCAATTCCATAATATCGGTCGGTGTCAACAATTGATTCTTTAAGTATTCTACAAGAAAATTGTTTAAGGAACCGTTATATACTTTATCCAATAAGGCTTTTGTTTCAATGTTCTGTACTGTTCTCTTTGAAATCAAAGCCCTGCAAATGAACCCCGGATCTTCTCTGCGAACCGCCCCCTTCTCAATCAAACGGTTAATCACAGTATATGTAGTGTTCTTTTCCCAGCCGACATATTCTTTAATAATCTTTGAAATATCTTTTGCCGCCAGTACTTTATTGGACCAAAGCAATTCCATAATATTTAATTCGCCTTCATGTAATCGAATATCACCCATGAAATTCAACCCCTTTACACCTGATTCTACACTTGTATCAATTAAACGCATGCAATACAACTGTTCTCAAATATTCTCGAGCGACGGTGTAGTTCAATTCTACCATATTAGAATTCAAAAAGCAAGTATAAAATGCATTTTTTGTCAAAAAAGAGCATTTTAATTATTTCAAACAAAAAATTGCATAATAAGGAATTTGGTATAACACAGATGTAGAATAAAAATTTTCAAATCCAAAACGATAATACTTTTCTCCTGTTTTTCCAGCATTTGCCTGATAAGAAGCAATGCTTTTTGCCTTTCCGCTCATTGAAGTTCTAAGTTCTACAGGTGTCTCACTATCATTTTTATTTAAAACAAAATCCACCTTTGCCTGCGCATCTGATTCCCAAAAACATAGCTGATATGCTCCACTTGCACTCAAGGTCTGCATTACATAATTTTCTAGCAAAGCTTTTCTTGTTTCTTCAGTTTCCAACCCATAAAATGCCGATGACAACATTCCAACATCCGGAAGATATAATTTAAAGTGTCCGTCTTTACTTTGTTCATTCAAACGAAGCACCATTCCGCTCTCCTCCAGCAAAGCTATACTATCCTTATATAGAGCGTAAGTAACACCTTTTCGTATGGAATTGAATCGAAATTTCTTATTCTCACGCTTTAACTGATCCGGAAGAACTTGCATTACCTGGTCCGCTTTCCCCGCGACTTTCTCATCCCATATTACATCAGTAAGCATACGCATTCTACTCCTCAGCATGCAATGAACTTCATTAATATTAACGATGGATTTTGATGAAATATATTCGTTTACAGCGGCAGGCATCCCCCCCACCAATAAATACTCTTCAAACAAAGCAAGTAATTCCTGATGCACAATATCCGGCACCGGCTTTTGATTTTGAAAATGCGCCTGAATAATATCAATATACCAATCACTTCCGACTGCAGATAAAAACTCATCAAATCCCATTGGAAACAGACGACATATTTGAAACTTTTTTTCTGTTTCCGGAGTAGGTAACAGTCCGGTTATTCCGACAAAAGATAACCCGCTTGACTCATGAGAAAGTGACTCAAATAATGCCGGGCAAAAAGTGATTTCATCCAAAATAATCAACACGTCAGATAAATACCTCTCATCAAACTGAAAAAATTGTGCGATTGTTTTAGATACTGTTTCGCCGTTTAGAAGACTTTCCGAAAAAAACTGCTCTGCTACCCTGTTTAACTCAAAATTCACATATAAATACTGGGGATAATATGCTAAAGCAAATTCAATAGCCAAATAAGTTTTTCCGGTTCCTTTAGTGCCCACCAACAAAAACGGAACTTTCGTTCCGTTTTCTTTCCAACTAATTAAATTTTTGATCGCATTCCGTTTCATACCGATACAAAACTCCTTCCTAAAATAAAATCAGCCGTATTGATTACGAAACTTCTGTATCAATTCTTGAAAATATACAGGCAAATCTGATGAAAACTCCATATACTTTCCGGTTGTAGGATGAACAAAACCAAGTACGCCGGCATGCAGTGTCTGGCCGGTTAATTGGAACGGATCCTTTTTCGGTCCGTACACCGTATCCCCCAACAACGGATGCCCCAGACTGGTCATGTGGACACGAATCTGATGCGTTCTTCCCGTTTCCAATTGACAAACAATATGGGAATATTTTGTCCCGAACATTTCTTTTACAAGATAATTCGTCGCAGCATATTTTCCTTTATTCGGATTTACCATCATCTTCATCCGTTCTTCCGGATTTCTGCTGATAAAGGACTCTATCCGTCCTTCCGGTTCTTTAAACACACCATAAACCAATGCATCGTAACGTCTTGTAATGCTGTGTTCTTTAAACTGTTCCGCTAAATTTCGATGCGCAGCATCGTTTTTACATGCAACAATAATCCCTGTTGTATCCTTATCGATTCGATGTACAATTCCCGGACGTAAAATACCGTTAATTCCGGAAAGCGAACCCTTGCAATGGTATAACAACCCGTTTACCAGAGTCCCGGTATAATGACCGGCTGCCGGATGAACCACAAGTCCCTTAGGTTTATTTACTACAATAACATCCTCATCTTCATAAATGATTTCCAGCGGAATATCCTCAGCATCGACCTCTAACCCTTCCGGAGCCGGAATCAACACCTTAATCTCGTCTCCTTCTTTTACAAAGTCCTTCGCCCGCCCGGTATTTCCGTTAATCCATGCGCCACCGCTTTCGATTAATTTCTGTACATAGGATCTTGAAACTTCTGTATAATTTACGGCAATACATTTGTCTAACCGAAGCCCTGCATCAGATTCCTTTGCTATGAATTTGATTTCTTCCATTTAAAATCCTCGTCTTTGTAATAAAAAATCCATAATGCGCACATTAAAATTGCTCCACAGGTAATACCGATATCTGCCACGTTAAATACCGGGAAATTAATCAAATCAAAGGAAAACATATCTGTTACCTTACCGAATGCAATACGATCGATAATATTCCCAATGCCACCGGCAACAATAATCGCAAGTGTAAATCGCATCGGACGCATCTTTTTTTCTTTTGGAAGCCAAAAATAGCATGCAATCACAGCAATCATTGCTACCACAGAAAAAATTGTCAAAATCGATGTATGGTTGTGAAAGATTCCGAAAGATGCTCCCGTATTATAAATCAATCGAAAGGAAAAAACATCTTTCCACACAATAATCGGATCGGTTACTAAAACTTCTCTTGCCCATAACTTTGTCAGTTGATCCGCCACAATAAGAACACCGAATAAACAAAAATGAATAATACAATCGATGATAAAACGTTTTCGATTCATGAAACGTCCCCCTTTTTCTACTCCGTTATCGTTTTAAAAGCATTCCAAATCTCATCATCTGAAACATTGGAGCAAATAAATGCTTCACCGATCGTACGCAAAAGTACAAAATTAATCTTTGCTCCGTCTGCTTTTTTATCCCGGTGACAAACTGATAACAATTCTTCCTTATCTAACATCGGTACTTTCGTCTTCATTCCGAATGCATCCAACAATGCCTTTACTTCGTCAACCTCTTGCCGTGATAGCAGCCCGTGCATTACCGAAAGTTCTGCTGCTGCAACCATGCCGACAGACACACATTCTCCATGTAAAAACTCAAAATGATTCAATTTTTCTACTGCATGCCCGATGGTATGTCCGAAATTAAGCAGTGCACGCTCTCCCTTTTCCTTCGGATCACGTTCTACCACACCTCGCTTAATACAAAGGCTTTGAAAAATCATTTCACACAGAACATCGGATTTACGTGCAGATATCTCGCGTTCCTTTTCTTTTAAAAAACGATAATATTCCTTGTCTAAAATAAATCCGTGTTTCACAACTTCGCCCATACCTGCAAGGAATTCCCGTTCGGAAAGTGTATTTAATGCAGAAACATTGATATACACTGCAGACGGTTGATAAAACGCTCCTACCATGTTTTTATATGATTTATAGTCCACTCCCGTCTTCCCTCCGATGGAAGAATCTACCATGGAAAGCAAACTTGTCGGCATTCCGATAAATCGAATTCCGCGTAAATATGTAGCTGCGGCAAATCCTGTTAAATCACCGGTAACACCTCCGCCTAATGCAATTAACACATCATTTCGGTCAAAGGAATTTTCAATCAAAAATTCATATAACGCAGATACGGTATCCAGATTTTTTGATGCTTCACCGGCCGGAAAAGAAAAAGAAACGCAGAAAAAGCCTTCCTTTTCAAGAAGACCGCGTACTTCCTTTTCGTATAAATGTGTTACATTCGAATCACTGACAATACAAATCTTCCGTCCCGTCATCTGCAATTGGGCGATCAACGGAACGATACCGTCAAATGATTCCTCTATTTTAATCGGATACAGCGGCGCACCATCTGCGCCGCATACCATCAACTCTTCTTTCATTATAATTATTCCTCATCTAAATTTATAATTTCTATATCATCCTTCGGCAAAGCATCTAACGGATTCTCTTCCGTTTCTACTTTCTGCTCATGATATACGCCTACCGGAATATCAATAGAATCCGGTGTCGCTCCAAACATAGATAACTCTTCTAAATTCACAGAAAAACTCTGGCTGTCCAAAAGTTCCATCTGCGCATTTGCCAGACTTTTAAACTTAGCCTTATACATGTCATACTGGCGAACCAACTCCAGTGTCTGCTTACGGATTTTTTCCAACTCCCGTTTCGCATCTTCTAAAATCATGTTTGCCTTGGAAACTGCCTCTTGCTCGATTAAAAGCGCATTCTTCATTGCTGTACTTTTGGTTTCTTCCGCAGTTCGTTCCGCTAACACCAACGCTTTCTGTAATGTTTTCTCGATGGTTTTATAATACTGCAACCCATCATTTAAAACATTCATCTTATCGGTCATTTCCATCTTTTCACGATATAATTCTTCGTAATTTTCTAAAATATCCTGCATGAAATGATCCACATCTTTTTTGTCGTATCCTAAACCGCCGGATTTAAATACTTTGTTTTGAATTTCAATCGGTGTAATCATAGCATTTCCTTTCTCTATTGGTAACGTTCTATTGTAACAACAATGCGACCTTTTTTTGTAAGATTTCCTATTTCTTTTAATCGAGCTTTTCCCTGTCCCCGGAACGAAATAACATCCTGTTCTTTTACCGATGTCGAAGGAGCTGTAATTTCCCGACCGTTTAAAAAAATCTTTCCTCCCGATACCGCAGATGCAGCAGTGCTTCTGGAAACTCCGAAAGCTGCGGCGGCAACCGCATCAATTCGAATAGCGGAAACAGTTCTCGAAAACACTTGATATTCTTTTTTAAAGGAATCATCTTCTGTCTGTTCGATCCGGCATAACACATTTGTGTGTCGGACTTGATCCAACTGTTCGGTCAGAAACATCGCAATACGGTCTACGCAAAGCAAAAATGCTTCCTTTTCCTTCACAAAAATATCCCCGATAACATCCCGTTCCAATCCCAGCCCCAAAACACTTCCTAAAATATCACGATGAGAAAATGTTTCGGAAAATTTCAGATTCTTCGGTAAAATTTTTATTCCCGAAATCGGAAATATCTCCGGTGTAATGGTTATGTCATCGGATGCAATACAAAGCATCTGACGTTCCGTATCGTCATAACCGCCGTAAAACATATGATTGGAACCGCTTAACACGGACTTTGCCGTTTCGATTTCACTTAATGTCAAAAAATCGGTAAATTCCATTCCGTATGAAAATTCGACACGTTTTCTTAACTCGATAATTCTCTTTTTTAATAAAAGTTCATCCATAGTCTTTGCTTACTGATTTAAGGTAGGTACCTCAAAACCGTTTTGTTCTACATAGGACAAATAATCGCCCGAGATATCAACATTTTCCGGTGAAATAATAAAAATCAAATTCGAAATCTGATGAATTTTTCCGTTTAAGGAGTATACCGCACCGGAAATGAAATCCATAATACGTTGTGCAAGGGCAAGGTCAATTCCTTCTAAATTTACTACTGTTGCACGTTCATCCACCAACATATCACAAATGTCCTGGGAATCATCAAATCGTGTCGGTCTCATAATGCTTACTTCCAACACGCGGGATGCGGAAGCGGAACGAAGCGGAACTACTCTTCCCGGGGCAGATACCCGTTCCGGTCGCGACACTCGCTCCACACGTTCTTTTCTGCTCTCGGAATAATCCTGTTCAAATTTATCCTCTTCGGAAACTTTAGGTGTCTTTACCGTTTTGGCAGGTACCGGTGTAACCCGGGTAGGCTCTTTATGGAAGGACGTAGTTTCCTCTGATGTAGCTTCCTGAATCAAACGTTCTGCCTTTTTCTTCTCTTTTCGTGGAAGTTCTGTGTCAAAATCATCGAAATCATCAAAATCATCTTCATCTGTCACGTTCATTTTGTTCAGAATTCGTTCTAAAAAGTTACCCATACCAATATCTCCTTTTATTCCTTTGAGGGATAGAAACGATGTCCGAAAATACCGGTACCGACACGAACCAGCGTAGCTCCCTCTTCTATCGCAATTTCATAGTCACCGGTCATTCCCATTGACAACATGTCCATAGTTATATTATCAATGTTTTTTAAATTGATGTCAACCATTAATTGTTTCATTTTACGAAAATAAATCCGATTTTCTTCCGCGTTTTCCGTATATGGTGCAACGGTCATTAATCCTCGTACTTTTATATGTGGTAACACCGCTACGGCCCGAACAATGTTCTCCAACTCCTCCGGATTTATTCCGTGTTTTGAAGTCTCACCCGCAATATTAATTTCTAATAAAATCTCAGTAATCAGCTTATTTTTCTGAGAAGCTTTTTCAATTTCTTCTGCAAGATGTAAGGAATCCACCGAGTGAATCAGCACCGTTTTCCCAATCACATACTTTAATTTATTGGTTTGCAGCGAACCAATCATGTGCCAATGTAACGGTTCTGTAATCATTGCCTGTTTATCACGCAACTCCTGCGGTCTGTTTTCTCCGAATTCAATCACATCGCATACCATTGCTTCACGGATTGCTTCCACCGGCATGGTTTTACTTACGGCAATCAAAGTAACCTCATCCGGATTTCGTCCGCTCCGTTTACAAGCCGCATCAATTCTGTTTCTTACATCTGCAATTGCTGTTTGAATTGAACTTATTTCCGTCATCTTACGATTCCCCTTCTATCAATATCACATCTTTTGTTACAACCGAAACATCCAATACAATGTGGTCATATAATGCTACGCCACCCGCCAAGCCTGCCCGGACCAAAACATAATCCTCTACATCCGTAATTCGTTCGATTCGACGAAAAATCGCATAGCCTTTGTTCATGTTGTATACCCCTTCCAATCTCGTTAAAAACGAATATAACATGGCTCGTTCCGGTTCGTTTGTCAACCCTGCGGAATTAATATACAGATCCGAATCAAAATCTTCTTCAGCAACAAAATAGTAGCCGTTTTCAAAAAACAAAGGTGAAATCTTCTGAAAATCCGGTCTGATTTCACCGGTCTGTGCATCATAATATTCTATGCTGATTCCGATTTCGTTTTCCGAACCGCCTCCCTGCATTACAAAACGTTCCGGAATTTGATAAACCTCTTTTGTCAAAATGGCGGTTTCCGGAATTTTCAAACCTTCTTTTGCAGAAAAGAACAAAGAAACTTCTAAAAATCGTTCACTTAAGTACTCGTTTCCGTAACGATCCATTTCTATCAGTAAAAAACATTCTCCGTTCCGTCTGATTTCTTCATAAGGTTTATTGTATAGGATGGAATCCCCAACAATTTGGAACGAAAGCGTTTCTCCGTCTTTTTTGATTCGTGAAATATCCTCCTCGGATATCTGAACCACAAGTTGCCATGTCTCATCCTTGATTAATTTATACGCAAAACTATCAATCGCAGAAATTCCTACTGCCTTTTTGTATTCCGGAATCGTACGTTTTTCCTCAGAAAACTCATCTCCGGTCAGCATTTCTACCGTGTAACCGTCGTATAAATCGGAATAATAAGAAACAGTACCGCTTTCCAAAGAATTAATTGTCACAAAGGATTGGGAATCTTTTTTTTGTTCTTCGATCGTATCCAGCAAAGAAAAATCCCGATAGCGCAAATAATCCGAAAGAAACTCTTCCCGAAATACATAACACTCAGAGAAAGACACATCCGAATACTCGTTTCCGTATATACGCAAACTGTTCTTCAAACGCAACAAATCATTTGTCGATAAAATTGAATTCTCCTCGTTATTGTTTAATATATCCTGTAACTCGGCAGAATCATTCACAGAGTATACTTCCGCATTTTTAGTAATACGTGCTCCTTCCCTGTAATAATAATTCAAATATCCGGCCTGCTCTGTTCGATATACTGTTTCCGGACGAAGAATCATGGCAATTGCTGTTGTTTCTTTTCCCGTACTACCTTCTTGTACCTCATAAAGAGACAAATGAGGTGCCGTAAAATAACGGTATATATGAATGGTTAATAATACTAATACACCAAATGCAACTACCAAACCGATATTTACTTCTTTTCTTGTACGAAACTTAATCATTTTAGGTTCGTTCGCCATGGAAACTACCTCCGTTCCTCCCTTTATGCATCAAAATCCCCGGCACAATCCAATTGTGCCGGGTCATCCCTATTTTTCAACCGTTACTTCCATTAATTCCGTCATTTTATTATATAAACCTTCATAGGTAGGTGCATGGAACACCTGCGCAATAAAATACTTATTATCCGAATTTTTAAAATAAAGCGTCAGGCAACAACCGGCCGCATTCGTGGTGCCGGTTTTTCCTCCGATTAACTCGATTCCTTCCGGAACCTCATACATTCCGTTAAAATATAAATTGGTACTCTCAAAGGTTTTACTAACCGCATTCCCCTTTGCATCGTAATAATTTATTTCACAGGTCGGCATAGAAATCATCGATAAAAAAGTATTGTAATGAATCAATTCGTTCATTATCAGATAAATATCATATGCTGTCGTATAATGGTCTTTGTTATGTAACCCATGCGGATTCACAAAATGCGTATCCACCGCCCCAAGCTTTTTTGCTTCTTCATTCATTAAAGCAGAAAAAGCCTCTACCGAACCGGAAATATGTTCCGCAATCGCAATGCCTGCATCATTTCCGCTGCTCACCAAAAATGCAGTCAGTAAATCACCGAGCATAATCGTATCGCCTTCTTTTAATTCACAAGACACTGCCCCATAAACACCAAGATGAGAGGCATTATAGCTTACCGTAACCATCTCGCTAAGATTACAATATTTTAATGCAATCAATGCCGTTAACAGCTTGGTATTACTTGCCGGATAAATTTTATCGGTAAGCCTGTATTCTTGTATCATTTCATGTCCGGAAACATCATACAAACCAAATGCATAGTCCTTTTCCGAAACATCCGGTGCTTCCGATTGATTATTTGACGGAATACACACTTCGGCGCCTTTTCCGTATAAAAAGTCCGCGTTTCTGTCATTCCCAACATCATAATACTCGTACGATTTGGAACCGGTATAATTTAACACCACACCTTGGTTCACTTCTGAAGGAATACAGCCGGTCAAAAAAAGAGCAAATAATACCAAAGCCGTCAGCCCCATCCTTTTCTTTTGTATCATTTGCTCACATCCTTTTCTTCCTTAGTTTTTGTATAACTCTCTCCAGTCCAAATCTCCCCGTTCCAAACCTTTCACAAGGAGCTCTGCCGTTGCAACATTGGTTGCCAACGGTATATTATGTGTATCACACAACATAACAACATTATTAACATCCGGTTCGTGAGATTTCGGTGTTAACGGATCTCTCAAAAAGATAACCATATCAATTTGATTATGTTCGATTTGAGACCCCATCTGCTGTTCTCCGCCAAGCGGTCCGGCAAGATACTTATGAACGGAAAGGTTTGCGGCTTCTTCAATCAAACGTCCTGTGGTACCGGTTGCATATAATGTATGATGACTTAAAATTCCTTTGTATGCAATACAAAAATTCTGCATTAATTTTTTCTTTGCATCATGTGCAATTAACCCAATATTCATAGATCCCCCTTCCTCGGTATCATGGAAAAATCAAGATCAATCTGACTTTTCTCCTTTTTCTTTGAAATACCGATGTTTAAAATAATACCTATTCCAATCATGTTACACAATAATGAACTCAAACCGTAACTTACAAAAGGAAGCGGAATTCCGGTATTCGGTAACAACATCGTTACAACACCAATGTTAACAAACGCTTGGAAAATGTAGGTTGTCCCAATTCCGAGAGCAAGTAATCTTCCTAAATAGTCCGGTGCTTTCCTTGCAATCAGAAAGCATTGAAACGAAATCAGCAATATAATTATCACAATTGCACAGGAACCAAGGAAACCAAAGGCTTCTGCCATTCCCGAAAAAATGAAATCGCTTTCAATAACCGGAATGTTTTTCGCACCCAATGTTCCATCTCCGGAAAAAATCTTTCCCGTAAGACCACCGGAGGCGATTGCGGTTATGGAATTTTCCTGTTGCCAAAGTGTGGCAGAATGACTTTCCGGATGTAATACGGATAAAATACGTTCCTGTTGTTTCCCTGAAAGAAGAACCTGAAAATCCTGCTGTACATACCAGAACAGTCCGATTGCCACGGGAAATGCCGTAGCTGCAATCGGTAACAAAATCTTATACTTAATTCCCGATGCAAAAATCACCACCACCATGGAAACACAAATTACAATCGTAGTGGAAAGGTCCGGTTGCATAAAAACAAGTCCGATGGGAAGTGCCAGCATAATCACCGCCAAAAGCAAAACCCAGCCTTGTTTTAAACGGTCCATCAACCGGTCAAATAAGGTTGCAAGGCAAATAACCAATACTACCTTTGTAAGCTCCGAAACCTGAAACTCAAACACCGGATGTTCTCCGTTCGGAATACCGATCCAACGATTTACACCGCCCCGCATAATATTAAAATAATCCACATACTTTACTACAAACAACAGCCCGAAATTTACGAGATACATCAATCCCGCAAATTTACAGACAAAATGATAATCAAACAAAGAGACAAATACTGCAAGACAAATGCCTCCGATTAACCCTTTAATCTGTCTTGACACCATGTCAAGTTCTTCTTCTCCCTGCACCTTCCCCAACACATAAATGCCGGCGGTGCACAGGAGAATTATCATTAGCAAAATCGACCAGCGGTACTTTTTTAAATCGTACCGTTCCCATATCTTAAACATGAAACACCCTCTTAATTCTTCGCACGCATATCCTTAATCGGAATATTTGCAAAAATTGCCGGAACAGTACCGTTGTTGGAGTCCGACGGAGTCTGCTTAATCTGAATATCCAAACCGGTCATATCAATCTCAATATATTTGGAAATCACGGCAATAATATCATTTTTCATCTGCTCCATTACTTCCGGGGAGCAGCCTGCACGATCGGAAACAAGCACTAACTTCAAACGATCTTTTGCTACAGAACCCGATGTCTTATTCTTGTTGAAAAAATCAAAGAAACTCATATTCTACCCTCCGTTAGTTTTTCTTGAAAAGACGACTGAACAAACCACCCTTACCGGCTAAATCAAGGAACGGTACATCTTCGCCATCCACACGCTTACAAATGTTCATGTATGCTTTACCGGCCATGGTATTATTTCCGACAAGCGGAGCACCCTGGTTGGTAGAAATAACTATGTTTTCATCATCCGGTACGACACCAATTAACGGAATCGCAAGAATTTCAACAACATCCTCACTGGACATCATATCGCCGCGCTTTACCATATCCATACGCAAACGGTTTACAATCAAATGAATCTGCTTAATCTCATTTGCTTCCAAAAGACCGATGATTCGATCTGCATCTCTTACCGCGGAAACTTCCGGAGTTGTTACCACAAGGGCACGGTCCGCACCTGCAATTGCATTATGGAAGCCCTGCTCAATGCCTGCCGGGCAATCGATAATAACATAATCGAACTCTTCCTTTAACTGGTCGGTCAGCTTCTTCATCTGTTCCGGTGTAATCGCCGTCTTATCACGGGTCTGTGCAGAAGGAAGCAGATAAAAATTATTGTAACCCTTCACCTTAATAAATGCTTGATTGATTTTACAGGTGCCTTCAATTACATCTACCAGATTGTAAACAATTCTGTTTTCAAGCCCCATTACAACATCAAGATTTCTGAGACCGATATCGGTATCAATCAATACAACTTTCTTCTCTAACTTTGCAAGGCCGGTACCTACATTTGCAGTAGTGGTCGTTTTACCTACACCGCCTTTTCCTGATGTTACTACAATTACTTCGCCCATTCGTTCTTATCCTCCAATTTTATAATTTTATATCATTTAAAACCGTTCTTGAAACCGGTTCAATAAATATATTCCCCTCCGACCGAAAAGCGATTTTCGGCTCCATTGATTTTTCTTTCTCCCGTTTCCAAAGCATTTTCCCTACTTTATCCGGTGCTCTTGCAATGGTATCCGCAATTCTGATTTGTACAGGATCCATTTCAAGTGCAAGAACAAAGGCATTGCCGTTTCCGCCCGCTCCCGCATACACATTTCCTAAAAGAGAACCGAGCACAATAATATTGCCTTTTGACGTTACGGTAGCGCCTTGATTCACATCCCCCACAATAATAATACTGGTTTCTGTTTCAAGCACCTGACCGGAACGAAGATTTCCTTTATAAAATTGACCGTTTGAACTATCCAAAGCCTGTAACCGTTCTTCCAATGAACGTTTATGAAGCTCCTCTGTTTCACCGTTCTTTTCAATCACACAAACAATATGAACCTCCGAACTCTCGGAAATCACATCCAGCAACATACGCTGTTCTTCATCAGTCAAATGCTTTCCGTCAAAGGAAATTGCCATTTTCGCATTTCCGAAAAACTTTGCCGATTCTTTAAACTTTTCCCTGGTCTGTTCCATAACCACGGAAAAATCGGCATCTTCAGCAATATAAACAGAAAATCCATAGGTGGTTCCTTTAATTACCACTGCATTACTCATAATTTCCTCCTCCGTTATTCCACCGCAAATTTATTATAATTACTGTCATACGTGTACGGATGATAATAGTAATCGTAGACAACATATCCAAAATCAACCGCATTTCCGGATGAATACCCGTTCGGAATAACAACGGTTACCGCAATTTCCGGATTCAAATACGGCGCATAAGAAACGAACAATGCATGACTTGGCTTTGTATCGGAAACCTGTGCTGTACCGGATTTTCCGGCTGCATCAAACCCCAATTGGTCATATTCTCTTCCTGTAGAATCGTTGCTGTTTAACACCAAATACATACCTTTCTGTACCTGTGCCCACTCTGCATCGGTAAATTCCGTAATGTTGTTATAAATCGTTGCGGAATTATTCAACACCACTTGGTCCTTTGTATCCGTTATTTTGTCAACTAAGGTCAGATTGTAACAATCTCCCCTGTTTGCTAATGTAGTTGCATAACGCGCTATCTGTGACGGTGTAAAACTATGATAATATCCGATGGAAGCACGAACCGCATCCTGCGTGGCAATCTGAGGCTCAAGCTCCGCCACTTCGATACCGGATTTCGAACCCAGACCGAATTTTTTTGCATACTTGGTAAGCTTTGCAATTCCTAAGGAGTCACTGTATTTCCCGTTGAAATCTTCCGCAAGACGATATCCCACTTCGAAATAAAAATAGTTACAGGAATGATTAATTGCCTGCGATACATCTATTTTACCATGATTTCTCGGATAATACCAGCACTTTGGTGACGGATCTACTTTTGTAAATTCACCTAAGTCTTCAATCTTTTCATATAACCCCAGTTCATTCTCTCCGTATCCCGCGAAACTGGTCAACATCTTAAAGGTGGAACCGGTGGTTGTTTTTGAATTTGTAACCCGGCTGGACAACGGATTTGATTTATCTGCCAATAATTTGGAATAATATTCCCAATCGATTTTATTGGCCAGTTTATTATTATCGTAACTCGGATAAGTAACCATAGCAAGTACATCACCGGTATTTACATCGGTTACAACCAAGGAAGCACCGCACGGTTCCAGTGCCAACTGAGCCGGAGTAATCTCTACATTTTTAATTTTTTCACGTATGAAATCATAGGCGGATACTTTTCCTTTGCTTAAAGCCTGATAATCCGTTTCATTGTATTCAATGATGGATTGATCAAATAAGAGTAAACAAATTTCTTTTCCGGAAAGTTCTTTCTGAAAGATCATATTGCGAAGTAATTTTTTCATAAACACAGAATCTTCCCGCAATAAACGAACAATCTCATCAAATAATATCTCATAGATTTCGTCGGTAACATAATAAGTCTCAATTCCGAGACGTTCCAAATTAATCCAATTTTGATTAATCGCATACACTAAAAACTCACTCAGGCCAATCTGATCATTTTTATAATCAAGATACATGGAGTCTGTTTTATCAATATTCTCCAAAGGTAAAATGCCTACATCCGCAGAGGTAATTTTAGCATATATATACTCCGTATACTCTGCCATCTCCTCCGATAACTTTGACATTGGTACCTTACTGTCATACGCAAGCTGCTCTGTCAAACGGTCCAAAACCTTTTGAAACTTATCGGAAAACTTCTGATATACTTTCTGTTCGTTTGCGGTGGCATTTTCTGCCGGGCTCTGTCCGAAAATCTTGTTTACATCAAATACATTGTTCGAAAAAAGTGCATCGTAAACTTCAAATATCGGAATCAAAATATCATCCGCAGACTCTCCTTTTGTTCCGTAATCCAACTTATCCGTTATTTGCTCCAATAAAATCTTAGCTAATTCTTTTTCAACCAAATGATAATATGCCTTCTGCATCTCGGCATCAATTGTCAAATACAAATGATTGCCTGCCTGCGGTTCGGACAACACCTCCGTGTTCACAATACGGTAATTTCCGTCCAATGTAAGTTGTTCGATTCCCTTTTCACCGTTCAGCACATCTTCATAGGTTTTCTCAAGTCCGGTTTTTCCTACACTATCGGATAAGGAATACTCTTTTCCTTCCGCAGCATAAGCTTCTATTTCATCCTCGGTGATTTTACCGGTATATCCGATAATATGTGCAAAATACTCACTGTAATTATAGACGCGTTTGGTTTTCATTACAACCGAAATGCCCGGCAAGGAGTCGCTGTTTTCCTTTAATGTAGAAATCAATGTGTCCGAAATTCCGGTAGCCAGTGTAATCTGGGAATACTTCGGCCACAAGGTAAAAATCGCATACCGAACCGACATAATCTGAAGCGCATCTTCCACAGAATACTCTTCGGAAATTCCATACATAGATCCGAATTTTAAATTACCGAACCGAAGCAGAGAGAACAACTCTTCCGCTGTCATTTGACTTTCTTCTTCCGTCAAATCCGCAATGGATTGTTTTCCCAATGCATTCTTAATAAAACGCTGTCTTGCGGTTCCGTCTACCGTATATTCCAAAATGCCGGATTCCCCTTTTGCAATATAGAACTCCGGTTCCAATGCTACATTTTCCCGTTTTAATATCTGAATCAGTTGATATAGCATTGCATTCTTTTTATCATTCGTATTCAGCAAAGGACTGTCTTCCAAAATCACGGAATAAGAAAGTTCGTTGTAAGCCAAAACTCTTCCGTTCTTGTCAAAAATCATTCCTCTTGTACTATCTGTCTGACGTTCCCTGACAGACTTATATTCTTCCGCCGCCGACACTTGTTCTATATCTAAAATCTGTATCCGGTACAGCTGAAACACCATAATACCGGCAAGAACAAAATAAAACAATGCAATCGGTATTAAACGGGAAGAGAACCATTCTTTTAATTTTGTGAAAATTACATAGAACAACTTCTACTCCTCCTTCTCAACCCTGCGTAGCAGAAAACGATGTAATAAGTGAAACAACGGATATAGAAGTGCCGCCGCAAATACCGTATATACCATTCGAGGGAGAATCAGATGAAGGAAGTAGTATCCGAACTCCGTTCTGCTCCGAAGTAAAAAATGAGCAACATAGTATACAAAAGAGTAAAGAAATTCACCTACCAAAATCATCAACATCGGCAAGGTATAATCCCGCTCTTCATAAATTTTTTGCGAATATCCCGCAAGATAACCGATGCATAAGTATAAAAGCGCGCAAAAGCCCATCAGTTCTTCGAAATAAGCATCCGTAAGTAACCCTGCAAACAAACCTGTCATCATCCCCGGGATACGACCTCTTGTATAAGCTACCGTAATTACGAGAATCAATAACAAATCAGGAACCACACCGGCAAGAGAAATCGCAGGCATTACCGCACTTTGTAATAAAAAACATACTATAAGCTGGATAAAAACAATAATAATACGAATCAATCTCTCGTTCCTTTCCGGTAAGTTCTATCAATCAAAATCATAAGCTTCTTTCAACTCGGTAATAATCAGCACTTCATCCAGACGTTCAAAATCAACAGCCGGAATCAAAGTGGCGTTTTTTGTCATATTACTGGAATCCACCTCGATATCTTGAATATATCCGATTAAAATCCCCTGCAAATACTTATCACTGATATGAGACGTGACGATTTCGGAATTCTCCTTGATTTTTGCATCCAAGGAAATCATTTCCACACGAATCACATCTTGTTCTTTCATCATTTTTAAGTCTCCGGATACGATGCATGTATCCTGTGTTTCGATAGACATTCCGCTGACATTACAGTTGTCATCAATAATGGACCGGATTCTGGACCAATTCTTTCCGGTTTCGGAAACAATCCCCACAAGTCCGTTCCCCGCAAGAACATTCATGCCTACGGAGATTCCGTCCTGGCTCCCTTTGTCTACAACAAAATTATAAAACCAGTTATTGGTATCGCTGGCTATAATCCTTGCGGCAACCTTGTCATAGTCTGTATACTTCGCATCCAATTCGTACAAACGCCGCAATCCGTCCAGCTCATATTTATCCTGTGTCAATTGTTGGTTTGTACTTGTAAGATCTTCTATTTGCGACTTTAACTTTTCGTTTTCCGCACGAAGCTTTTTTACATCACGAAACGCTTGTAACCGGTCGGAAATGGATTTTCCGACACTGTTGATTCCTCTCTGCATCGGAGAAATCACATTCCCCACCGCAGTTTTTACGCCGGAAAAACGTTCCGGAAAACGATACGAAACAAACATAAGTACAACACAGAGAATGATGCAGAATATCCATAAATATTTCGGATGAAATTCAAATTCAATCCGCCTTCTACGTCTGCGACGTTTCATTCACTATCAACCTCCGTTTGCCATCTTGTCCAAGGTAAGTCTTAAATCGCTGTATTTTCCGTTCTCAAGAATTTTTCCTAAACCAATAACAACCGTATTGGCAGAATTCTCACAAATGTGAATCTCCAGTTCCGTTTCCTGAGCAAACAGCTTGTCCAAATCCTTAATATTGGCGGAACCGCCGGTCAGATAGATACCGGTGTCCAAAATATCGGAGGCAATTTCCGGTGGCGTCTTTTCCAAAATCATCTTCACGGCATCTACAATGGAATGTAACTGCTCTTCAATCGACTCATATACAAATGCGGAGTCAATCTCAGCCTCCGTCGGAAGACCGGTCATAACATCTCTTCCGTATACACGAAGCGTTTTCACTTCCTTCGGCGGAAGTGCACAGGAAAGCTCTTTCTTAATCAATTCGGCCGTTTTACTGCCGATAATCAGGTTGTAACGTTTCTTTACACTGTTAATGATAGTTTCGTCCAAACGATTTCCGCCGATATTTACTTTTTTACTGTTTACAATACCACCCAATGCCATAACCGCAATTTCTGTAGTTTCCGCGCCGATATCCACCACCATAATTCCGTTTGCGGTCATAACTTCAAGACCTGCTCCGATCGCATTTGCCACCGGTTTATGAACCGCACGCACTTTATCTTTTTTCGGCTTCGCGGAGGAACTCCAAAGAAGGTCATAAAACGCTCTGCATTCCACTTCACTGATATCACTCGGAATCGCAACGATAAATTCCGCTCCCGCAAACTTCCCATGCTTGTCCGAAAGTACGGCAAATGCGGAGTTAAGAAGTGCCAACATATTCGCAAAATCCGCAACCACACCATACTTTACCGGAAACGTCACTTCAAAATTATCCGGAGTTCTTCCGTACATTTCAAATGCCTCGTCTCCGATTGCTTTTACAGCTCCGTCGCAGATAGCAACCACATTCTTTTCATCGAAAATGACGCCTTCGTTTTTCTTGTAAATCTTAATCATACTGGTACCAAAATCTATTGCAAAAACCTTTGATGACAATTTTCAAATCTCCCTTCGCATAGTATTTCTATATTCTATCATAGTGTACCACTTTTTCCTATATATTTCAATAATTTATTTGTCCTATATTTTGACAAAAGTCACTCAAAAAATCCCTTTTCCTTCATACTGAGGTAACAATTGTCACCGATTACAATGTGGTCGCGCAGAAAAATCCCAACAACTTCACAAGCAGCCGCAAGACGTCTGGTAACCGCAATATCCGCTTCACTGGGAACGGGCAATCCGCTGGGATGATTGTGAAGCACCACCAGAAATACCGCCTCGTAACGAAGCGCAACACAAAGTACCTCCCGCGGCTCCAGAACCGCCATGTTAACCGTCCCTTTTGAGATGACTTCATCGGCAATTTTCCGCCCTTTTGTATCTAACATTAACAAAATAATTTCTTCGGTCCGGCAATGGCGTAACCGTTCCATATATACTTTTGCAATGCTTTCCGGTGTACGAAACATTTCTTTATCCTTCTGTTTTGAAGTATGCAGCCGTTTTGCCAGCTCCGCCACACAGCAAAGCTGCACCGCTTTTACCTTACCGATGCCTTTTATTTTCTGAAGTTCCTGCATGGAATAGTAATAAAGGGCAGAAAGCCCTTTCTTTGCTCCCGGACGGTCCAAGACGCGAATCGCCAGATCTACCGCCCTCTCTTTTTTTGTGCCGGAGCGGATAATAACCGCCAAAAGTTCTGCATCCGACAAAACCTCTGGACCGAAACGCTCACATTTTTCATAAGGACGTTCCGACTCCGGAAGCTGCTTTTGTGTTAAAAAATGATTCATAGGCTTTTCCTGTGCGGAAAGAAACCGGAATTATAATCTTCTGTAAATGAGAAACGCAATTACAACACCGATAATGCTGGCAATGGAAATCTTAATGGTCAGACCGAAGGTAAGAACAATCACACCGAGATTCAACACAAAAGCCCCACCGTTCGTTCCGATGCCGAAGGTCATACCGTAATCGAGCCAGGATAGCCACGAAATATCCTTGGTTAACAAGCCAAGAAAACTACCGATTACCACACCGCATAACATTAAAAGTAATAAAACCCAAGGTCTTCCGGTTTTCATAAAAATCCCTCTTTTCTGTAAATTCTCCCTATATTTAGTATAGCACAAATCGAATATTTGTTCAATCTTTTTTTGTACTTTTTCCTTCAAGGAAAAACATTATATTATTTTCTTTTCAAAAAAAGGCAATGCTCCTTTTCCAAGCACTGCCTTTAACCTCTTATCGTTTACTTTTCTTCGCTTTTCTGCAAAATCAAGCCTTTCTCATACAACTTCTGCACAGAATTCATAATACCGAATTTCGCATGATACCAGGTAAGACCGCCCTGAAAATACACATTATACGGTTCTGCTACAGGACCATCCGCAGAAAGTTCAATAGAAGCCCCCTGGATAAAAGCACCTGCCGCCATGATTACATCGTCATGATATCCCGGCATTGCCCAAGGTTCCGGTACCACATAGCTGTCTACCGGCGCAGCCTCCTGAATTCCGTGACAGAACGCAAGCATCGCCTCACGGCTTTCCAAGGTCACCGCCTGTATAATATCAAAACGCTCTTCCTTTCCTCTCGGAACACACTTAAAACCAAGCTTTTCATAGATATTTGCCGCATAAATTGCTCCTTTCAGTGCTCCCGCAACCACCGTAGGTGCCATGAAAAGCCCTTGGAAAAAGGAACGATTCAGTCCAAGACTTGCACCCACTTCTTTCCCGAGCCCCGGTGCCGTCAGACGATACGCACAATTATCTACATACTCCTTCTTACCCACAATATATCCACCGATCGGTGCCAGTCCGCCTCCCGGATTCTTAATAAGAGAACCTACACAAAGGTCCGCTCCCACATCCGTCGGCTCAATCACCTCTACAAACTCACCGTAGCAGTTATCCACCATACAGATTACATCCGGCTTAATCATCTTGATATAGGAAATCAGCACGCCGATACGTCCTGCAGACAAAGTCGGTCTCGTCTGATAGCCTTTGGATCGCTGGATTGCAATGAGCTTTGTCTTTTCGTTAATGGCTTCTTTAATCTTGTCAAAATCAAAATTACCGTTGGGCAGTAAATCAACCTGCTTATATGTAATACCGAATTCAGCTAAAGACCCCTTTGTCTCACGAATACCGATGACACCCTCTAAAGTATCATAAGGCTTGCCCGTCGGAGAAAGGATCTCATCTCCCGGACGAAGATTTGCAGACAGTGCAACCGTCAGCGCATGGGTGCCGGACACAAGATTCGGACGCACCAATGCACTTTCCGTGTGAAATACATCGGCATACACATCTTCCAAAGTATCTCTTCCGATATCATCATAACCATAACCTGTAGAATCGTTAAAATGAGCATCCGAAACCTTATTCTTCCGCATAGCCGCCAATACCTTTAACTGGTTATACTCCGCTACCTCATCAATCGCCTGAAAACGCTCCTTTAAAGACTCTTCTACTTCATTGCACAAATCAAATACCTTATCATCGATTTTGCAGTCCTTGTACATCAGTCTCAAATAATCATTCATGGTAATGTCTCCTGTTTGTAATAAATTTTTAAGTATATTTCCTCTAATAATTCTCCCTTAGAAATTCTTTATGTTTACATAATTAATTTATGTACATTTAATATGTGAGTACAAGATAAACACATATGTTGGTTATACTATCCCTTTTTGTCTCGCTACCTCTATCAACTTCGGCTGAATCTCAGGATAGGTCCAGTTTTCCGGTAACTCTTCCGCAAAAATAATCTTCTCAATCTCGCTATGAAGCTTCTCTTCAAAGGACGTCACCTCGGCATAGTATAACATTCCGAAGGTTTCTTGTCCACCGTCTTTTTTTACAGAATATATACAAACCGGTATTATTCCATATTCCAAAGCTCCGGTTTCCTCGTAAAGTTCCCTTCTCGCAGTCTCTTCAATGGACTCTCCTGCTTCTCTATGACCGCCCGGAACCTCATAGGTGGTCCGCTCTCTATGCTTGCAAAACACCCATTTTCCGGCACTTTTGGTGATGATGACCGCAAATTTCAATAAGGAGTCATTGATGGTATCATAAAATTTTACCTGTGTCATTTTTTCCTCTTTACTATTTATTTTCTTTTGAATTCATGAAAGAATTTCAGCGCTATATATCTTTACAGTTCATGATAATACGGACAAATATCTTCATACTGTCCGTCCTTCATCCGAAAGCCCTTCGGAATCACTCCTAACGGCACAAACCCGAGACGTTCATATAAATGTCTTGCATGTACATTAGATGCTACCACCGCATTAAACTGCATAACGCCGAAGCCGTGGGCTTTTGCCTGTTTCAGACTATCTGCTACCAACGTTTCACCGATATGCAAACCTCTATAGGAGGATAAAATCGCATAACTGGCATTTCCGATATGTCCGCATCGCCCGATATTGTTAGGATGCAGAATATAAAGCCCCAACACTTGTCCGGTCTCGGTGTCTTCCGCTACACCATTATAGGTCTGTGCTCCGAAGAACGTTGCTCCCGTTGCTTCGTCAAGAAATTCTTCCTGCGGAAAGGCAATGCCTTCGTCCACTACTTCATTCCAAATTCGAATCATAGCAGGTAAATCTTTGGTTTGATATTCTCTTACTGTAACCTTCATAAATGCTCTACCTTCTTAAAATGTTATCACGTTGCATTCTCGGATGCTTTACTCCGTCCCAAAAAAACTCACAATCTCCTCTACACCCCTAACAGCCTGCGCATCCTCTATGGCCGGAATCCGGTCCGTATTATGGGAACAAACAAGAGGATAAATTTCCTTACAATTCATGTTCTTTAACAGTACTTTCGCAGTTTCGTAGGCCTTATCCGGCTTTCCGTCGCCGCCCCCCACCAAAAGCACGGCACCTTTCTTCGGGGTCAGTCCGCTGTTTTCCTTACGGAAGAACCTCCTACAAAAATAGGTCTGTAAACGGCTTCCCACACTAAGCATCGGCCCCGTAAGCTCCGAAAAATACACCGGGGATGCAATCAACACATTGTCACAATCCTTGAGATATTCATAAACCTCCTGCATCTCATCTTGTATGGCACAACCGGACTTTTCCTTGCAATATCTGCAATCCAGACACGGGGAAATATTGGCACGATAGGCATCTACTATCTTATATTCCCCCGGTAGTTGCTCAATCATATACCTCAATAAACTTGCGGTATCTCCGTTTCTTCGGGGAGATCCATTGAAAATTAGGGTTTTCATGGTTCGCATCGCTCCTTTTCACTGATTCACCGCTCCTCAACATACCGTTCTACCCGAAGACGGAGCTTGTACTTGTCCCTCAATTCCGCAATCTGCTTCATCATCTCCGACTTGTGGTGAATATCCAATGCCTCCTGATTCTTCCACCGGTCAATTAAAAGCACCGTTTCCGCATCCTCCATGGAAAAGAAATACTCGTAACGCTCATTTCCTTCCTCTGCACGAACCGCATCCACGATTCCCCGGGTGGTCATCTCTTCCGCAAATTTTCGGGCGTTGCCGTCTTTACCGGAGTAGTATAAATTTACAATGATACTCATACGACGTTCCTTTCAGCATTATACTTTTCTTCATCTTCTAATTTCCCTCACCTTTCAAATACTCCTTCACCTTCCATATCAAATATAACGGAACACTATATGTCTTTGTATTCTCCACTTCATGATCCCCTACATTTTTCATAGAAAACTTAAATCCCAACTTTGGATGATACTTTTTACAAAATTGCAAATAACTTTTAGCTCTGGTGCGTACCTCAGCTTTTGCTTCCACCGGAATTATCTTATCCTCGTACTCAAACAGGAAATCCAGCTCCGCAGTATTACCGGAACGCCAAAAATACGGATGTATTCCAAGTTTTATTAATTCATTCAATACAAAATTCTCTGTAAAAGCACCTTTGAAATTCCGATAAAGTTCGGAATCTTCTAAAATAGTTCGGTAAGAAACCCCGGACTTTCTACGTAGCAAACCTACATCAGACAAATATACCTTAAAAAACGTAGCATCTGCGCAAAAGGAAAGCGGTAATTCCGGATTTGACACAAGTTCCAAACGATACACCAAACCCGCATCTACTAACCACTCTAATGCATCCTCCAATTCATTGGAACGCTTGCCTTCCTTTACATGAGAGAAAACAAACTTGTTATTGTCCTTTGCGAGCTGTTTCGGTATAGAATCCCATATCCAACCAAGTTTCGGAATATCTGTTTTCGGAGCATGTTTTGCAAAATCACTGCTATAGTCCTGTAAAATATTATCCTGTAATTTTTCAACCTTCTCAAAATTGTGAGTTTCCACCCACTTTGCAACTACCTCCGGCATCCCACCTACAATATAATAATATCTCAATGCTTTCTCTAAACTATTGGTATACAGCTCCGGCAATTCCTTGTCAATTCCATACTTCTGTACTCCTGTATAAAGCGTTTTTCCTCCATCCGCACGCAAGAATTCCGAAAAAGACAAAGGATACATTTGCAATCGATCCACCTTACCTACCGGAAACGATATATTATCCCTCTTTACGGAGACGCCGAGTAATGAGCCTGCACAAACAATATGGAGATCCCGCATATTCTCACAAAAATATTTTAAGGATGTAATTGCATTTGGGCAAGCTTGTATTTCATCAAAAACAACCAATGTTTTCCCCGGTACAATTTCCTTACCACGAATTACATTCCCTAACTCATCTAAAATCCGGCTCACATCAAAATCATAATCAAATACGGAAATCAGGTTTTTATTTCCTTCAAAATAAAAGTAGGCAACATCCTCAAAATATTGTTCTCCGAATTTCTTACAAACATAAGTCTTTCCACACTGTCTCACTCCTGTTAACAGTAACGGTTTTCGATCGGATGCCTCCTTCCATTCCACCAATTGTTTCATAATATCTCGTTCCATACAAAGCACCTCCGTTCTGTATAAGATTTCATGTATAGTATATCATAGAAAAGAAGAAAAACGCAATCAATATTTTGCGTTTTTCATAGGAACTTTTGTATTTTTCTTGCGTTTTTCATAGGAACTTTGCAATTATACACTGCTACTTCTGCAAAAACTCATAAATTCTCTTGTTAAAATCCTTTGCTTCTTCGTATGCTGCGTGGCCCAAATTTTCATACATGTAGTACTCGCACCGCAACTTTTCCGCAAGCTCTACCGATGCTTCTCCGGTCACAATCTTATCTTGTTTTCCGCCAAGCACAAAAACCGGACACTTTATTTTATCCAATTCATCATAGGTATTACAAGTCAGACAAGCTTTTGCAAGAATAATAAACCGTTCAAAATTCTTCGGTCTGCTCTTTTTTGCAACCATCGGAATCACACATTTATATTTCCGCACATAATCATCCGAATACATTTTTATAAGCATATCGGAAATAAAACCGTCATAATCGTTTTGTTCTGTCATCCGGATCCAATCTGCAATTACCTGCTTTACCGTATCATTATTTTTAGAAAGAGTCACTCCCAACACTAATTTATGTACCAGTTCCGGATGGTCAATGGCAAGATACTGGGCAATCATCCCTCCCTGGGACACACCGAATACATCAGCATCGGTAAGGCCAAGTAGTCTCATTGCTTCCGCTACATCCGCCGCTATGTCCCGTACCGTATACCCTTCCGGAATCTCTTCCTTGCGGTCAAATACATAAACGTTATACTCCTTTGCAAACAACTTATACATATATGCCAATCCGGTTGCAGCTCCTTTTACTCCCCGTACATTCAATCCCGGAATAATAATCAAAGGCTTCGTTCCGATTCCGAAGGTCACATAATCCATTGTAGTTGTCCCCAATTGAAGTGTACAATTCTTTGCTTGATGAAACATGCCGTGTCCTCCGTTCCAAAATCATGCCAAAGTTTACATAACTATTTTATGTCATCTTTTTGTTTATAACAGCTATAACACTTTCTCCATTCCAACCTTCTGTGGCACCAAACCACACTTCTCATAAAACTTCATGGCACTTTCATTACAGGACCATACATTCAAGGTCACGTTATAACATCCGGACGCCTTTGCGAAGTTAAGTACATACTCATACAGAGCCGTTCCGATGTGCATGCCACGTTTTTCCTCATCCACACACAAATCATCGATATAAAGCGTCTTAATATCTGTCAAAATGTTGTTATTTACATGCTGCTGAAATACACAAAACGCATAGCCCAGTACTTCTTCCTTCTCGTCTACAGCCACAAACACCGGCTTAATGTCATCCGCAAGAATCTCCATAAGCTCCGCATCCGTGTACTTCTTCGCATTCGGCTTAAAAATATCCGGTCTGCCGTTATGGTGCACCATTAATACCTGATGCAATAGCTTGTTAATCCCATTCATGTCCTTGTTTTCTGCACGTCTGATTGTCATATTTGAACCTTCTTTCTGTTTCATTCATTACTCTGCCATCTTTGCTACCATCATTTCAGAAATTCCAAAACAAACTTCACATGTAATAGTTTACTTAATAATCCCGCGTACTCTCGCTTCCGCCAGCATCGCGGTGAGTATCGCATCCTCATTTTCATACTCACCCTTGTCAAACCAAAGCACTTCCCGTTCCCGCTTAAACCAGGTAAGTTGGCGCTTTGCAAAATGTCTCGTATCCCGCTTTAAGATGTAAATCGCTTCCTCCAAGGTGCATTCTCCCTTTAAGTAAGCCACGATTTCTTTATAGCCGAGCCCCTGCATGGATACGGATTCCGGTCTACAGCCCTCTTCTAAAAGACTTTTTACCTCTTCCAAAAGCCCTTCCTCAAGCATCATATCTATCCGCTTTTCAATCCGGTCATACAACACCGCCCGGTCCTGGGTCAGTACAAAATAAGCACTGTTATAAGCTGATTTCTTCCCGTGTTGTTCTTCATTGTGTTCGGATATTTTGGTTCCGGTCTGCGCATAAAACTCCAAGGCACGGATGACACGCTTCACATTGTTGGCATGAATCGCCTCTGCCGATGCCGGATCTACCTGGGCAAGTCTCGCATGCAACGCTTCCGCACCATGTTCCTCGGCAAACGCTGCCAACTCCTCACGGTAAGATGTATCTTCCTCCGTCTCGGTAAAATCAATGTCGTACAGTACCGCCTGGATGTAGAACCCGGTGCCCCCCACCAGAATCGGCACATGCCCCCGTTCCGTTATCTCACGAATCAGCCGCTTCGCCTCTGTGGCAAACCGCACCACATTATAATCCTCCGTGGGATCACAAATATCAATCAAATGATGCGTCACACCGCCCATTTCCTCTTTCTTAATCTTTGCTGTACCGATGTCCATCCGCCGGTACACCTGCATGGAATCCGCCGAAATAATCTCGCCGTTTACCGCCTTTGCAAGTTTGATGGACAGATTTGTTTTTCCTACCGCCGTAGGTCCTGTCAATATGAGTAATGGAAGTTTCGCCATACATTTCTCCTTCTTAGCAATTCCTAACAACCCAATCTATGATATCCCCAAACCGCTCCTCTGTCAGGGCATGTCCGCCCGGATACCGCTTGTGTTCCAGATTCTCCGGTACTCCAAGATCATCATACCGTCCTACAGCCTTTTTCACGATTTCCGGCGCATCCATGGAATACTTGTCCTCGTTAGAAGACACCAGAAAAAGCTTTCGCGGAGCCGTAAGCTTTACCAAATCATCAATATCGTATTTCCCATGAAAATTCGGAATCACACTGGCCAGTTCGATTCCGGTTCCGTGCTTCATACGATATTCATAAGTGCAGGCACTTCCGCTGGCACAGGCAAAGGAAATTCTTTCGTCCAATGCCGTTAAAAACAACACTGTATTTCCTCCGTAAGAATGTCCCAAAGTACCGATTCTTTCAGTATCTACAAAGGTTAACCCCGCCAGTAACGAAATCCCGTTCATAGCATCCGTCATTACCTTTTTCATCAATATCTCTCCGGTTATCACCCGATACGTCATTTCATGAAAATGCTGCCAAAAATCAAAACCTTCCACGGTAGGGTCCGGTCTGCGTTCTTCAAAACAGATAGAGTCGGGAGCCAGCACCACAAAGCCTTTCCTTGCAAGCACCGGACCAAAGGCCTGCAACGGATTTCCAGACAAACCGCATACCTCACTTTTTCCTAAATGATGCTCTCGGTTATGCTGGTGATTGATTAAAATTGCAGGATTGTTGTCCAAATGATCCGGCAAAAGCAAATACGCACTGACCTTATCCTCGTCGGATACATAGGAAATCAATTGTCTTGTATAGCCCTCTTCCTTCACGGAATCCAGCACTTCGTATGTAACATCGGATGTTTCCCAAGATAGGGAAAGCCCGATCAATTCTGCAATTTCTTTTCTTAAGTTTGTCATAAGCTCACCTCACTTTCCAAATTGGTATACGAAAAGACTTATAGCTACGCTTTGATACAACTTACAAAATCCGCAAGCACCTTATTTCTCTCCTTTGCAGTCTCAAAACAAGGCACAGCATACTTTTGGCACTGCTCCTTCATCCACTTACTGATTGCTACAATCTCCGCACAATCCTTACGATTTTCCTCATCCGACTTATAGTAAGTGTAATCTTTCGGTGTGTCATACTGCTTTAACAGTTCAAAACGTTCCTCTGCTGTCACATCCGACGTAATAAAATAATATATCTCACAAACAGCTGGGTCAATATGCATCCGATAATCTTCCGGCAGAAGCTGGAACACATCAATCACCATCCCATAATCGCACTCGTCGTATTCCCCACTGTCCATCATTGCCCTTAGGAAAGGTGCTATTTTAGCACTGATGTTTTGTACATTTTCTATTACATCTCCATCTGCTCCTGTATCAATCCCCACCTGCGGAAATGCCTTTTCAAAGCCCGCAATAATGGAATCCATACTGATATGTTGATAGCTGAACATCTTTGCAATCATTTGTGAAACCGTACTTTTCCCGGCTCTCGGAACACCGGCAATAATAATGTGTTTTGTCATGTTATTATCCTCTTTGTAACGTCAACCAGTCATCTTTTATCATCGCATAAAACACCAAGTCGAACAGTCCCTGATTATTCCTTCCTGCCTGTCGTAAAAAGCCTTCCTTTTGCATTCCAACCTTTTCCATCACGCGTCCGGAATTCGGATTGTTACTGTCAAATCCTGCCTCAATTCGGTTTGCTTGTACTTCTTCAAACATGTATTTCATAACTACCTGCAATGCTTCCGGTACAATCCCTTGCCCCCACCATTTACTTCCGATACAATAGGTCACTTCCACAGCTTCAATACGATTTTTCACAGTCGGTGTTGCAATGGTCCCGATAACCTCATCGTTCTCCTTTAACACGATTGCCCAACAATATCGTTCCGGACTTTCATAACGTTCCTCCCATTCCGAAAGGAGTTTTTTCGTATCCTCAACCGTCCTATCTAAAGGCCATGTTAAAAAGCGGTTTACCTCCGGGTCAGAGGTCACATTCTGAAAAAAATACGGTGCATCCTCTACCGTAAAACGTCGAAGAAGTAACCGTTCTGTTTCAAATGTCTTTGTTCCTTGATGCTTCACGACCTTAACTCCTTTCCAACTTAAAATTACATTTCCCTATCTTACTTGTTCTCCAACGACACCAAATACCCTGCTTTTTCTTCTGCAACTCTGTCGCCGACGGAAAACTTCTCCGAAAGGATTCTTTTTTCATTCATCCGGTATTCTTTTTCTTCCCCGTTTTTATCTACTGTATAAACAAACTTATCCGTCGAATCCGGCACGTCCACAATCCGACTGATTTCCATCATATTTTCGGATAATCTCTTGTCCTTTGCCGCTCCCAGTGCTATGCCGACACCCATTCCTGTAGATATACCAATCGGCAAACCGAGAGCCAAATTATCAAATAAAAGCATTCCGAAGTTTACCCCCAGCAACATTCCCACACACATTCCAAGCGACATATATAATGTCATATACTTTGTTACTTTCTTCTTATCGTCCATTTTTATCCCCTTTCCACATAAAAACAACCCTCTCAAACTTTTTATTCTTTTGCTCGCCACATGGACATACCGCTTCCGGAAAAATCATTTGGACGCTGCTTAAACCCGAACTTCTCGTAAAATCCTTCTTTCCCTTTCGCTGCGCCCAGAATAAACATAATTTCATCTCCCGGCTCGGCAGCCTCCATGACTTTATCCTTTAGTCTGGTTACAATCTCTGTACCGATGCCCATCCCCTGATACTCCGGATGGATAATCACATCACCGAGATATGCGGTATAGCCAAAGTCAAAGAGCATCCTTCCCATGCCTACAATCCGTTCACCATTCCTAGCCGCCACCACAAAGGCTGTATGGGCAAGACCACGCTCTGCCTGTCCCGGAGTCAAAGGCTTCCAGTCTACACTAAGGCGTAATTCGTTGTATTCCTCGCCGGTCATTGTATCGGTGTACCTGATTTCCATGTACATTTCCCCCATCGTTTTTTACTTTTTCCTCAGCACAAATGCCGTTTCCTTCGTCCCCACCGGGATTCCGAACCGCACCGACGCTTCCCCAAGCTCATTATCCTTCTCGGTGAAGATGCGGTTTTGTACCACTTCCTCCGAAACAATCTCAAAGCCCGCCGCTACAAAACGGTCGTGCCAGCTCATCCTCTCTTCGGTAAAACAGGTCCACGGCTTCTGTCCCCACCGTTCAAACACCTGCAATATTGCCGGTATATCCATCCATTCGCTTTCTACTGCATACAGATATCCTCCCGGTGCAAGGCAGCGGTACACTTCCTTTACTGCCGCATCATACCCTGCTTCCCCGCCTCTTGTAGAGGACAGACCGATATAACCGGTAAAAGCCGGCACAGAGTTATCCTTAAACGGCATATCCAGTACCGAAACCACAGCAAACCCGATGCCATAGCCAAAATGCTTCCGGTCCAAATAGTCTTTCCAATGTTCTAACACCATGGCACTTGCATCTGTGGCGGTACAATGAAAGGCCGGATCCAGTTGCTTTACCGACGGAATCAGCCCCATGCCCGGTCCACAGGCGAGGTCAATGATCTCTTTCCCGTTGGCTACGATGGTCTCTATTAGTTTCTTCGTTGCCGGATTTTCAAAAAGCTTACCTTTCTTCCAATTGCTCGCCAAACGGCCGTTGTTCCATTCAGCCACATCCTCCTCGTCAAAGAAGTCTCCGTGGTCGTGGGAGTCAAAATAGTAAATGCCGCCCTTAATTTCTGTCGGATTCTTCAAAAGCTTCTTTTCAAAAATCAACATTTCTAATATAATACTTTCCCGTTCATTCCAAATCCCGCCGTTTTCCGGTCCGTGATTCTCATAACGATTCTTTCTTCGAGCTTCTTCCGGTGTTACAAAAGTAAGTTCAAATCCTTCCTCGCCCTCTTGTAAATTTCGGTTGCCCATTTCCTCCCGAGCCCTGCATTTAAAGTAAAAATTTTCCTGTTCAAACACAGTCTTGGGAAATTTGGTGCTTTTATTCAGGCGCAGTGCTCCGCCGTACTCTGTAATACTCTCCTGAAGAACAATCAGCCCTGTTTCTTCCTCTACCTCACGAAGCAAGGCTTCCTCATAAGTTTCCCCTTTCTCAATACCTCCGCCCGGAAAACCGTAATAATCCCCTTCTGCTTCATATATTAAACCAAGCTTGCCGTCTTTTTCAATAATTCCACGCACCGTCGGACGCAAATCATGTCGCCAGGTCTCGTCATAATCATGCAAATCTAAGGTAAATAAGCGTCTCATAGGTTTCCTCCGTACAAATCCACCGTCAGCGACTCCACAAACCGATTCGTTAACTCCTTCTTTTCCTCCCAAATCCGACGTGCCTTCTCCGTCCGCATGGGATTATTTTGCATTTGCTTCCATGAAAACTTCTTTATATGCTCCAATATGGATTCAAAACTTACCTCTTCCTTTGTTGCCTGAATCCATGCATCCATTACAATACCGTGAGCTCCCGTATCGTCAAATAAATCTGCCTCCATCAAAAGCACCAGTTCCAGCGGAGAATCCTCACTGTGAAGTGCTTCCTTATCGGAATGTCTGGCAATCAGGTCACAGATAAAGTCCGCTTTTTCTACCGGATACCCAACAGACTTCAGATACTCGCGGCACAATACCGCACCGTCTTCCGCGTGGTGATGCATGTCCTCTTTGTTTAAGGAATACCCGATATCATGGAATATGGTCGCTATCTGTAATGCTTCCATATCAATTTTATCCACATAATCCTCTGCCAGAATCATCATCCAACGATAGACCCGTTCCGTATGTTCAAAACGGCTGTATTTGATTCTGTTCTTAGACACACCGCCGTGATGGTCATAAGCAGCAAGTTCATCTTTTACATACGCAAATAATTCATCATAATTCATATCTTCGCCCCCCATCTTACATCATACTTCATCTTTCTTAGGGCACAAAAATCCCGCAAACTCAAACTGATACAACAGCACGGAATTTCCGAACATATCAATTTCTTCTCCCACGGCTTCTCCCGCAAGAATCTGCTTTGCCCCGGCAATGAGCTTCGGAATAATCTCCGGTTTCACCGATACAGAACTATGGGAAGCGTACACTTCATCAAACCGTCCCTCATAAGCAGAAAGCTTCTCAAGACTGGCAATATAGTGAGACAGATTCCGATGTTCTCCGAACATAAAAATTCGTCCGTCCTGAATGGAATCCCCTCCGATAAGCACCCGGTTCTTCACATCTAAAATACCGATACTTCCCGGTGTATGTCCCGGCAAATCAATAATTTCAAGAGGTCTGTCGCCTAAATCAAGAGTGTCTCCTTGCTGTACCGGAATAATTTTTCCGGTCTTTCCGCGAAAACGATAATTTGCCTCCTCCGACCGATGCATATAAAACTCTGCAAACGCCTCATTTCCCGCAATATGATCCCCGTCTGCGTGGGTATTCAGTAGCTTCACCGGAAGGTCCGTAATGCTTTCCGCAATTTCCTTTGCATTCGGGGTATTCATTCCGCTGTCGATGAGAAGTGCTTCCTTCGTTCCGGTCAACAAAAACATACGAACCATACTGTCCTCAATACGCCAAGTGTTCTCGTTCATTTGGATAATTTCACTCATCTGTAAACCTCCAATCGTCATCTTTCCTGATACAACTTGATTTCCTTACACAATCCGCTTAAACTTCTTCTCAATTTCCTGCTTTGTCATGGAAATCGTGGTCGGTCTTCCGTGCGGACAATGATACGGATTATCTAAGGTAAGCAGCAAATCAATCATTGCCTTTGCTTCCGTTTCCGACAACACCATATTTCCTTTTACCGCCGCCTTACAGGACATGGAAGCCACCTTTTCCACCAAAACTTCCGGGCTTCCGTGAAGCTTTTCCGCCACCAGTTCATCCAAAAGCTGCATGAAAAGCTCGCCCCCGGTCAACCCGCATAAATCCGCCGGAACACCGGTGACCTTATAATCCCGTCCGCCAAAGTGTTCAAACTCAAAGCCCAAACGTCGCAACACCTCCGCCTGCGCCTGCAATACCTCTTCCTCACGAAGAGAAAGGCTTGCTATATACGGCGGCGCAATCTGCTGGGTCAGCATTTCCTTTTCCCTGATACGTTTCATGGTCTGTTCAAACAAAATCTTCTCATGAGCCGCATGCTGGTCAATCATAAATAACTGACCATCCATTTCGATGAGCCAGTAGGTAGCAAACAACTGGCCGACAATACGGTATTCCTTCTTGTTATCATCACTGAGTAGATTCGGAAGCTCCATCTGTTCCTGAACATAAACCGTAGATTCTTTTACTTTTGCCGGTTGTGCTTTTTCTTCCGATAGTATCTGTTCCGGAACATTCGGTTCTTGCACAACCGTTTCTGACTTTTTCTCTTCACGTACCGGCTCCCGGAATGACAATAAATCCTCCACAAAACTTCCTATATTTGCACTATCTACTTTTGTAGAATCGCTGACTGCGTTGTCGTTTTTCTTAATCTCATACGGTACTTCCTCTTCTTTAAGCACGGTTGCCCTCACAGGAATTGTAGCGGCCTTTTTAACCGATTCATCCTCTTTTCCGTCCGAACTTTCCCTAGTTCCAACTGTTGATTTTGCCGGATTTTCTGTCGATTTTACCACGTTTCCCGTAAAACCTACTAAGCTTCCGCCATTCGGCTTCGCCACCGTCTGCTGTGCCATTCTTGCGATTTCAAACTGTTCCGGTCTTGTATCTCTTTTCGGCAATTCTACTTTTGTAGACTTCTCTTCTTTTCCGAATCCCACCTGCGGAATCATGTTTTTCCCGGCTAATGCATCCCTCACCGCATGGTACACGGCGTAATATACCGCCTCGCTGTCGGAGAACCGTACTTCTAACTTTGTCGGATGCACGTTTACATCAATCATGGCTGTATCCATGGAAATATGTAACGCCGTAAACGGGTACTTATGTTGCATCATATAGGAACGGTACCCTTCTTCAATGGCCTTGCTGACCACACTGCTCTTAATATATCGTCCGTTAATAAAATAGTTCTCGTAATTACGATTGCCTCTGGATACCACCGGCTTTCCGATAAATCCTCTGACCGAAATTCCGGCACTTTCTTCGATATGGTTCACCTCTAACAGATTTACGGTAATCTCCCGTCCGTAAATCTGGTAAATCACCTCTTTTAAATTCCCGTTTCCGGAGGTCTGAAGCACGATTTTTCCGTTATTAATAAACTTGTAAGCAATCTCCGGTCGGGAAAGTGCCATACGTTGCATCAGTTCGGAACAAAGCCCGGCTTCCGACATAGCGGATTTTAAAAACTTCCGCCGAGCCGGTACATTGTAAAACAAATTCCGGATAAGGAACGTGGTGCCATCCGGACAACCGGCCTCTTCCATAGCCTGTTCTATCCCGCCGTCAATCAAATATCTGGTCCCCACAAAGGCGTCCTTGGTCTTAGTAATCAGCTCCACCTGAGCCACTGCGGAAATACTGGAAAGAGCCTCACCGCGAAAGCCCAGACTTCCTGCGGTCAACAAATCCTCCACGGTACGGATTTTACTGGTGGAATGGCGCAAAAACGCGGTTTTCACATCATCCGACGCAATACCGGACCCGTTATCCGTAATACGAATCAGTCCGCTTCCGCCTTCCTTTAACTCCACCGTAATCATATTCGCACCGGCGTCAATGGCGTTCTCTGTCAACTCCTTCACCACAGAAGCCGGACGCTCCACCACTTCACCCGCCGCAATCTTATCAATGGTATTTTTATCCAGTAAAGCAATCTTACCCATGTGTTGCTCCTTCCTTTACTTTCCTTTCGCCTGCTCCTGCAGTTTATAAAGCATATTCAGCGCATCAATCGGTGTCATTATAGACAAATTAAGTTCCCGTAAAGTCTGTGTAATGCCCGCATCCTCGGATTCTTCCGTGCCGAACATGGTCATCTGTCCGTTTAAAGAATCTTTGTCGGATTTCACCGATTTTGTCTTGCCAAAAGACTTATTACCATCGGTGTCACCGACTTTTCCTCCCTGTTTTACCTCTATCTGAGCCGCATTCTTCGTAATATCCCGTTCTGCCAATTCATCCGCAATCTCTCTTGCGCGGGCCAGTACGGCACTTGGAACACCCGCAAGCTTTGCCACCTGAATACCGTAGCTCTTGTCCGCACCGCCCGGAATGATTTTACGCAGGAATACGATGTCCTCGCCCTGTTCCTTTACCGCAATGCAATAATTATGTACGGACGGAAGCTTTCCTTCCAACTCCGTCAATTCGTGGTAATGGGTGGCAAATAAGGCTTTGGCGCCGATTAACTTCGGGTCAGCAATATGTTCCACCACTGCCCATGCAATACTAAGCCCGTCAAAGGTACTGGTACCTCTGCCGATTTCATCTAATATCAAAAGACTATTCTTTGTGGCATTCCGTAAAATATTTGCCACCTCAGTCATTTCCACCATGAAGGTACTCTGTCCCGAAGCCAAATCATCGGAAGCTCCCACACGGGTAAAAATACGGTCGCATATGCCGATTTTAGCACTCTTAGCCGGTACAAAGCTACCAAGCTGTGCCATCAGCACAATAAGGGCCGTCTGGCGCATATAGGTGGATTTTCCCGCCATATTCGGACCGGTAATAATGGAAATACGCTTGTCATGATTGTCAAGGTAAGTGTCGTTTTCCACAAACATATCATTCGGTATCATCTGCTCTACCACCGGATGTCTGCCGCCTACGATATGCAATACGCCCTCTTTGTTGATTTCCGGGCGTACAAAGCGGTTCTTTTCCGCCACCGTAGCCAAAGAGGCAAACATATCCAGCCAAGCCACCGCCTTTGCAGTCTGTTTAATACGGACCACTTCTGCGGCAACCGCTTCACGAATCTCGGAAAACAGAGAATATTCCAAAGAAAACAGCTTATCCTCCGCTCCTAAAATATCCTCTTCTAACTTCTTTAATTCTTCCGTGGTGTAACGCTCCGCATTGGTCAGGGTCTGTTTTCTGATCCACGTCTGCGGAACCAAATTCTGATAGGAGTTGGTCACTTCAAAATAGTAGCCGAATACACGGTTAAACTTAATCTTTAAATTCTTAATGCCGGTAGCCTCCCGCTCCCGTTCCTCCACCTCGGCAAGCCAGCCCTTTCCCTCGGTCTTTGCCAGGCGCAAACGGTCCACTTCCTCGTTATATCCGCTCTTAATAATGCTGCCTTCCTTTACGGTTAACGGCGCATCCGGATCAATGGACGCTTCAATGAGGGCACTCAAATCCGATAAAGTATCCAGTTCTTCATCAATTTTCTTTAATAACGGTGCTTCCAAATCCGTCAGCAACGTCTTAATGGGCGGAAGCATGGAAAGGGACGTCTGGAATGCCAACATATCCCGCGGGTTGGCGGAACGATAGGTAACACGGCTTAAAAGGCGTTCCAAATCGTACACCGCATTCAGGTATTCTCTTAATTCCGCTCTTGTAATCCCGTTTTCCTTTAATTCTTCCACTGCGGAAAGCCGGTCGTTAATCTCTTCTTTTTCCAGTAACGGCTGTTCGATACAACTACGAAGAAGTCTTGCTCCCATAGCTGTCTTCGTTTTATCCAACACCCAAAGCAGAGATCCTCTCTTTTGCTTTTCGCGAAGCGTCTCTGTCAGTTCCAGATTGCGTCTGGTACTGCTGTCCAAAATCATATATTTCCCGGTGACATAGGTCTGTATCTGGGTAATGTGCTCCATGGAAGTCTTTTGGGTCTCTTTTAAATACTGCATTACCGCACCGGCCGCAATGCCGCCCAGCGGAAAATCCATAAGCCCCAGTCCCGCAAGGGTTCCTACCTTAAAGTGATTCATAAGAGAACGTTCACAGGCACCACCGTCAAAGAAACGTTCCTCCAAAGTCTCCACGGCCATATGATATCGGTTCTTAAACTCTTCCAAATCTACACCGCTCATGGCAAAGGATGCATTACAGATAAGCTCTGACGGAGCAAACTTCGTCAACTCATCCGCCGCCTTACGCGCCTCGTCCACTTCCGTCACATAATAATCGCCGGTCGTTACATCCACCGCGGAAATACCAAAGGAATCCCCACTGTAATAAATGCCCATCAGGTAATTGTTCTTTCCTTCGTCCAAATTCTGAAGGTTCGTATTGGTTCCCGGCGTTACCACCCGGACAACTTCACGTTTTACCATGCCCTTCGCTAACTTCGGGTCTTCCACCTGTTCGCAAATAGCCACACGGTAACCCTTTCCCACCAGGCGATTCAGATAGGTTTCCGCCGCATGAAACGGAACACCGCACATAGGCGCACGTTCCGGAAGACCGCAACTTTTTCCCGTCAGGGTCAGTTCCAATTCTCTGGATACCGTCACCGCATCCTCAAAAAACATCTCATAAAAATCGCCCAGTCTGTAAAACAAAATACAATCGCCGTAAGCATCCTTTGTATCCAGGTAATGCTGCATCATCGGCGTTAGTTTTTCATAAGTAGCCTTATCCATTACGCTTCCTCCAATCCTTCATCCACCATCAGATTTTCCCCGTCGGCAGCGGTGGTGGCAAGCACATCACACCGCTCGTTCTGTGGATGTCCCGCGTGTCCCTTTACCCAGAAAAACTGTACCGTATGAGGTTTCATTGCCGCAAGTAAACGCATCCACAAATCCACGTTTTTCACCGGCTCGTTTTTGCCGCGCTTCCACCCTTTTTTTATCCAACCTTCTAACCAATGTTCGGTAAAGGCCTTCACAAGATACTGGGAATCGGAGTACACATCCACTTCACAAGGTTTTATTAAATTTTCAAACCCGATAATCGCCGCCATCAGCTCCATCCGGTTGTTGGTAGTACGGACATATCCACCGGAATATTCCCTGATATGCTCTTCTCCGTTCACAATGCAGGAAAGCACCGTTCCGTATCCTCCCGGTCCGTCCGGGTTTCCTCTTGCCGCTCCGTCTGTATACATGGTAACCTTCATAGCTTACTCCTTTCAACCGTCCCAAACTATCACGCACAGGAACGCATATACCGATTGCCTTAGTTCCACTCACCGGTCATCAAAAAATGTTCTGCCGCATATTCCGCCCGTTCTATCACTTCCTGCGGATAGCCTAACATCCTAAGAAGCTTTATGGCATTCCGGGAGGTTGCCCGTCCCTCATGCAACAAATAATCAAACTCCACTTTGTCATCCGTCACCGTTTCTTCAAAGTGATAGTTATCACATTCCTGTTCCAATAAATACGTCAGTTCAATATCATGGGTGGCCGCAAAGCATATGGTACGACCGCTTCTTGCAATCCCGGAAAGTACCTCACGTGAAGCAGCGATACGCTCCACCGTATTGGTCCCCCGAAGCACTTCATCCACAAAGCAAAGGGTACAAACCTGTGCCTTGGCCGCTTCAAATATCCGTTTTAAAGATTTGATTTCCACAATAAAATAACTTTCATTCCCCTGCATATTATCCCGCAACGCCATAGACGATAATACTTGGAAATAGGATGCCCGATAAGACTTTGCCGGAACCGTATGCACGGTCTGTGCCAATATCGCACCGATAGCAACCGACTTTAAGAACGTAGATTTACCGGAGGCGTTGGACCCGGTTAAGAGCACACTTTTATCGGTCCGGATGGAATTTGTTACCGGAGCTTCCAAAAGAGGATGATACAGTTCTTCTGCCTCGTAAACCGGAGTTTCCGATCCCATTCCGGCAAGAAGTTCCGGAACACAATACCCGCCCGCTCCCAAAAGAGCGCGGAAAGACGCCACACTACAAAGAGCATCCAAATAACCGACCACCTCATATAGTTCGTTCAGTTCCTTCACATGCTTATCATAAATCTTCAGCATTCCGTTAAACTTAATCAAATCAATATGGAACAACATGCGGAAATAAGATACCACCATGTCCATCATATCCCCGGTAGGTTTTCGACTGCCGATAATCCAAAAATTCCGTTTAAAAGCCGCAAAATGCTTATTTAACTCCTTCATTCTGGCAACATAACCGGACAACTCCGGTACCGAAAGCTTTGCCACATCCTCCGTCGCATACAATAAACGAATCAGGTACGTGACGGAACTCAAATAAGCATCCAGTTCCCCCTTACGTTTCATATAGGACACCAGATTATAGGAAATCACTACCACCGTGGCAATAACACCCACCGACGGTTTCAGAAAGGCAAACGCCACCGCACCGAACAGCAAAACAATTGCCAGAATGTGAGGCAGATTGGACTCTCGCTTAATATTCTTAATATAGTTCATGCATTCGTACACGGAATACTTTCTGTGTTTCCCGATTTGGTACAAGGCTTCCTGTACATCGATCCGCTTTTCTTCATTCCTTTCAAAAAAGGAAATCAGACGCTCCCGTTCCTTCATTTCCTCAGGGTCAAACTGAGGCTGACGTAACATGGCGTATAAATATTCTTCTCCCATGGCACTGACGGTACGATTCATAACCATAAATAACTCATCCAGTTCCAAATCATTCCATGTAATATCGTCTACATCACAGGTATCCCGTTTTACCGCCTGATAAAAACTTTGCAACGCTTTTAATTTTTCCTGGGTATATTCTTCCTCGGAAACGGTTCCAAAGTCTTCTCTAAGAATCCTTCTTACTTTTTGCTTATATTTTCTTTTATCATAAATTCCTTTTCCCGCAAGTAATATTACAACCGCCATCCCAATTACTAGATATTCCATAAATTACCTCTCTTTAAGATAGAATTATACAAGATAAAGTATAGTCGTAGAGAGAAAAAATGTCAAGAAAAAAGCAGAAACTCCCACTTCTGTATGCGGGAGTTTCTGCAACATATAAGGAAAAAAATGAAGATTAGATAGATATCTTGTTCTCAGCGGACCTTGCACCATATGCATACTCTTCGTACTCATATTCCGGCAGCGGTTCCGCAAATACAAAGCCCTGCATCATATCACAACCGAGATTCTTTAACAGCTGTGCCTGACTCTTATCATTTACACCTTCCCCGACCACGTTAATTCCAAGTTTCTTGGAGGTTTCCATTACCGTGTTGATAATGGACTGTCCGCGCTCGGTCTTTTCATTTTCTAATAAGAACTGACGATCAATCTTTAATTCATCTACTTTAATCTGATATAAGGTATTCATGGAAGTTGCCGACCTTCCGAAATCGTCCATGGCAATCAAAAAACCTTCTTTTTTCAGGGAATCGATTACTTCCTGGGTCAATTCCAGGTTTCCTGCAACGGATTCTTCCGCAAACTCAAGCATAATCAGGTTTTCCGGAACTCCGTGTTTGTGTACGATTTCTTTTACACGCTTTACAAAGTTTTCATCGTAAAGGTTCTGCATGGAAATATTAATGGATAACGGCATCGGCTTAATCCCTTTCCGGATCCATTTACGCAAACGGTTACAAAGGTCATCCAAAATGTACATATCCAGTTCCATAATAAACCCGTTTCTTTCAAACAGGGAGATGAAACGTCCCGGATACAATAAGCCTTTTTCCGGATGCATCCAACGAACCAAAGCTTCCGCACCGGTCTGCCTTCCGTTTGTAAGAGAAAACTTCGGTTGTAAATATACCAAAAATTCCTTTTCTTCCAAAGCCGCGTACATGTGCTCCTCAAATTCCCTACTCTCGGTTTTGGAATTTTCCATGGTACTTTTGTACATCTCATACGGAGCTTTAAAACTGGACTGAGCCGCTACCAAAGCCGTATTTGCACAACGAATCATTTCGTCCACGGTAATATCGGTGCCGTTCATACAATAAACGCCCACCTTTAAATCAAAAGAAAACTTTGCATAATTTCGTTCCCATCCGTTATCATCCCCGATTTTATCCACAAGATACAAAATACGTTCCTTTAATTCCTCTTCACTCTGATACTTCAAAAGAAGAATGAAAAACATCGTATTATAACGGCAGAATGCCTCATCGGAATGAACAAATTTACTGATAACCGAAGACATAAAGGATAAGGTTTTATTGGTTTCTTCGTTACCGAAGGTTTCCTTAAAATAGTCAAACTTATCCAGCGTGACTTCAAGAAACGCATACTTGGAATTCGGGTCTTTTTCAAAGGCACGATTCATTCGATTCGCAAAGCCCTTGAAGTTATAAGACTTTGTAATATGGTCTACATTTGCCATACGCTCTAAGGCATAACGTTTCTGTGCTTGGAACATGAGAAGGATTATCAAAAACACAAATGCCGCCAATGCCACAAATACCGGAACATAATCAGAAACTCCGTTGTAGTGATCCGATAAAAACGGAAGAATCTCTTCTTTTTCAATAATTGTAGCAACACCCCAGTCATTTACCTTACGGATTCCTTTGTAAGAAACGATATGTACTGTTCCGTCTTTATCCGTTACAAATTCCGTGTTACCCTTTCCCTGTTTGATGACCTGTTCCATGTTCAAATAACTATCCCCTTTTTTGTCCCACAGGGATAAGATTGAGGAATCAGAAAAAGCACCGGACAAAGAAAGGACTGTAGTTGCACTCTGATTGATTAATAAAACATCTTCTTTTCCCCGAAACTCTGAAGTTGATAAGGAAGAATGCAACACATCCGGAGCCCATCCTGCACGAAGTACCGCCACAACTTCCGTCTTCGAATCGGAAGAAACGACAACCGGAACATGAAAAACTGCCGTCGGAGTTTCCCCCTCCGAAAATGCTGTATACGCAATTACCGTATCTCCTAACATTGCACGGACATAGTACTTACATTCTTCCACGGAAAAGCTTCCGCCCATGGAATCATACGCAATTCCTTCCGTATCGCAAACAGCAGCTTTTGAAAAGCCGTATCCTTCCATGGCAGAAACAACCTTCTGAATGCATTCCAGCGAAAATAACTCCTCCACAGACTGCGATGCCATAAATGCTGCTGCGGCATTCATTGCGGACACGCCGTCTTCCAGACGTGTCTGCAATCCATCCGTTGCCAATACATTGGAACGTTCCACCATGGATAATGCCTGATGGTCTAACATTTCGGTTTTTGACTTGTTTGAATCTTTTACAAAGAAAAGAACTCCGCCCAAAACCAAAACACCTAATAGAATTGTAATAAAACTAGTCTTCTTCATTTGCCTTACCACCGTTCTGATGTTTGTAAATTAAAATACCCAACAAAATTGCTACTCCGGCAATCGTAAGGAACATTAATACCATACCGTTCCGATCGTCATCATCCATTTGACTTACATCATTCATATAAGGGATATAACGATCAATCATATGACCGGAAAGTTTCACTTTCTCATTCATTGACGTCAGGGACGTGTCAGCCACCGCCAAAAGTTCTGCTTCATCAAATAGCACATATTCATTCAATTCGGAATCAAAGAACGGAACATACTTCTTTTCTTCGGAACCGCCTCCGTATACCGAGCCGTTTCCTCTTACTTCCGAATATTGATTCTGGAAAGCTTCCTCCGCTCCCGTAACAGAACCGCCACCGGTACTTCCTGTCGGTCCCGGAATTCCGTCGATTCCCGCTGTTCCGTTCTTATCGGTCTGTAATGCGTCTCCGGACACATCCGATGAAGAACTATCCGACACTTCTGTTTTACCGTTTTGAACTCCGGTTTCTGCTCCCGGAGTATTTGTTACTGCCGGGGTTACACCTGTCTGCTCTGTTCCTGATGTTTGACCGCCTCCGGAAGACGACACTCCGTCTCCGGAATCTACATTCGTTCCGTCTCCCGTATGACTTCCCGACTGTGTTGCGTCTCCGGAAACTTCATTGGTTCCGTCACCGGTAACGCCACCCTCTGTCTTTGTATCTCCGGAAGTGCTTCCGCTACCGCCGCCTAATGCATCTCCGTTTGCATCACTTCCGTTTTCCGGTACGGAAGTATTGCCGGTAAGACTGCCGGAGGTTCCGTTTGCTGCACTGGTTCCGTTTACCGGAGACCAACCGGACGCAATCAATCCGCTCTCAAAGGCCTGAATCTCTTTATAACTGTCGGATGCATTTGTAATCAATGACGAACCCGTTGCGGAATTCCCGCCCTGTGCATTTCCGGTTCCTTCTCTTAAGATTCGGAACAAAGTCTCACCGGAAAGATAATCAAAGCCCATCACTCCGCCATCCTTATAACGCACAAGAACAATTGAAGCATCCGTATCCAGATTGTTTGTCATCTGGGCAATCTTGTTATTTACAAACTCCTTTGGAAAACAAAATGTCTCACCGGTTAATTCCGCAATACTGCCGCCATGCTCCAGTATTGCCGTCAATTCACCCAAACCGACTCCGGTTTCCAAAATCACTGCATCGGCTTCTTTCGATAACGCACTGTCAATAGCAAACAAAGTATTATCCTTTACATACAGCCTCTTATTATTTCGTTCCATTCCCGCAGATACTGTAAATCCATGATATAATTCAATCTTATATCCGTCATAGGTAAACTGTGCCAACGGAACAACTGTTTCAGCCACACCGTTTCCTTTTGCTTTTCCCATGAGATTTCCGGTTGTCACATCATACAACATACCGTCTACAGTCAAAGCCTTTCCTTTATATAGGTTAACAAAATTACCTGAAATCGTTGCACGACTTCCTTCCACACCGTTTCCTGTAATATAGAAATACTCATCCCCGGAAACCGTAATATTTCTTGATACATCTACCGCATTGATACGATACTCGCATTCCTCTTCTCCGTCAGTTACGGTTACAAGCAGTGTTGTCTTGTAATCGTATTGCAACGTAACCACACGACCGGAAACCGTTCCTTCCGCTATGGTTTTTCCGTTTGCGGCTACCACATAAGAAGCTGCCGGATTTACGGAAGAAAACTCAAGATTCAACTTATCCGCATCCACACAATATGCAGTCATGGTCGGCAATTCTACTTCCTGTACCACCGGTCTTCGCATCATCATCAGGGAACGTCCCGAAACAAATCCCGGAATCGGAACACCACCCTTATACGTCTTGTAATTATAGGTCTTTACACCGTTTGCATCAACCGCAAAACCTTCCTGGTATCTGACCAAAGAATTACCGGCCTCATTGTCTCCGTAATAAAGACGATACGTCACGTACGGCATAAATCCGTTTGTCAAACCGTCAAATTTCCAATAGGTCGGTGTGGTGGTAAAGCCCACTTGAACACCTCCGGACTTCTTTGACCAAAAATCTATGTTCTTTAAATCCGATGTGGATACCACCGACACATTATCCGCATGTTTCTGCTGTTCCGGAGTCAAACCGGTTGCGCCGTCCGCTTCGGTTCCGTTATAGTATTGTTCCGCGGTCTGTTCTCTTTGTGCGGTTCCGTATACCAATTTTGCATCCTTATATACCACACTTTCAAGGAATACACCGGTCGGATTCGAAATACGGTTTGCAATGAGCTGAATGTGCGGATTTACAATATCCGAAGTTACACATACCGTACCGGTCATCATAAGGTCACGGTTATCTCCGTACACATCCTGATAACACCGTCCGATGATACCGCCTACATAATCATTGGCGGATACGGTTCCCGCGAAGTAACAGCTGTATACCCTCGGAGTCTCAGAAAGCGCATAAGTCGCAGTCTTATTGATGCAGCCGATAATACCGCCGGCATTGGTACCCTCATCGGTAATGTCTACCTTGGACGGAGCTACCGCAGATACGGTTGCATTGGAGTAATTATTGGAACTGGTATATCGTTTTGCAATACCGATGATACCGCCCACATTCTTCGCACCGGTTACGGTACTTTCCGTACATGCATTACTAAATACTCTTGCGGTACGGCTCCATGTATCATATCCGATGTTTACATGGTGTCCTACAATACCGCCCACTTCTTCTGCGGTAATACTTCCGATAGTACAATTTGTTACTACATTATTTTCAAACAACTGCCCCATACCGGAAATACCGCCGATTTGGGCATCCTGATCAATTTTGTTTGCCGACGGCGTACCGGAATACTTATTCCACATCTGGTAACGCCAATCTATCCCCTTATTGGAGGTTAGGAGAAGTATATCCAAATATGTCTGTGCATTCTCCAGAGTCCTTCGCTCAAAATCCCCGAGAGAAGCATCGGAAAGCTTTTCTTCCACCGCATTCTTTCTCGCCGTTACCGCAGCCTGATACAAATCATTGGTGGTTGCGGAATCGGTCCGTGCCCACGCAGAGGATACAGTACTGTCTACCACATGGGTTGCCAATGCATTTCCGTAACCCACAATACCACCCACACGATAGTTTCCGTAAATATCCGAGTTCTTCACCGTAACATTACGGGAAGCACCACCGATACCTGCCACACCACCCACATGGTAGTCACCCATCACAAACACATTATCCACCACAGACGGTGAAGCATCCGTACTGTTCACAAGATATCCCTGACCGATCACACCGCCCACTCTGACGCGTCCAATCATGAATCCGTCCTTTACAATGATATTATTCATGGTTCTTCCGTAGGTCGTCGCTGCGGCATAACCGGCCACGCCACCGGCATCCACATTTGCAAAGATAGCAAAATCCGTAAGGGTAATTCCGGTCAGCTTTGTGGCACCATTCATATACCCCACAATTCCGCCGGTATAATAACGGTCACCGGATAAAATGGAAATATTCTTTGCCTCTATGTTGTTAAAGCTTGCCGTACTGTTGGAATAGCCTACAAATGCCGATGTGGTGTTGGTGCTGGTTACGCCGGTTGCATCTGCCTGTACATAAACACCATCAATTTTTACATTGCTTGCCGCACCGGAAAGCATACTAATCAAAGCTACATTATTAGTATAACCGCCACCGTGTCTTCCTGCCGTATACTCATCTCTGTAAGAACTGTCAATAACAATATCCGTAAACCGCACGTTGCTGACATTGCCTGCCGCATGACCGATAATACCAAAGTTTCTTGTCTTGGTTCTGTCAAGCTTCTCTAACTCAATATTCTCAAACTTAATATTACTGATACGTCCGTAAGCTGTATCGATAAGCGGGTAATTAGTTGCCCGGTTAATCCCGGTAATCTTTACCCAGTTTGTTTCTTCCACGAAACCGCCAAGCACCCGGTTTACAATGACATTTTCCTGATAATCGCTCTGTCCCGTAAAGTCGAGATTACCGTTGATACGAATATTGTACCCCTTCTGTCCGTGCTGAACCATCTTAGAGTTCCAGTCATCCGCATTATTAATATCAAGGAACAATGCCGGAATCAAGGAATCCAGATTCAAGGATATCTGCAAATCTTCCGTTTCGTTTACCTTACCGTCAATCCCGGTAATATAGTAACGATCCACATAGCCCTGTGCCAAAACCTCGTAAGCAATTACGGATTCGGTGGTACCGTTCTTTGTAATCTGCGGTCCGGAGGATATAGACACATTACTGTCAAATCGTAACGCTTCCACATTATAGTTCTCCGGATGAGACACCGTTACCTTTACTTCAAACAATTCCGCATTACTCGGATTTGCAGCAGCGGTTATTTTGGTAATTTGCACATCGGTTTCTTCAAAGGTATGGAACTTCTGATACGGAAGCACTCCCGTACCGTCTGCGGTACGCAACCAAGGAAGCTGCTCATTTTCCGCATAGGTGGTAGTACCGATCACCGCACCGGCTCCGTCCGTTACCTCATAAGTCAGGGCAAAGCTCTCCCCGATATCCAAATTCCGATATACACCGTCTACCTTAATACCGTTGGTATAAAACTCCGGATTACAAAGCATTTCTCTGGTGAGATATACATACGGATCTTTCTTGTTTCTGGTATCGGTGTCATCTCTGTCTTCATTATTCAGACGACCGTTTACATAGGACGCTTCCTTAAAGGTGTACAAACCGTCCTTCACAAGATTTGTCGTTGCAGTCTGAAATCCGATATATCGGCTGACATAATTAAACTCTTCATTTCTCATGAAAATATTGCCAAGGAATAACGCATTTACCTTTTCCGCTTGATTTGCCGGTTGGGAATATGCAACCAAACCACCCATAAGATCCGAAACGGAAGAAATATCCGCATCAATGTATACATTTTGTAACACATAACCATCCGAATAGGTTTGATTAATAATACTTCCCGCCACACCGCCGGTGTACTGGAAGAAACTATCTATCACAGTATCCGCAACATATAAATTCTCCAGCGTACATCCTGACGTCACACGACCGACAATACCTCCGATACCACCTACATCGGAAGCATCCCGAGCTGTAATATGCAATCCATCCACATAGCTGTTGGTTATGGAAATAATAACATCTCCGGAACCGATACCGGCAATACCGCCGATATACTGGGTATTTCCGTTGTTTTTACTTGTGGTGGTGATGGTTGCGTCATGCACCGAACAATTCACAATGGTATTTCGTCCGGCATGCATCATCCCCACCAGACCGCCGGAAACTTCCGTACCGGTGATGGTAACCCCTAATACATGAACGTTTTCAACCACACTGTCTTTTCCGATGGTACGAATCACTGCCCGTCGTAAACTTACCGGCTTTTCCGGATCCAAGGCAGAAATATCCACATTTTTTACGGTTAAGTTCTTAACGGTTCCTCCGTACAAGGATTCAAAAAGTCCCCCGTACTGACGCAAATCCAGATTGGAAATGGTTTTTCCGTTTCCGTCAAAGGTTCCCGTGAAATTATAAGCATAGGTTGCCCAGTTTGACGCAGCATGCGCCACCGGTGCCTTTCCGTTTCCGATATAGATTGCTTCCATCGGATAATATGCAAAGTCGATATCGTTGTACAAACGATAATTCTGACTTCTGTCATCGTTGATTTTTATCCAATCGGAAATATTGGAAATGGCATGATAAAACTCAAACCCGATTTTCTTATATTCGTATTCGGAATAATACCGGCTATAGGAAATCAAATCCCTTGCGGAACCCATTTCAAATCCCTTAATATTATACTCCGAAAAACACTTCTCCGGCTTGGAAACCCTAATTCTTACATGCCAGAAATCTTCTGCATCATACTGATTTAATATTTCTACATTTTCCGAAGCAAAATGTTCAATGGAAACAAACTGTACCGGTGTTTTTCCCGGATTATACAAAGTAAGTTCGCCGATTGCATAATCCATGCCCTGCTCAACCACTTCCGTATAAAGAATTTCCGGTCTGTCAAAGTCGGATAATTCCGGTAACAGAAGCCACGGCTGCTCCGGCATACCGGCCGCCATGTTCACATGCGGGTAAAAGCCCTGGCGCACCGGATTGGTATCCATTTCTCCCGCCTTTGTGGTAGCGGATGCATCATTTAATAATTCGTCATACCATTCCGTATCATGTAAGGCCGCCTTCTCAAGCAGGATATCAGCCAAAGTTGTTTTGTCATAGCTTTCTCCGGAATACAAATACATATTTTTTTCTTCCGGAATTCCGCCGGATGATGCATTAGTATATAACGGAGAAACACTATTTTTTATAATATAACCGTCACCGTAGGATTCCTTGTAATATACACTTCCCGAAGAGAAACAGTTTCGTACCATTCCGCGGTTAGAACCTACAAAAAACGTCATACTGTCACTGGTGCGGTACGGCATGGAAGAATAAATATCCATCACGGTAAAGCAGTTTTCAATGGTGCCGCCCACACGGTTAACGGAAGCAATTGCACCGATATAATTTGCCTGACTCTGCTGTGTGGCATCCATATATTCCTTCGGTACATACTTAATCGGATTTCCGTATACATAACCGTTCCGGATAATTCCCCAGTTAATATAGGTAACCGCACCCGCGTACTGTCCCACATACCAGTCATCTTTAAAGTGAACCACAAAATTCTCAATGACGCCGCTGTGACGATTATGGGTTGCAATACCATATCGGTTTTGGTATGTAATCGTTGCATTAGAGGAATTCTTTTCATATACCACATTACGGATGGTTCCGTAATTGTTATACGTAAGAACTGCTGTTGTATATCCCACAAAGCTGTCCGCATGGGTCACTACCACATTCTCCACCACACCGTTGGTACCGATATTATAAATCGGTGCGTACTGATGGTTGGTAATTATCTTATATCCCTGGAAATCCAGATGTCCTTCAAAGAACACGCCGGAAGTAAGACCGGTCTGTGCCCAATGCCAGGTGCCGAAATCAATATCATTTAATGCCACATAGGACGCTTTGGTATCCCAGCAGATAAGAGAAAACTCTTCTCTGTTGCGGATTCCGTGTACCACATTTTTAGACTCAAAGGTAATACGATCCAACGTAATCTCATATCCGTCTACAATGGCTGTCAGAACCATCTCATAAACATGACCTTTTGCCGCATTTCGATCCACTTCGTAGAAGAAGTCTGTAATACACTGCTTATCGTCCGCCGTATAGGAAATTGCTTCCAGATACTGCGGAGCCTGTCCGTCCTCATGTAAAATATCATACAGATACACCGCTTTTTCCGGCACACCGTTTAAGCTTGTATATACATGCTCCTGCATATCGTCAAGAATTCCGTCTTTGTATACCTTAATCCGGTAAGCTGCCATACTGCCAAGCTGTCCTCTGACGTCATTGATGTCAACAGATATATTGGCATATAAATTCTCTTCCGAGGATACTTCCTCAATATTGCGGAAAATCACACCGGAAAAGGCACCGATCCATGCATAATTAGACTTATCCGTACCCACATATTCCACATACACGGTCTGCTCCCCTGTAAGAGGTGCCGCTCCGTCCTTAAACTTCGCCGCATCCAGCCATTTTATTGCATAGTTATTGAAGGTTTTTCCTTTTCCGTCTAAGGTGGTCTCTGCCACCGGTACCGCAGACGCATTTACGGTAGGGTCCTCCGTATATAGCTTAATCGCAAGCGGGTATCCTCCGGAGGAATGGCTGTAACCTACCGACATGGAATTATATTCTCCCGTTCCGAAGTCGATAGTGGCTTTATAAACCACGCTCCAGGTATTTTGCGGCGGATTATACCGCTTGAACGGAACAGCGGTGGTTCCATTCGTTGTGTAAGAAACCTTATTAATATCACTTGTACTTGTGATATACTTCCCTGTCGGTGACTTTTTCACCGCATACGGTGTAAATAAATTTTGGGTTCCCTTTGCCCCTGTTAATACTTCCAATTCACTATGATTTTTCACCTTGTAGGTATTCATGCCGATAAAATTGAGGTTACCAAGTACAGCCTCTCCTGTTTCTAACACAAGAAGCTCCTTTGTCTTTACATACGGTTCATAGTAAAGTTCATAATTGGTACTGTAATCCGCACTGTCCGGAACGTCGTTATATCTGGTCACAAAGAAACGGAAGGTATACTTTTGGAAGCGATTTAACGGTTCAATCACAATCTCCTTTACCTTGTTACCATCTGCTACCTCTCCTGCCGTAAAATTCTTACGGAATACCGGATAACCGTTTTCATCATATACTTGTACAGACAACGGGTATTCTAACACAGCTCCGTCCTCATCCACTACCGATAAATCGAACAAACGAATACGATTTCCGGTTACATAAGCCGAACCGATACGTACAAACGGAGTCTTCTTTAAGGTTTTAAAGGAATTCGGGGAAAAATTGGTACGAATTTCACGAACCACTCCATATTCTTCATTCCCCACATGCACCTTCGGAGTCATCTGAATCCGATATTCGGACATACTATCCAGACCGGATAACATAAAGCGGATGCCCGGTCCATGAATCCCGTCTAATTGATATTCATATAAGGTTGTACTTCCGTTTTCTTTTGTAAACAGGATATCGGAAGACACCGGCGGTTCCGAATCATCCGGAACACCTTCCCCGTCTTCTCCCAATCCTTCATCCGCATCCAGAATTCCGGTATCTGTAGAATCTCCGGATACAGTTCCATCCTCCGAACCGTCACCCGTTTCCGGCTGTTCCTCCGGTAACGTGTCCGTTCCTCCGTCGTTTGCGGAATCATCTTCCTTTGCTACATACTGCACCACAATTCCTTCGGAAGAAGTACCGGTTACAGTACCGTTTTCATTCCGCAATACCTTCACAAAACCGATATCATACTCATCTATCAAAGCAGCCAGCTTCTGATTCGTACGCTCATTGTTTAATTGTACGGAAACCGTTGCCGTCTCCGCAGTAATCGGGTCTATGGTTATATTATAAAATGCCTGTCCCAAAGAAGTGATAGACGCTGTCACCACCTTTGTTTTTCCGATTTCCTGATTGATCTGCATACCGTGATTATCCGACAAATCATAATCGGAGTACACTTCGACGGTATAAACCTCAAAGTCAATCAATTCATCAAAACGGATGGTCGTTGATTTTTCCGGCAAAAGATGAGCATCCTTCTTTGCCTCATAGACTCCGTTCCGGTAAATCGCGGTTTCTACAACACTGCCGTTACTGTTTCGCACAAGGAAGTACATATTTTCCGTAGCTGCATTCTCTTCATTGGTAATATCTATCGAAAGCTCGATATCCTTTACTTCGTTCTTTATTACCTTAATCTTTGCCGTCGGTGCCTTTTTCGATGTGGAAATCCGCCCGGAATAAGTTCCCTCCATCCGGAACGCCTCTCCGTATTTATCCGTAACAACAAAGGTATACGTATACTCCCGATCCGATAATAAACGCTCCGGAGTCGTATAATCCACCGCTTCCTGTTCCTTTAACTTTCCTAAGCCCTTTTGGTCTAACTTAAAACTCTCCTCGGACTTCTTTGCCGAAAAGTTCATTTCTACCTTGGCAATATGTTGTACCATATCAAGATAGAATTTGTTACTTGCGTTATAATTGTCAATCTGTATGCTGACCAGTTCCGCTTTATTCGTATATAAATAAGCACCGTTTGACCAGTTTAAAGAAATCGGAGGAAGCGAATCGGTACCCAGCGTGGTTATCACATCACCGGCTCTTAAAACTTCACTTTGCTTGTTTCCTCTGACATCCACATAATTCAAAGTAACAACAACTTTATAGGTAGTGCCCGGACGCAATCCGGAAATCCGGATATCATTGGAAGACCCTCCGTAAGCTTTTCTTGTCACAAGCTTTCCTGTTGCAGGGTCAAACACTTCAAAAGTAATTCCGCTCTTATGTAAAAACTGCGGATTCTTTACCTCTAAGGAATTATGGGTTATGGAATACACCAATGCAGAAAAAGAACCGTTCAGTTCTGCCGTCGGTTTTACCCAAATCATTGCCTCCGGGTCGGAAGGTTTCGCCGGTTTCGGCGGTGCCGGTGCGGCCGGTGCGGCCGGTGCGGCCGGCTCTGCCGGTGCGGCCGTCGGTGCCGGTTCTCCTCCCACAACCGTTCCTGCGGAACCACCCGGTGCGGCCGGTGCGGCCGTCGGTGCCGGAATCGGTGTCATCGTAGGCTTCGGAGTCGCCGTTATTCTCTCTCTGTCTGTCGGTACTTTTGTCGGCTTTGTTTGCGGAGTCGGCGTTGCGCCTCCCGGTAATATCGGTGTCGGCTTCGGGGTTAATTCTCCTGCGATGCCCTCTCCCGTTCCCGGCTCATCCGCGCCGTCTTCCGAAACTCCCGGTGTCGGCGGTGTCTTCGTTACATGGGCCGTCGGTGTTAAAGTAGGTTTCGGATTCACCTTTGCGGTCGGTGTCGGCGGAGGCGTAAGAGTTGTCACAACAACATCTTCAAACAAAACTTCCTTCTCGTATAATCCCAGACGTTCCAATAAGTCATAATAGGTATATTCCGTTCCGTCAATCTGAACCTTACTGTCTATATTCAGACCGGAAATCCTTCCAAAAGAAAAGTTGCCCTTTCCGTCCGGTGTATAATATCTGATTTCATTCTCAAAAAAGGATAACACGGTATTGCCTATTAATAGCGTTCCCGGCAAATCGGATGTCTTTACCGAAAAATCCATTGTATTCATATAAAGACCATTCGACAGTTGTAGAAAAAGAAAATCCTCCCGATATGCACGCTCCATATCCTGATTAAAACTGATGCCGTTACTGATATATAATCCCGGATAAGTGGACACATACTCAAAATCCTCTGTAACCGCAATCACGGAATCCGTCAGACAAAACACTGCCGACTGATTGTTTACGAAAAACGGATATGCCGCTTGAAGCGGTACCTTATTTTCCCCAAGATACAGCTTCCCTTTGCGTTCATAAATCGTATCCGATGCAGAAAATGTTTCTCCGGAAAGTGTCAGATCCGTTTCATCCTCTATCTTGTCTCCGGTAAGATTTCGGAGCATTTCATCAACCGTTACCGCTACTCCGTCACTCTCCACAATGAGATATTCCGTATATTCTTTTTTTAATAAAACCGTAGCAGAAACAACCGTTGCAATCGCAACCGCCGCAACACTGATTATGGCTATCAAACGCTTTTTCATGGCATTTCTCCTTTCTTACTTTTTCCCTATTGTACATATGGAAACACGGAAGGATTCTTTTGTAATAAATCAAGAGTTCCGTCTTTCCTCCGGATTATTCTGTCATACAAATCTATTACATCCCCGTTTGCAAGCTCCAGTTCCGCATCCTTTCCGTTCGTTGCAAACGTGAAATATTCTTCACTGTCATATTGATAAAAACAAAGTTCCATCGTATCCGTTATATAGATACAAGACAACGGAGATATCGTAAGTTCAATCCCGCTCATTCGTAAGATTGCTTCATTTAACAATAAATAATGTTCCTGTCCGTCATGTAACAATATTTCCTGATAAGAAACAATTACATCATCATAACCCGCATAAACCGCTTCCTCCGAGAGCCTTACCGTTCCCATGGCAGGTAAACAATAGAAGGTATGTTGATTCAGCCGCATTACCATGTAATCTCTCGGTAAAAACACCCGTGGGCTTCCCACTTCATACAATGGACAATCCGGTAACAAAAAAGCTTTCTCCTCATTTTCCAGATACAATCCGTCCTTTGTCTCAAACAGCAGGGACGGTCCGTTAATCTCATACCGGTTTCCTAAAAAATAGTAATAATAATCTCCTTCCAACAAAATACCGTTTTTCTGCAGTTCCGGCCGGTCGGTTTCATATGCATCTATTAAAAATCTAAGCAAATTAAAATAGCTTACTTTTTGTGTTCCGACTCCAATCATAGTCTGTCCGGTAACCACAATCGTTCTACGATTCAGTACTCCGTCAGAAAACTCAAACACAACAATCTTGTCTTCATAAAACTTAATAAGAGAATTCACGGAAATTTCCGTTGCTTCGTACTCCTCAACGGAAAAAGGCATGGTATTCATATAGATTCCGTCAAAAAAATCAACTAAAAACACATCTTTTTTTAAAACACGGGTGTTATCCTTTAAAAATACGGCTCCGTATGTCACCCAGGCACCTTCCGCTTTTTCAACGGAAAAATCAGAACAGATATATCTATGGTCGGAAACGGTATCGGGAAAATAAAGTGTAGCCCCGTTTTTCTGATATACCGGAAACTGCATAGAAACAACTTTATCTTCTTTCCCTACATAATATACACCGTCTGTCCTTTGATACAAGCCAAATTGATTTCTTCCGTAAACCAGCCGTATTTCATTGTCCGCTTGCTCAAACAGCTCCTGTAATGACACGATTTCTTCCGAAAAGAAATAGCAGTCCCCTACCAATTCTTCCACCAAAACCGGTCCTTTTTCTTTTTCTTTCCCCAAAAAAGACGTAAGCAAACAACAGCCCATTGTAATCATCAGGCAAAACGCTGTAATTGCAAGCAATATTAGATTATGTCTGCTTATCATCTTTCTTAACATAAAATCCCTCGTTTACTCCAAATCAGGAAGTAATGTCGGCTGCGAAAACAACATTTGCTCCTCACCGTTTTCACGGTATAAAATGTCTGTACTCAGGTCAATCCGTTCATTGCCTTGCATTGTTGCAATACAAACGCCGTTTACTCCTTCGTACACGGAATAAAGTTCCTTTTCATAGTCAAAAATTTCAATGGTTTGATTAAACAGCACTTCTACCTTGGAAAAAGAAGAAAGCTCAATTCGCTCTCCCTCCCATTCCAACGTAGTTGTTTCCGGGAAATAATAAGTATCCAAACCGTCAAAGAAGAAAAAATTGTCCACCGTACTTATCCGTTCCCCATCCGTCACACGAAATCCTTCCGTTCCCTTTTCTAATTTACACATCGGGTTTATCCGGTTGGTCATTAGTAGTTTCGGACGAATAATAGAGCAATAATCCGTAAATATGATACTTCCGTCGGCTTTATCATATACCGGTGTATTTTTCAGCATATAACTCGTTTCCCCATAAGAAACCATACAACCTTCTTCTGTCAGACTTAATTCACTTCCCGCTTCCACAAGATGCTTTTCTCCGTCTAAAAATTGGATTCCGCCTTGTTTTAGCGAAATGCTGGTTACATGGGTCAGCATAAAATACGGTACAAGCAAAACCAAAAATAAAAATGGTAGCATCACATAGGAAAAGGTCTTAATTTTTTTATCGTTTTCCGTTTTCAAACCGCCATCCTGTGCCACCGTATTAATTGTAACAAACAACTGACCGACTGCCCCGGCTAACAGAAAAACAGAAAAGCAGACAACCAAAACACTTATCCCGTTTTGCACCTGAATCTTGGCCATTTCCTTATGCATCAGATGTAACAAATAACCGACTCCGAACAATCCCAGACTGTAAACGGCATCATAGAGGATAAAACCGGGACGTAATACCACGCACCAAAGCAAAAGCGCAAATAAAACATAGACCAGACAATGGGTTAACTGAAGCGACTTACTCATCCAAATCAATGCAGCCGCATAAAACACACGAAGTAAACTTAGCGCGATAACCCAGGTGGTTCTTTTCCTTGCATTTAAAAACAATGCATACCAGCCGAGAAACGGATGCTCCAGCCGGAACAGTGTAAAGCCGACCAAGGTGATTGCCGTGATTAAAACAAGTCCAATGACCAGACACAATATGAAGTTATGAAAGCCTCCCAATATGCCCACAATGTCACTGAACATGGTTATCCTCCTTAATCAGTAATTTAAATACATTATTTTTCACTACAAAGAACCCGGAAATCTGCTTTAAGGAAACAATACTGCCTTCAAAGCTATCTTCCCGTACCAGTTCCACATCGCCGTCTATTTCTCCTACCGTCGGCATATAATCCGCCATGATAAGCAGATTAATCCCTTTTCCTTTCAGGCGGATCATTTTTACATCATGATACACCGTGAACCCGTTATTATAACTTATAATAATGGCCTCAATTCTCTTATCTGACTGCAATGCCTCTGCCATGTCTCATCTCTCCTACATGTTGTTTCTCGAAAACTTATAATCATGCAAATTACCGATGTACATAAAACGATTTTCATCCGTCGTATCGTATTTACCGGTTAAAATAGCTTCCACATCATCCAATACATCTTCAATCTTTACAAACTTACCCGGAATATTGGTAAACTGTTCTGCCACAAACATCGGCTGGGTAAAATAATTACGAAGCTTTCTGGAACGATAAAAAATATCGTAATCTTCCTTGGAAAGTTCTTCTATACCAAGCACTGCAACAATCTCTTCCAGTTCCTGATAACGGGACATGTAGCGGATTACTTCCTGTACCAACTGATAGTGACGTTCCCCTACCTTGTCCACCGCAATCAGCTTACTGGTGGTATTAAATACATTAATTGCCGGATAGATTCCCTTTTCCGCAACTTTTCGGTCCAGAACAATCTTACCGTCAAAATGGGAAGTAATTGCGTGTACCGCAGCATCATTCATATCATCCGCCGGAATAAATACCGTCTGGAACGAAGTGATGGAACCGTTTTCGGTACTGTTGATACGTTCCTCCACTTCCGCAATATCGGAAAGCAACGTACTCGGATATCCGTTATCAATCGGCATGCGCTCCATTTCCGCGGAAATCTCGGCATTTGCCTGTACAAAACGGTAAATATTATCAATGAACAAAAGCACGTCCTGGTTCTTTTCATCCCGCAAATACTCCGCCAACGTAAGACCGGAGAAAATCGCCTTGGAACGGTTCATGGAGTTCTCACCCATCTGACCAAACGTAATTGCCAGCTTATCCAGTAAATCCCCGTCTAACATTTCATCATACAGTTCCTTACCCTCACGAGAACGTTCCCCGATACCCACAAACACGGAATTGGAACGCAGTCCCTTATATACATTGTTAATAAGCTCTTTAATGAGCACCGTTTTACCGACACCGGCACCGCCTAAAAGACCCATTTTGAAGCCCTTTTGCATCGGTGCAAAAAAGTCGATTACTTTAATCCCGGTCCAAAGAATCTCTCCGTCGATATTAATTTCTTCCAAGGACATACTACGGTCATATACATTCCGTTTCGTTACATCCGTAAACGCATTCCCGTCAATCAGATTACCGTAGGAATCAAATACCTTTCCCAAAATCTCATCGTTGTACTGAATGGAAAGGCCGCCTTCCTTAAGATAAACATCTAACCCTCTGCATAATCCGATCACATTTTCAAACGGAATGGCAGTGGCAATATTCCCTTGAATGGAAGAAATCTCAAAGCAATACTCCTTATCCTTTGAAACCACATAAACCACATCTCTTAACTTTAACTTGCTCTCATTCAGCAAGATTTCCACGCGCATATTGGAGATGGATATTAACTTTCCGACTATCATTTGCGGGCCCCCTTCGTACTTTTTTTCATATAACTGTCTATGACTTTCTTAAACTCTTTTTGTGTTTTTTCCTTCCGTACTTCTGCCAGCTCTTCCGCCTCAATTTCCTCGATTTTCTTTAAGGATTCACTGGTCGAATTCTGACGGAAAATATTTTCGGATGCAAAACTGCTGACTGCTGCAATTTTAATCTCATAATTTAAGAAGGATGTAATCAGGTTAATCAGAATGGAATTCATATCCCCTTCCACATAATAATCCTCTTTATAGCTTTCATTCCCATGCTTTTTTATGTCGTACGGAAAGACTTTCTTTTCCGTCAATTCAATACTGCTGATATTATTGTACTGATAGTAAATGACATTAATTTCCGAGAAAGAATTATTACGAATTCCTTCATATAACAAAGTTTCCACTTCCTGATAACGGGACATAAAATCTTCTCTATTGATTTTTATAACATCCCCCGTACGTCCGGAACGTAACTTTCTGCCCACTAACACCTGCACACCGTCTGTATCTTCCGCAATTTTTTTATTGACCGCGAAATTGATACTTCCGCAAAATCCGAAATCACTTCCGAAATAAATATTTAACGGAGGCTTCGTTTCATCCACCTGAAACATGGTTTTATCCAGAATGAAATTGCGGTTATTCACAATCATATCGATGATTTCCGAAACCTCTTTTTCCATCTGCATATATTTTGTAGCCTGACGTTTTGCGGAATCCACTCGTATCAGCGAATGAAAGTTCATTACTTTAACAATTAACTTTTCTTTCATAAGCTACCTCTCTTAATACTCCACAAGACCGTCAAACAAACGATACATCTCCTCCACGGAACGCGGTGCAAATTTATATTGATTCAAATTACTGCGAATCTGCTTTCCGTTTGTCATCTTCTTTCTGAGTTCCGGACTCATTTCATCCATATTGGCAAGCTCATATACATCACAAGATTCCAGATAGGACAATAGTTCACGACGAACCGCAGCTCCGATTCTCTTCATATCCTTTGTCTGCACCGCACCGCCCAGACGAGATACGGATAATCCGTAGTCGATTGCCGGCTTAAAGCCCTTTTCGAAATTTTTCTGTGACAACACAAGCTGACCGTCCGTAATGGAGATAATATTACTGGAAATATATTCCGTAATATCACCGCCCTTTGTTTCCACAATCGGAAGCGCCGTAATGGAACCGCCGTTTTTATGCTGACAGCCTCGTTCCAATAAGCTTGCATGAATAAAGAAAATATCGGACGGATACGCATCACGTCCCGGAACCTTACCGGTAAGCAGGGAAATTTCACGGTAAACATCCGCATGCTTCTTCAAATCATCAAATACAACCAGTACATCTTTTGCATCACGAAGCATAAAATGCTCTGCAATTGCCATACCGACAAACGGGGTATTACGAAGTACCGGCGGACATTCATCATTAAATGCTGCCAAAATCAGCGTATATTCCATAGCTCCGCGACGAAGAAGCTCTGTATAAATTTCTTTTACTTCCTTTTTTGTCTTACCGATTGCCACATAAATGCAAAGCATACCGCTTCCCTTCTGATTTACAATGGCATCTAAGGCAATCTGGGTTTTACCGGTTTTTTTGTCGCCGATAATGAGCTGACGCTGACCGCGACCGATCGGATAAATCATATCAATTCCCGTAATACCGGTTAAGAACGGACGATTCACGCTGGTTCGGTCCATAATCGGAATCGGTTTTGTCTCAATCTGTAACGGAATCAAATCATCAAAATACTGACCGGTCATCAAATCCTTGCCGAACATATCCACAATACGACCAATGGAAGCTTCACAGAATTTTCCCGTAAATTCTTCGCCGGTCGGTGTCACAATATCTCCCACAAACACTTCTTCTGTTACTTTTACAAGTGCCACACCGATGGAATTACGATTAACGGCGCTGACATAGCCTTCTGCCTTATCACCGATACGGACACGTTCGAAGAAACCGACGCCAAGCAACCCTTCCACTTCCAAAACGTAGTCGTTTACCTTGATTACTCTGCCGATTTCATATACATTCTCATTATTTTGAATGGCATTTATTTTTTCTTCTACTATTTTATCAATCTGCTGACTCATCTTATCCTCCGTTACAGTGTTATTTCAGAACTGCGTAAGCCGTAATCATACAAACGGTTTCCCTGAACAATTTGAAATCCTTCACAAAGTTCTTCATCTTTACAGATAATTAACCGATCCGACTTGGCTTGTATTCCTAACGCATCCGGTTCTCTGGAATACAAATACACCGTCTGATCCAGTTCTTTACTCTTTCCTTGCAAATAGGAATAAAACTCTGTCACGGAAAACACCGGACCGTTTTCTTCCGTATACCGTGTTAATACTTCCTGCTCCGTTTCGGAAAAGATCTCATTTAATACCGCTAATTGTTTTTCCGGTTGAAGACAGGAAATCCGAAAAACACTGTCAAAGGAAAGTTTCTGTAAAATCCCGTCCACACATACTCCCAAAACAATATCCGAATCCGAAAACGCCGGGAGATTCCGCAGCGCCGATGCCGCACTGTTCCGAAATGCACTCCGGATTTTCACATAATCCGCAAAGAAATCTTTCTTCTGGGTTTCTACATTCTTTGCAATAAACGGAATTGCCGGGTCTTTTGGAAGACCGAACTCTTCTTCTGATTTTACGGAATCCGTAATCTCTCGGGCATTCGTTTCCGCTTCCGAAGCTTCTTCCATATATTTATTGTAAACTTTTATGTACCGAAATACTTCTTTTTTTAATTTCTGTAATACTCCGGATGATAACAGTACTACCGCAAAAATAACAACTGCACAGGAAATAACAGTAATGATGACGGCTGCAATCATATTTGCACTCATCGTTCATCCTCCTATCCTTAGAGTAATACCGGGTTAAAGAATAACAATAAAAATACCAGACCAAACAATAACAGTAATAAAATTGCAAGAACAATCGCAATCACCATTACCGATTGGATGATTTCACTCTTGGTTTCCGGATTTCTTCCCACGGCTTCCGCTACTTTTGCACCTAAAATGCCGAGACCGATTCCCGCTCCCAAAAAGGCAAGACCGATCATCCAGCCGATTGCAGATAATGTTGTAGAAATTATAGCTTCCATAGTTATCCTCCTAAAATTTGATTGTATTTCCGTTAGTTCCCGTCAACTACTTCATCTGTACCCGGTTCCGGCGTCGGCGTTACTGGTTCCGGCGTCGGCGTTGTTACTTCCGGCGTCGGTGTTGTTACTTCCGGCGTCGGCGTTATTACTTCCGGCGTCGGTGTTGTCACTTCCGGTGTCGGCGTAACCGCTTCCGGTGTCGGTGTTGCTGCTTCCGGCGTCGGCGTTGTTGCTTCCGGCGTCGGCGTAACCGCTTCCGGTGTCGGTGTTGCTGCTTCCGGCGTCGGCGTTGTTACTTCCGGCGTCGGTGTAACTGCTTCCGGCGTCGGCGTTGTTACTTCCGGCGTCGGTGTTGCTACTTCCGGCGTCGGTGTTGCTACTTCCGGCGTCGGTGTTGTTGCTTCCGGCGTCGGTGTTGCTGCTTCCGGCGTCGGCGTTGTTACTTCCGGCGTCGGTGTTGTTACTTCCGGCGTCGGTGTTGCTACTTCCGGCGTCGGTGTCGGATTCGAACTATCACTTCCGGTGCCGGCATTGTTTGCTTCAAGCAACTGACGCAATTGTGCAATTTCTCTTGCAGAAAATACAGACATGGTAGACATACTTGCACCGTTCACCTGACTTACGGTAGATTTTATTACATATACATCATATAAAGTAATCGATTTTTCTATCTCGTTACCGTTACTGTCCGTATCTGCATAATAAACATCCGTAAACATTAACCGCAATTCCTTATCCACCGGAATTCTCCGGAAGGTATACGATAATCCCTGGTTTGTCTTTGCGATATTCATGTCATCGTTTGCAATGTTATAAAAATCTACAACAGAATCGTTTCCCGCTCCGTCACTGCTTTGTAACACAAGCTTTGCTTTCGTTAACGGGAAATTCTGATCCAATTTTATGGTACAACTTAAAGATTCCTCCGGAATCGAAAGAGAATCCACGGTAATCGATGTATAAATCACACCGGTTTTTACACGGACATTATCTACCGATATATAATTATCTTCCGACTCACTCTCAAAGGTACGATATGCCATTTCAATCGTATAGTAAGTATCCGGTTCCAGTCCGTAGATACGTACCGACTCATCTCCGGCAGAAAGCACAACACGATTTCCGACTTCTGTAGCACCGTCCTTCTTGATTAACAGGAAAATCTCTCCGTACTCGTTTTGCGGATCTACCGCAGAATAATTAACGGTTACGGAATTTGCGTAGGTGGTAACACCTCTGATATATAAATATTTATTGAAGATGATTTCCGGAGTTTTGGTCTGTGTTGCACCGTTACCGCCGTTACCGCCCGGTCCACCCGCGCCACCGGCACCACCTGCACCACCGGCTCCGCCTGCGCCACCGGCTCCGCCTGCGCCACCGTTTCCGCCGTTTCCGCCGGCTCCGCCTGCGCCACCGATTCCGCCGAGGCCTCCGTCGCCACCGTTTCCGCCGTAGCCACCGTCACCACCGTCGCCGCCGTTTCCGCCGTTTCCGCCAAGGCCACCGGTACCACCGCTTCCGCCGTCACCGCCGTGACCACCGTCACCACCGGAACCGCCGTTTCCGCCGTTTCCGCCCCGGATAATATAGTGAAGTATCTGTTCGTCTTCCTCAACAGGGCCTTCCTCCGGCGGTAAAACCTCGTCCTTTTCTTCTTCCAAAACATTACTCATAACCTCATAAACTTCACTGCTGTACTCATTGGTACTGCCGTTAATGTTTTTCAGATTTACCAAGTAATTGTTATAGGTAAGACGTTCATTTGCCACATCAAATACAATGTCATCACAATACAATACAATCGGCCGAAGGGTTTTTGTATTGATTTCCGTGTTCTGCAATATAGCATTTCCCGACTTATCAAGGGTAACATACAAATATCCTTTGGTGGAAATTAAGCCCTCCTCGTCCCGGATTGCATTTCCGACCATCAAATATTTTCTGTCATCTAATTTATAAAACCCCTCTTCCTTATTTAAAATCATGTTCTTTGTTTTTAAGGCATCCACACTGGCATCTCCCATGACCTGATACCCTCCGCCATAGGTTGCCAAATCACCGGAACCGGCATTATAGGACACCACCTGTTCTCCCAGGCAGATTTCTCCTTCTCCCGGAACCGTAAGATAATATTGATTGTCCCATTTCCTTTTAATTTTCCCTTCCTCCGGAACCGTAATCATACGGTTCTCGGAATCAAAGAGAATACTATCTGCTTCTATGACAATGCTTTTTTCCTGTCCCTGCACACTTTTTATTGTCATGCCCGTAACACCACCGGTCATGGTAACCACAATAGAGCCAAAGGCATAGAATGTACGAAGACTTTTTTTCGAAAATTTACGTAAACTCATACTTTCCTCCTTTATCCTCTATAGTTGAATGTTGCTTCTTCCAGACTCTTACCGTCAGAACCAAGGAACTTTATATAAACGGAATACCATTCTCCGGTTTCGAATTTCGGTAACAATTCAATGTATTTTACCTCATCGGACTCCTGCTTCACAATAAAACTGTCCGTATAGGTCTTACTGTCACTATCGTTAAGCTTTGTAACGGAATAGATTACATTGGTAATCGGACATCCCACATCACCGAGACCAACGGAGTTGGAAAAATACAGGTTTGCTTTATTAGCACCGGCAGATAAGATATTCATATTACCGAGCGTATAGCTCTTATCTCCTAACGGTTGTGCCGTCACTAGCTTTACTCTGTGATTCGGATTTGAAGTGTCCAGTTCTTCTGCGGTACCTAAATTCAATAAATCTGTTACTGCATAAATTTCTAAAACAATAGAATCGCCTGCAAGTAAATTATTTGCGGTAATCGTATAAGTCGACGTGCTGCTGTAACTGTCTCTTAAGCCGTCAATCCCGTCAGCCGCAGTCAACACGGTTCCGTTGCCGTCTTTTACAACCACCTTATAGGTATTGTTATAAATTACCTTTTGTGCATCCGTAATAGCAATACGGAATTTAACCTTATCGTTACCCGGTGTTGCCACAACATTATAGAACGGCTCATTCGGTTCCGGAATATTTAAGGAAATCGGCACCGGGCTTCCGAGAGGAATTTCTTCATCTACCGTAGATACCGGTGTCATCAAAAGGAAATATTCGTCACTTCCGAATTCAAAATTCATCGGATCCCCCGTAACCGGGTCTGTCCACGTAACAAGTCCCGGTGAAAATTTAAAGTTTACCATGGTCGGTTCCGTAATCAGGGTGGTATTATCAATAATTCCCTTTTGTCTTAACTCCAAAGCCGTCATAATCGGCTCATACGTATCAATTCCGGTTCTTCTTACAAAGTCATATTTTACCTGGAATCCGGAGGTGGTAGACGGAACAAACGATACCTCCAACGTCTTGGAAGTATAAGTATTTGCCCGCAATATCGCAGTATTATTTACCGGTATAAGTACAACAGAATCCAAGGTTGCAAAGGTATAAAAACGATCTGTATTCGAGTACTTATAATCCAGCGGAAAATGCTTTGTTGCCCTTTCTAATGTATCATTCGGGTCCAAATAGTAAAAATGAATCGCATAGGTTTTTTCCGGTGATAAGCCTTCAATCTTAAACACATACTCCGTATGTTCGGCACTCAAAGTTGTTGCTCCCGGAGCTGCCGGATCCTCGAATGTATAAGATACCCCATTCTTTGAAGTTTCGCCGTTTGCCCCGATAATCGTCACTCTGGCACCGTTTTGTACTTCATATACTTCCAAATACATTTTATTATCACGAATCTGACCGTTGGTAAGTAAGTTTCCGTGTCCGGCCAGAGACCAGTATACGGTTGCGCTTTCCGGTTCGGCAACAATATTGTAGGAATTACCGAGCCACAAGTCCACGGTAGGCAATGCATTGGAAATATTCGTTTCAAATGTAGATGCAGTCACGCCTTCGGAAACAAGACAGGAAAGACTCTTTTCCTTAATCTGTTTCAAAGTAGTAACCACGCCCGGTCCGCTAAGCTCCGTACCTCTCATTCGCGGAAGAAATACTAAGTTGTTCTTATCTTCTCCGATATTATACTTCGGATCAATCACGGAAGTATAGTCAAAGATAACAGCATAGTATCCACTGTCCTGATAAGCTTTCGAAATGTCATTTTTCTTCGTTACGCTAAACAAAGAATTCCATGCAAGGGAATCCCCTAACGCAACATTTGTATGACCGGAATCCAATGTAATATATCGGGCACCGGTACTGATACTTTCCGGAACCACCTGAATTGCAAGCGTCTCCGTTCCGGAACCTTCCGCTAATTTTAGTCCGCTTACCTTGGTATCGTATAAGGCAACTACCTCACCCACAATCTGTTTTCCTACAAAATCGGAAATGCTACTGTAATTCAAGTATGCGGTTGCCGATTCTGTCGTAGCAACATCAAGCGGTAACAAAAATTCCTTTGCAGTTGAAGTATCATTCTTTTCCCACACTCTTACACGGACTGCCGTCAAACGTGTAACAGGTTCCGTTGATACGGTATTATTTTTTGCCTTTACCGTAAACTTCAATCGGTTGGTTGCATTATCATTTTCCAGCGTATAAACAAAATTATCAAAGCCCGCTTCATATTCGTACGCCTGTTTAATCACTTCGCGGACAGAACCTGTCTCTCCGGCATAACTGCGTACCGTAGCACTTACCAGAACATCCTTTTTATTATTGATGTTCGTAATGGTAATCGTGCCCTTTTCCGTTCCCATAGCGGAATAGTTAACTGTAGCATCATCAACCGTTCCTCCTACCACATCAAAGGTTGTGTCGAGTGCACCCGTATCCGGTGCCTTGACCCAATAAATATAAGTCAGACTGCCTGCACCGTCGCTGCTGTATTGCAGGAATTTAAACTCCGGTGAAAGATACGGAACATCCACCGTTTTGGATTTCATTACCGGCTGACTCGGGTCGTATGCGTCCGGGAAATAATCCGAATGTTCCCCGATATATACACGACCGCTGAAATAGTAATGATGTCCTCTGGAAAGCTGCCCGGTATTGGATATGTCCTTAAATAAGAACACCGCCGACGGAACAGTCTTTGCCCCCGTAGTAGAGTCAATAGAAATCATATCCGCCTTCTTGGATTCAATATTCGTATAAAACTCTCCCGCATCCGTTACTCCGGCATTCTTACCCACTTCTAAGGCATAATAGTCGAATCTTGTGGCAAGTCCGGCGGAATTATCATATCTGGATGTAACCTTTATTCCAACCACCGCCGATGCCGGAAGATTCGGATTTACCAGCGAAGCACTTTGGCCTGCACCAATCAGACTTTCTCTGTTATTATGAATTGTAATAATCTCAAATCCGTCATCCGCCCAACTTTCCTGCCATTCCGGCGGAACTGCTGCTTTTTGGAACACTTTCATACTGTTTGCCACGGTAAAACGGTTCCGATACTCCGTATAGTCCTGTACCGCAGCAATTTCTACCGTATATTGGTCCCCGTCAATCTGCGCCGGACTAAAATTAGCAAAATCCGCATCCGTCAACCGGATTTCCTGTGTTTCACCGTAAATATCACGTCCCAGGGTACTGTTTCTCTGGGAAGCGGAATTTAACCCGGACGCATCGTTTTCCGCACTTAAAATCTTAGAGGCCACAAGAGTCGCCGTACTGTTTTCCACGGTCTTGTCTCCGCTATAAATGCGAACCTCGATTTTATCAATGGTACTTGCTTCGTAAGAAGAAGAGGTTGTATTATTTCCATCCGTTAACCGCATGGAAAATCCCACACTGGCCGTAGGAATCGATGCAAAGGTCGCTTGGAACGAAGCCGGATCCTTTGTCTGTGCAACAATGGTACCCAACTGGCTGTTAATATACGCTGAACCCGAACCGGAATTTTCCCCAAGGTCTGCATAGCCCCATACGGTGATAATATAATTATCGGAGGCACGAAGTCCCGACCAGTCCACCGGAATCTCAAAGGTTCCGTTTCCGTCGGTTCCGGTAAAGGTATACTCACTGATATCATCCACTGCCATCTGACCGATTTGACCGCTTCCGCTCTTATAATAAATCACAATCGGATGCTGTCCGTCTACACGAAGTCGAGTATTGTTTGTCTCAATCCGGATGGTTCCCACCAAACGGTCGTGTCTTGTAAATGCGGTATCTCCCGGAATGCTCGGGTCTGCCGTTGTCTTTGCCGTATACGATACAAGCGGGAATCCCACATTCATCATGGCAAACGGTGCGGAATAATCTTCGCCGGCAACTTCCACAACCTTTTCGTTGTCATAGAAAACCGCCACAACCCGTACACGATACGTGGTATTCTTCATTTGCGATGTCACGTCACAAGCCAACACATTGTTACCGGTAATCAACATGGATTTTTCCGGTCCGTTTGTGGTATTCACAGAACCGTCCGTATAACAAGGATACAGTTCATAACGGAAGTACTGGACTCCGTTATCCTCATCCTTTAAGCCTTCCAACTGCATGTTAAATACAGCGTTCGCCTTGTCTACTACAACTCTCGGAACCCCCAGCTCCGGTAATTGTTTTAACGTGCGATGCTCCTGAACATCAATCTTCTGAAAGGTCTTTACTCCGTCAAACACATCATTAAAGAACACCTGATACAACGTATTGGATTTAATCTCTCCGTACTCATTCTTAAACTCAACCAAAGCGGTTCCGTCCGCATCGAAAGATGTAATCGGAACAGATTTGATGATACCGGTCTCATCCGCAAGCGCAAGACTTACACTCTGCACACCGGAATAACTACTCTTATATACATTGAATGCAAGACTGTCTTCCGTAATATAGTTTTTCACAAAGGTAAGACCGATTGCATTGGTGGTAAACACTCTCTTTAAAAAGGTTCTTTCATAGGTTCCGTTCTTTACGATATAGTTTGCATTTATCATAAGGCAATACTCGGTATTGGCCGCAAGACCATCCACCACAACATCAAACGGAGAACCGTCGGAACTGCTCTTCTTTAACCGACGTACTTCTCTTCCGCTGGCATTGTCAAGAACCTTTACCGTAATATCTTCTACTCCCGGCATCATAACATTACCATCTGTAATAGAAACAATAAATTTCGCCTCGTTGGAAGAAAGCTCCATATTGCTTAACGTAAATACCGGAAGCTGGATTTCTTCCTTTTCTCCCCCCGGAACATCGGAACCGTCAATTACCTGATCCCCGCTTAAGCCGTCTTCACCCTGAAGTCCCTGTGCTCCCGCCATACCGGCTGCACCCGGACGTCCTTGTGCACCGGATGCTCCGCTTGCTCCGTTTGCCCCGGAATTTCCCGGTGTTCCCGGGGTTCCCGGTGTTCCCGGTGTTCCCTGATTTCCGTTAATTCCGTCTTCTCCGGCGAGTCCTTCCGCTCCCACAAGACCATCCATGCCGCTTACACCGTCCGCTCCCTGTGCCCCGGTCTTTCCTTTGGTTCCGTCTGTACCCTGCTCGCCGTTAATTCCGTCAGCGCCGTCAATGACTTCAAAGGTCGGAATATGAATCTGTAACTGCTGTTCTTTTACCTTGTCTTCCCCTTTCACCGCTTTAATCGGTGCAAGAATATCGATATTGTCATCGGAACCGATTACCATCTGTTCCATGGACATCAGCACATTTTCTTTTGCAATTACCGTTCTGCTGGCAAGGTCAATCTGAATTCCGTTTTCTACCGTCGCAATACATTCCGAAGATACCGTACGATAGGCACCGTTTTCGGAAAGAATTAACAAGATACCTTCGTTATAATATTTTAATTCTACAAATTCCGTAAATTCCAATTCCTGCTTGTCTGCCATCGTAATCACGATTTCATCCGAAGCAAGCATATATTTATTTTCACCGATTTTCCAGAGAAAGTCCTTGAAATAAAGAGAATTTCCCTGAGTTTCCAACGCATAAGAGCCACCCTGGTTTTCCAACGTGGCTTTTGAAGAAAGATTATAATAATTTAACACACCGGTTTCACAATCGTTTAAATCAATCAATACGCCCTGGCTGAGTGCCGATACGGAACCGTCATTAAAATGCAGGAAAGAATTGACATCCGTAACAACCTCCATATCGGAAGAATCACGAAAAGTCACCTTGTCCGGATAATGGTATTCCATTTTATCGCCTTCTTCAAAGGTATACTTTGCAAAACCTCCTTCAAGGTCTTCTGTCCCGTCAATCATATACCCGCTTCCCCAGAATGCGGTTTTTGACTCATTGCTCTTTACAATACCGTAAGTACCGGCTCCTCCCGCAAGCAAAAGAGACGCAATTACCATTACTAAGACGCTTTTTGACTTAAACATAAATCTTACCCCACTTTTCTTGTGTTTATTTTTTCGATATTATCGTTTGTTTTTGAAATTTCAGAACAAAAGGCACAAAAATCATTATAAAAATGCCAACTTTATTATACCAAATCCATCTGTTTTTTTCAATCAATCCTACAAACATTCTTGGATTTGTTACAAGAAAATTGCGGATAATTGAGAACAAAGAGTTCCGCTTTTGCATCGCATCTATGCGACACCTTCTTCTGCAAAAGCGTGCGCAATCTACACTCCGTTTCGGTCCGTCCAGAGCCAAGGTCCCCCGGACCTTGTGGACCCGCAGCGGAGCGTTTTTTTGCGCAAAAGGTAATGCGCAATTTCCTTTCGCGCAAAAAAAATCCGGTTGCAGAAAAATGCAACCGGACAATCATAAACAGAATGTTCTGTTCTTAGACTCCATGTTTTGTGCCCCATCATTTCTGGTGGTTTACCCCGTAAAATTATATCACGACATACTGATGTCTGTCAACCGATATCGACCGATTGACAGACATTTTATTTAATCATTGATAACACGCGCATACTTATAAACCGTACGATAGTTTACATTAGAAATCTCAACACCGCGACGAGCATGAATCACCTTACCGTTTCCGATATAAATCGCCACATGATCCACAACACCGGTCTTCAAGTTATGATAGAACACCAAATCTCCGGCCTTAGCCTCAGAAGCCGATACTTTCTTGTAGGTTTTTGCCATATCTCTGGAAACACGCGGAGTGGAATATCCGTATTTCTTAAATACCTGCTGTACAAATCCTGAGCAGTCAACACCCTTCGTCAGACTGTTTCCTCCCCAAACATACGGAGTGCCCAAAAACTGCATTGCGTAATCAAGAAGATTCGTACGAAGCTGAGAAACATTATCACCGTAACTGCTGCTCTCTATTGCTTCTTTATACTTGTATTCGATTGTAACAAATTCGGAGCTGACATAAGCCTCTACATCTTTCTCGGCATCACTGTTCCAAATAATCTGAACAAACGTCTTTGCCTCCGGATCATTCTTACTGATAACTACTTCTTTTTTTACGGTAAAACTTTCGCCGCCACTAACCTTCGCAATCACATTGTCTACGGTTGTATCCGGAGCCGAACGTACATTTAAGGTCCGAATCCCTCTGTTTACCGTTGCTGTTAATGTGCCGAGTTTTTCCGCAAGTTTTTCCGCCTCTTCTCCCATAATCAGGTATTCCGTGGAACAATACCCTTTCACCGGACCGGACGAAATCTTTGCCCATCCGTTCTCCACAGATTCTACGATACAGTATGCATTTTTACCGAGCTTACCGATACGGGCATATTTCGTACCCGGACCCTTTCTGATATTTAACGCATTCGTAACATTTGCAAACGCAATTCCTTTCGGAACCTCCACCGTAGAAAACAACTCCGTGGAATCGGTTGCGTTCTCTTCTACCGCATTTCCGAAAAATTCATTAGAAATCAAAGAAAAACCGCCCAAAGCGTTTCCGCCTGTAATTACGGCAGCCTCTGCTGTTATACCGGTTCCGCAAAGGGAAATCATTACGCCTAGTACCAAAGCAAGCGATACCCCATGTTTCACTTTCATCAAAAGTACCTCCAATAAGCAATCTCTATAGAAATGTTACATAATTATTAAATTTATTACATGCCTTATTATAGCAAGATTGCTTGTTTTTGTCAACATTGTAGTGAATTATTTTTTTAAATATATGCATTTTTAGCAAGTTTTGCTAAAATTATTTCTTAAATTATAAAACAGATGACCCCTCCGTTACTTTCGTTAATAATTTTTTCAATCGACTCCTGTAGTTTCGTCTGACATTCTTCATTTATATTTCCGATTTTTGCGTTTACGCCTTCTTCCACCAATTTATCTATGGTCTTTCCGAATATGCTGGCGGTTCTGAGTCCGTTTTCCCCTTGTTCGCCCTCGCTTGTCATATAAGAAATCAGATCCCTTGCCTGCTCCTCACTTCCTACAATCGGTGCGATTTCCGTCACGATATCTGCCTGAATCATATGTACCGAAGGCGCTGTCGCCTTGATCTTCACACCGTACTTTCCTCCTTGTTTCATCAGTTCCGGTGTCGATATCCGAATCTGATTTGCCTCCGGAAGTACAACTCCGTATCCTTTTCCTTCTACTTCTTCACAAGCGATTGCGATTTTTTCATATTCGTTTCTACGTTTTGCCATTTCTCCTAACACCTGATAAAAGCGACGTTCTCCGGTCACTTCACATCCGAGTAACTCACTCAGCATCTTAAAATAATATTCTTTTTTCGGCTCCATATGATATTCTACGGTTCCGTTTTCCATTTGAATTTTAGTCGGAAGAATCTGCGCAAAATACGTTCCGCCTTGTGTCTCTTTTTGCAGTCTTACATCTCTCATTCTTCTGTTTTGCAGTAATATTTTTTTCGCATACTCTATCGCTTCTTGTTTTATCTCATGGGTTCGCTCCAGAAAATCTACCCACTTTGGCAGACGAAATGCAATTTCACTGACCGGAAATGCCGCTAAAAGTTCTTCCAATACATTCACCAATTCCGCTTTTCCGAGTTTGGTACAATCTGTCGGCAATACCGTGACATCGTATCGTTCCGAAAGGTCTTGTGCCAGTTGCAGGGTTTCCGCCGCCCTCGGTATTGCGGAGTTTAACAATACAATAAACGGTTTTCCGAGACGCTTCAGTTCATTTACAGTCCGTTCCTCCGGAATCTCATAATTTTCTCTTGTCAATTCTCCGAAACTACCGTCTGCCGTTACCAACACTCCCACCGTAGAATGTTCTTTAATTACTTTTCCCGTTCCGATTTCCGCAGCCTTCGTAAAAGGGATTTCTACCTCCGACCAAGGCGTTTTTATCATCCGTTCCTTTTCCCCTTCCATATGTCCTGCGGCACCGTCTACCATATATCCGACGCAATCAATCAGTCGAAGTTTTACATTGGTTCCGTCCGGAAATACAATCTTTGCCGCATCCTTCGGAATAAATTTCGGTTCCGTTGTCATAATGGTACGACCCTGGGCCGATTGCGGTAATTCATCCACGGTTCTTGCTTTTTCTGCTTCTTCGGAAATGACCGGAAGTACCATTTCATCCATAAAATGTTGAATAAATGTAGACTTTCCTGTTCTTACCGGTCCCACAACTCCTATGTAAATTTCTCCGCCGGTACGAAGCCTCATATCATTGTATAAATCAAACGTTTCCATAAAAAAGTCCCCCTTGGCTCTGCTGTTACAATATATGCCAAGAGGGGATTCCTTTATTCCCAATTAAGAGAACTATATTCTGTTACTTTTTCACGAACAAGTAAATCCTTCAACGCTTCTTTTGCTTCCTTGTTTTCAAACAGAACCGCATTTACCTGTTCTACAATCGGCATCTCCACACCGTACTTATTTGCAAGGGCCAAGGCTGCCTGTGCGGAATTCACACCTTCTACCACCTGTCCGACTTCCTTTTTTGCCTCTTCTAAGGTCTTGCCCTTGCCGAGAAGAACTCCTGCATTATGATTTCGGCTATGGTTACTGGTACAGGTAACAATCAAATCACCGATCCCGGAAAGTCCCGCAAAGGTCTCGTATCTGGCTCCCATGGCTTCACCCAATCTTGCGATTTCCACAATTCCACGGGTAATCAAAGCGGCTTTTGTATTATCACCGTAACCGAGACCGTCAATGGCCCCTGCCGCCAATGCGATTACATTTTTTAAGGAACCTCCGATCTCAATACCCAACACATCCGGACTTGTATATACCCGGAAGTATCTATTCATAAACATATCCTGAATGTACATTGCGGTCTCTTTCTCCGCCGCGCCTGCCACTACCGTGGTCGGAATATGACGGCTGACCTCCTCCGCATGGCTTGGACCGGATATTACACCAACCTTTGCCTGCGGAATTTCCTGAGAAATTACATCCGTCATGGTATATAATGTACCGTTTTCAATGCCTTTCGAAGCATTGACAATAACGGTTCCTTCTTTTATATGAGAAGAAAGTGCTTGAGACACTTCTCTGACAAAAGGAGAAATAACAGTATTTACAACCATATCCGGTTCATTTGTCACAGCCTCTGCCAAATCATTGGTCAGCTTCACACTGTCCGGCAATACCGCACCCGGTAAATTTTTAATATGTTTGCGGTCCGCCGCCAACGCACCGGTCTCCGCTTCAAACTTTGACCAAAGAGTTACTTCATGACCGTTATTCGCTAATAATATGGTAAGCGCAACACCCCAGGTGCCAGCTCCCAAAACCGTGACTTTCTTCATACCGTCCACCTATGAATCCTCCTTCGGAATCTTTACCTTTTGACCGATTTTATTTTCGGTCCCGTTGATCAGGCGCTTTATATTCTCTCTATGGGTGTAGAATGCCAATACTGCAAAAACAATACTGAGCGCAAGCATATGCCAGTCTCCCGGACGGGTTACCGCCACCCAGATGACAAATAACACTTCCATCACAAGAGAGCCCAGCGATACAAATCGGGTAATCGCAAGGATTACAAAAAATGTTCCCACACAAATCAAGAAAATCCGCCAGTCAAAGGTCAGAATCGTACCGACCAAAACCGCGATTCCCTTACCGCCCTTAAACTTTAAATAAAAAGGAAACGTATGCCCGAGTACCGCACCCAATGCGGTATACAAGCCAAACAAATCAGCCTCCGGTAACTCTTTAAAAAGCACAAACTTAATCAGTACTACCGGAATCGCACATTTAAATACATCACCGAGAAGGGTAATGAGTGCCGCTTTTTTCCCAAGAGTACGAAGCGCATTGGTGGTTCCTACATTACCGCTTCCATAGTTTCTTATGTCTACCTTTTGAATCTTACCTACAATAAATCCCGTAGAAATACATCCGAATGCATATCCTAAGATCAAACAAATCGCAATACGCCAAATCATTTCCTTATCCTGCCATTTCTGCTTTTCTAATTCTGCTTATTTCGTGTTATCCTCACGTTCTCTGATAATGAACTTCAAGGAAGTACCTACAAAACCAAAGGTATCACGAATCTTATTTTCAATATACCGCTGATAAGAATAATGCATCAGCTCCTTTGAATTTACAAACAACACAAAGGTCGGCGGCCCCACCGCCACCTGAGTCATAAAGAAAATCTTAAGTCTCTTACCCTTATCGGACGGCGGTTGCTGTAAGGACGTCGCCTCCATAAGAATTTCGTTGAGTACACCGGTCTGGATGCGCAAGGTTCTGCTCTGGATGACAAGATCAATCTTTTCAAAAATCTTAGTCATGCGCTGACCGGTCTTTGCGGAAATGAATATAATCTCTGCATACGGAATAAAGGACAAAATTTCACGGATTCGTTCCGTCTGACGATAAATCGTTTTGTCGTCCTTATCTTCTACCGCATCCCACTTATTGACCGCAATAATAATACCTTTGCCTCTCTCATGAGCGATACCGGCAATCTTTGCATCCTGCTCGGTCACGCCTTCCGTTGCATCGATTACCACAACTACAACATCCGCACGCTCTACCGCACTGACGGTACGCACGATACTGAAGCGTTCCAGTTCTTCTTTAATCTTATTCTTACGACGCAGTCCCGCCGTATCAATAAAAATATATTCCTTTTCCTCAAACTTTACCACCGTATCAATAGCATCACGGGTCGTTCCCGCAATATCCGATACAATCACGCGGTTCTCACCGGTTAACTTGTTGATGATGGAGGATTTCCCCACATTCGGCTTACCTACCACTGCAATTTTCGGAAGCTCTTCCTCCTCTTCTCCTTCCACCGGAGCCGGGAAGTATTCTACAATAGCATCCAACAATTCACCGAAGCCAAGTCTGGATGCACCGGATACCGGAAGCGGATCTCCGATTCCGAGATTATAAAACTCGTATACATCCGCCTGCATCTTCTCAAAATCATCCACCTTGTTGACGGTCAGTACTACCGGTTTTCCGGAACGTCTAAGCATATCCGCCACTTTAAAATCCGCATCCACAAGGCCCATGCGCACATCCGTTAAAAACACGATAACATCTGCCGTATCAATGGCAATCTGTGCCTGCTCACGCATATAGGTTAACATCTTATCTTTGGTTTCCGGTTCGATACCGCCGGTATCAATCATAGTGAATTTATAATTCAACCATGTAACATCCGCATAAATGCGGTCACGGGTCACACCCGGATAATCTTTTACAATCGAAATACGCTCTCCGGCAAGCGCATTAAACAACGTGGACTTACCTACATTCGGACGTCCCACGATAGCAACAATCGGATTACTCATTTTAGGAATTTATCCTCTCTTTCACAAATCAACTACTCAATTACAGCCTGTACAAAAGACTCTCCATCTGATTTTACAATACTCACGCGGGTTTGTAAAGCCTTTTCCACATCAGAAACCGTCAAATCATCCAAAAAGACATCCTCACCGCTTCGAAGCATAACCTCCGGAAGCAGCAAAATCTCACCCAATTCCTTGTCTTTTAACTGGGCAATAATATCTTGTCCCGTCACCAATCCTGCTACGGTAATACTGTTTCCGAAGAAATCGTTTCGAATCGCAACTACCTTTGCATCAACATTCGGATACTTCTTTTGAATTTTTTCCACCTGCTGACGAATCACCGGCTCTGCCAAAGTACCGGTAATCAGAGTAAGCTTCCGTTCCCGTTCGTCTCCCTTATGATCCTTTAAGCACCAATCCACTTCCTCATTCATGGAGCGAACCATGCCAACGCCGTTTTCCAACTGCGGATACCCCTCATATTCTTCCTCCGACGGCAACGGCAATCCCGCCATCAAATACCACTCATCACTGGCATGAATCATACGGGTGCCGTAATGCTTTTGAATAATCTCCTGCCATTTCTTGATAATGCCGATGACTTCCACCGCATCTTCCTTGGTAAAAGGCTCCACCTGCGTAAGCCCCTCACGGAACTTCGTCATACCCATGGGTACTACGGAAACGCTTTGCATCAATGGTAAATAGGCTGTCAAATCATGAATGGTCCGTTCCAGTTCTTCTCCGTCGTTATAACCTTTACAAAGCACAATCTGACCGTTCATCTCCAGACCCGCATCGTAAAACCTCTTGATTTTCTCCAAAGCATCTCCCGCAAAGCGGTTATTTAACATCTTGCAGCGAAGCTTCGGATTTGTCGTGTGTACGGAAATATTAATGGGAGACAACTTATAAAACAAAATCCGTTCCATATCCTCTTCGGACAAATTGGTCAGCGTAATATAGTTTCCCTGTAAAAAGGATAGTCTTGCATCATCATCCTTAAAATAAAGCGTATCACGCATTCCCGGCGGCATCTGGTCAATAAAGCAGAAAATACACTTATTCCGGCAGGAACGATACTCATCCATAAGACCGTCCTCAAACACCAACCCCAAATCTTCATAGGCATCCTTCTCGATTTCCAGCTCCCATTCTTCTCCGTCCTGCTTACGAATCAAAAGAACAAGCTCCTCATCCTCGGACAAATACCGGTAATCGAACACATCTTTAATGGGCTGTTCGTTAATGGAAACCAGTACGTCGCCGGCTTCGATTTCAAGTTCCTCGGCAATACTGCCTGGGAGGACTTCTTTAATGGTATGTTCTTGTAATTTCTTCATAGCATAAACCTCTTTTTCTGTGTCTTTCCGGCATCTCTTTCTATTTGCGGTTCAGGCACATCTATTCTGTATTTACTAATTATCTTTGCTTCACGCTCTTCTGTACTTCGCAAACTCTACTCCTCTGATAACATCAGGAATCCCACCAAACTGCCTCGGTCGTTTCCCTGTACTCTATGGGAATATAACACATCGGAATGGCATTTGGTACAAACGCCTCCGATAATAATGTTTTCCGGCTTTACTCCGGCTTGTTCCAAAATCATACGGTTTGCCTGCCACAAATCCAGCTGACAGGTTCCTTCCGTCTTCTGCTCGCCCGTCTGCGCAGTCGCCTCCGGAAACTCTCTCATAAACCGCTCCGCCACTTCACCGCCTACGTTATAGCAGTTCCCGCAAATGGAAACTCCGATATAAGCTTCCATATCCGACGGCTTGCTACCGAATTCTTTCTCCATGGCCTGTACCGTTTTCTCGGCAATCCTGCCGATGGTCCCACGCCAGCCTGCATGAGCCGTACCGATAGCCTTTACCACCGGATCATAAAAAAACACCGGCACACAATCCGCCATAAATACAGTCAAAACCACCCCGGGTTCATTGGTAATCTGAGCATCCACCGAGGTATAGTCCCGCGGTTTTACAATACCCTTGCCACAGTCCGCCTTGGTTGCTCTTCGAACCACGGTCTCATGAACCTGCGCCGACAGTACCACCTGCTCTTTTGTAAACCCCATGGCAGTACAAATCCTGTCATAATTCTCAAGAACATGATCGTCCATATCTCCCCGTCCAAACCCAAGATTCATGGACGAAAAACACCCTTCGCTGACGCCGCCTACTCTTGTAGAACAACCGTGTTTTACGCCTGAGTGCTCCGCCAGACGCTTAAAATATAAAAACGGTACTTCTGTACCCGATACTGCCATTTCCTTTGTAGTAAGTAACTGTAATTTATGTTTCATATTCTGATTCCTACTTACTTTCCTTCCATTCATTGCTCAAATATTTATTACATCCAGAATGCATTCTCCGTAATCCTTATCTCATCCCCGGTCACCCCTGCCACATCAAACCGGCATGGTGTATCAAAAGGAATCCGGTTCTTATACATATAATATTGCGCCGCCGCAATGATTTTCTTCTGCTTTCTGAAATCTACCGCTTCCTCCGGTGCTCCGAACCGCTCATCGGCACGATATTTCACCTCTATAAATATCAGATAGCCGTCTTTTTTTGCAATTAAATCAATCTCGCCGTGCTTCGTATAAAAGTTCCGGGCAAGAATTTCGTATCCCTGTGTTTGCAGATACTCCTGTACCTTGGTTTCCTGCTCGGAGCCGACAAGACGGCGGTTCCAAACTTTGGAATAATTATTTATTACCTCGTTATTTCCCATTCAGCTCTCCCTATTGTTCCCATTATTCAGTCACCCTTAAAACATCTTATTTTCATAATCCTGAAGCTCATGAAAAATCATATCTACAATCACAAAATCATCTACAATTCGATACCTCTTTTTTTCAAACAGAAGATACTGAATGCATCGTTCAAAGTCCTCTTCCGCAGCTTTTGTAACTAATACCTTATAATCCATATTTTGCCCTCATATTACCTGAAACTTCCTTTGCCTCCCTAACCAATCCTTGTTTTGCCTGTTCACGAGCCCTTTCTAATTTTTCTAACAATTCCTGTTCTGTCAATGCTTCATATGGATTTGCATTTACCCTCTTAATTTCAAACGGAAATCCATTCACAGCCAAAGCTTGTGTCAAAAACATTCGAATTGCAGTCGTTGTATCTGTTCCTAAATCCCGAAAAAGTTCATCCGACTTCACCTTCAAATCATCATCAACTCTTACCTGAATTGTACTTGCCATTCCAGCCACCTCCTAAACTCTTCTGCTATAAGAATCGCAAACAACCAATGCTATTTCAATACATTTGCAATGACATAGCATTAACATCATTTTACAAGGAATCCTTTACCTTCCCCTTAATCTTATCCACCTTATCAACGAACAACAGCACTTCTGCCACAACTTCATAAAGCTCCGGCGGAATGGCGTCCCCGATTTCAAGCTTGGCCAATGTCCCGGCCAGTTTATCATCCTTATGCAGAGGCACATTTTCTTCTACCGCACGTTCGATAATCTTCTCTGCCACATACCCGCGGCCGGAGGCCACAATCTTCGGTGCCTCCTCGGAAGGCTCGTATTCCAGCGCAACCGCAATTTTGCTCTTTTGTTCTTCCAAACAGACACCTCCTTTCACTATTATAAGCATAACAAATAAACAATGCTATGTCAAAACATTTGTAATGACATAGCATTTTCGTTTGTTATTCTCTTTTGAACATTGAAATGAAAATTTCAATAGTTAGATAAATTGGAACTTACTTAATAGATAACTGTTTATCTCTTATCTTCATACATGCCTCAATATGCATAATCCAATGCCTTGAAAACGGCATCTGAATCAATCCTTTTACATCTTTTCCACACCAATAATCAATTAACCAATGTGCGTTTTCATCCATACTTACTACATTAAG
>JAFVSN010000018.1 GCA_017503735.1 Lachnospiraceae bacterium
ACCTTATCTGCAATGGAGGTGTCGGTCATAATGGTTGCGGGATTGGAGTTACAAAGAATAACTTCATAACCTTCTTCTTTTAAGGCAAGACAAGCCTGCGTTCCCGCGTAGTCAAATTCCGCCGCCTGACCAATTACGATAGGACCGGAACCGATAACAAGCACTTTTTTTATATCTGTTCTCTTAGGCATTGTTTTGTTCCTCCATCAGCCCGGAAGGCCGGGCAGCCATATATCGTTTTTGTTCCGCCAAATTTGTTTCATTCTCACACGACCCCATTGTTTGCTTTTTATCCATAGTTTCAATAAATCGGTCAAAGAGATAGGCACTGTCCTGCGGACCGGGCGCACTCTCAGGGTGGTACTGCACACTGAATACTTTATCTTTATCGCATTTCACACCCTCAATGGTGTTGTCAAGCAGATTGATATGAGTAACGGTCAGATCCGTACCATTCAGGCTGTCTGCATCCACCGCATAGGAGTGATTTTGCGAAGTGATTTCAATTTTACCCGTTTCCAAATTTCGCACCGGATGATTTCCACCACGGTGTCCGAATTTCAGTTTATAAGTTTTTGCTCCGTAAGCCAGGGATATAATTTGATGACCGAGGCAAATACCGAAAATCGGGTATTTACCGAGCAGGTTCTTAATAGTTTGGATGGTCTCAGGCACATCGGTAGGATCACCGGGGCCGTTGGAAATAAAGATGCCGTCGGGATCAAGTGCCATAATAGCTTCTGCCGGAGTATTCCACGGTACAATCGTTACTTTGCAGTCGCGATTATTCAATGACCGCACAATGTTCATTTTCATTCCACAATCAATAGCTACCACATGGTACTTTTGTGTTTCTGCGTAAGAAATCATAATCTTATCACAGCTTACACGGGATACCGCATCGGTGGGGATGTTCGTAGATTTAAGCTTCGCAATTCCTTCTTCCAAGGGGGTAAAAATATCGGTTATCAGTACCTTACGAGAGCCAAAGTCCCGGATAGAACGGTTCAGCTTTCTTGTATCAATGCCGTATATACCGGGGATGCCGAATTTCTCCATAACCTCCGACAAGGTGGCGGTGCTTCTGAAATTGGAGGGTTCATCGTTATATTCACGGACGATAAGTGCGCCAAGAGTGGGTGTATTCCGCTCATAGTCGTCATCCGCCATGCCGTAGTTGCCAATCAGCGGATAGGTCATAACGACAGCCTGGTAGGTATAGGAAGGATCGGACAGTATCTCCTGATACCCGACCATAGAGGTATTGAAGACGATTTCGCACACCTTTTCATTATGTGCGCCAAAGCCATAGCCGTAATACTCCTGTCCATCCTCTAAAATAATCTTTCTGTTAAATTCCTTTACCATATCTATACCTCTTTCTTCCTGTCGGACAAACGCATTTCAAACCGATCCTTTCGGGTATCTGTCGGAATCTTGGTGGGATAATCACCGTTAAAGCAAGCACTGCAAAAACCGTGGGTTCCTGTAAGAGCGCATAAACTTTCTACCGGAAGGTATCCTAAAGAATCCGCACCAATAAGGGTACAAATTTCAGGGATGCTGTATTTGCAGGCAATCAAATGTTCTTCGGAATCAATATCCGTTCCGTAGTAACACGGATGCAGAAACGGTGGTGAGGATATGCGAACATGGACTTCCTTTGCACCGGCATCACGAAGCAGTCTTACGACACGTCCCAT
>JAFVSN010000019.1 GCA_017503735.1 Lachnospiraceae bacterium
ACCACCGCAAAGAACTGCCTGCTCACCGAACAGGTCGGTCTCGGTCTCTTCACGGAAGGTGGTCTGAAGAACACCTGCTCTTGCGCCACCGATTGCCAGTGCGTAAGCAAGACCCATCTCGTGTGCCTTACCGGTAGCATCCTGATGTACAGCGATTAAGCACGGAACACCCTTGCCTTCCTGGTACTGGCTTCTTACGGTATGACCCGGTCCCTTCGGAGCGATCATAACTACGTCTACATCCTTCGGCGGAATAATCTGACCGAAGTGAATTGCAAAACCGTGTGCGAACATTAACATGTTGCCCGGCTCAAGATTCGGAGCGATGGAAGCTTCGTACATAGCCTTCTGCTTCTCGTCGTTGATCAAAATCATGATGATATCTGCCTTCTTTGCAGCCTCAGCAGCCGTATATACTTCAAAGCCTGCAGCCTCAGCCTTTGCCCAGGACTTGCTGCCCTCGTATAAACCGATTACTACATGTACACCGGACTCCTTCATGTTAAGTGCATGAGCGTGTCCCTGGCTGCCGTAACCGATTACCGCTACGGTCTTGCCATCCAACAGTGCAAGATTACAATCCTGCTGGTAATAAATCTTTGCCATTTTATTATCCTCCTAATTTTTCTATATGGTATGCGCAACTTCGTGCGTCGTACGCTCGATTACTCCGCGATATAATCCTCGATATCGCCTACGCCTCGTACCAGACCGGTAATACCGGTGCGTACAAACTCCTTAATGGTGAAGCCCTCAAGCAAACGCATGAAAGCATCAATCTTGGCCTGATTGCCGGTAAGCTCAATCATTAATGACTCCGGTGCCACGTCTACAATCTTCGCACGGAAAATATCCGCCACGGAAATCACAGACTGACGCTCCTTTTGATTGGCCTGTACCTTTACCAGTACCAGTTCTCTGCAAACCGACTCACCCGGAAGAAGCTCCGTAATCTCTACCACGTCTTCTAACTTCGCCAGCTGCTTGTGAATCTGATCCAAGATACCGTCTTCACCGCTGACTGCCACCGTCATACGGGAATACTCCGGATTCTCCGTCTCACCCACGGAGAGACTGTCAATGTTGTAACCACGACGGCTGAACAAACCGGATACACGGCTTAACACACCTGCCGTATTCTCTACTAAAAGCGACAATACCATTCGGCTCATAAGGTCCCCTTCTTTCTCACTGTATTATATCAAAGTGTATTTTATCAATCCTATCCACGTTTGTCAAGCAAAACGGCAAAGAAAGTGCCCGAAAACTCAATTTCCCGAAAGATTCTCCCTCTCGGTTTTCTTAAAGGCTTTCCAGACTCTTCCGAAGTAGCCCGTTCACCGTTCCGGGGTCTGCCTTTCCTTTGGTTTTCTTCATGACCTGCCCCACCAGAAAGCCGAAAACTTTCTCTTTTCCGCCCCGGAATTCTTCTACAATCGCAGGATTTTCCGCAAGCACCTCATCGATTGCCGTCTGTAATGCTCCCTCATCCGTCAGGCTCAGAAGTCCATGCTGTTCCATATAAGAAAGAGGCTCTGCATCCTCCGAAACGACCCTTGCAAACACTTCCTTGGCGTTGGCCTGGTTGATTTTCCCTTCTTCCACCGCCACAATCAAATCCGCTGCATGCTTCGGTGTAAAAGAAAGCTCCTCCGGCTCCTTTCCGGCCTCTTTTAACAGGCGAAGCAACTCTCCCATAAACCAGTTGGCGGTTTTCTTCGGCTGTCCCGACACTTTTGCGGTTTCCTCAAACAAGGCTGCTAAATGCTTTGACTGGGTCAAAATATCCGCATCGTAAGCCGGGATACCGTACTCTCTTACAAAGCGTATCGACTTTTCTTCCTGAAACTCCGGCTGACGACTCCGTATCGCCTCGATCCATTCCCGGTCAATCAACACCGGCGGTACATCCGGCTCCGGGAAATACCGGTAGTCCTTGGAATCCTCCTTGGAACGCATGGAATAGGACACTCCTGCGGCATCGTCCCAGCGTCTTGTTTCCTGCTCTACTGCTTTTCCGTTTTCCAACAGTGCAATTTGTCGTTCCCGCTCTGTCCCAATGGCACGGCTAATCGCTTTAAAGGAATTTAAATTCTTCATTTCGGTACGAGTTCCGAGCACATCACTTCCGGCTTCCTTCACGGACAGATTCACATCCACCCGCATGGAACCCTCCTGAAGCTTACAATCGGAAATCCCCAAATATAGGCAAAGCATTCGAAGCTTTTCAAGATACGCAATGACTTCCTCTGCATTTTCCATATCCGGTTCCGACACAATCTCAATTAACGGTACACCGCTCCGATTATAATCCACCAAAGAAATCCCGGCTGCCTCGTCATGGGTCAGCTTCCCTGCATCCTCTTCCATATGCATTTCGTGGATGCGGATGGTCTTGCGTTTTTTGGTGCCGGTGTTTTTTCCGCCATCACCGGATTCCACATCCTTTCCGGCGCCGGCTGTTACCTCTATCTCCAATTTTCCGTCCTGACAAACCGGCGCATATAACTGGGAAATCTGGTAGTTCTGGGGATTGTCCGGATAAAAATAGTTCTTCCGGTCAAACAGCGTCCTTCTGTTTATCCGGCAATTTGTAGCGAGTCCTAAGGCCATGGCATACTCCACCACCTTTTGATTCAACACCGGAAGGCTCCCCGGCATCCCGGTACACACCGGACAAGTCTGGGTATTGGGCAGGGCTCCGAACTTCGTGGAACAGCCGCAAAATATTTTGGTCTCGGTAGCCAGCTCAATGTGTACCTCCAGACCGATTACGGTATCATATTGCTTATTTCCTTTTCCCATCCTAACGTTCACCCGCCTTTCCGTTTCCGGTCATCCGTTCACCCACCGTCGGGAACACACCACGGAGTTCCTCATAGGCCTCTGCCACGTCAAACAACAGTTGTTCGCAAAAAGCATTTCCGATAAACTGAACTCCAAAAGGAAGTCCCTTTTGATCCATTCCGCACGGGACACTTATGGCCGGAAGTCCGGCAAGATTCACTGCCACCGTGTCCACATCCCCCAAATACATCTGTAACGGATTCTGTAAACTGGTAGAAAGCTTCGGTGCCGTCCCCGGAGCCACCGGTGTCAACAAACAATCATAGGTCCTGAATGCGTTTTCGTATTCTTCTTTGATGAGACGCTTTACCTTCAATGCCTTCAAGTAATAGGCATCATAATATCCTTCACTTAAGATAAAGGAACCCAATAAAATCCGGCGTTTTGTTTCCTCACCGAAGCCTTCGGTACGGCTTTTTTTGTACATGGCATGTAGTTCTTTTTCCTCTACCCGCTTTCCATACTTTCCCCCATCAAACCGGGACAGATTGGAGCTTGCTTCCGCACAAGCCAATAAATAATAGGTTGCCACCCCATACTCCGTCAAAGGCAGCGACATTTCTTCCACAATTGCTCCCTGCTGTTCCAAAAGAGTTGCCGTATTCTTTATTGCATCCCGTACTTCCCCATTCATCTCTGCCTGTAGATATTCCTTCGGAATCCCGATACGCATACCCTTGATACGTTCCATACACCGTTTCTGCTTTTCTTCTCTGCTCAATCCGTCATACTCTGTGGCGGTCATCTTCCGCATTTTCCCGAGACATCTTACCGTTCCCGGTACCGAGGTTCCGTCTTTTTCATCATAGCCCGCAATCGCTTCATACAACGCTCTGCATTCCGCCACCGTGCGCCCCATGGGTCCGATCTGGTCCAAAGAAGACGCATAAGCAACCAAACCGTAACGGGACACTCTGCCATAGGTAGGAAGCAGTCCCACCACACCACAGAAGGAAGCCGGTTGTCTTATAGAACCACCGGTATCGGAACCCAACGCAAGAGGTGCCATTCCCGCTGCCACCGCCACCGCGGAACCACCGGAAGACCCGCCCGGTACATACTCCGGGTTCCACGGATTTTTGGTGATTTGGAATGAGGATGTTTCCGAGGTGCTGCCCATGGCAAACTCATCCATGTTGGTCTTACCCAGTACAAGCATCCCTGCATCCCTTAGTCGCTGTATTACCGTAGCATCATAGGAAGGAATAAAGTTCTCCAACATTTTTGATGCACAACTGGTTCGAAGCCCTTTGGTACAGATATTATCTTTTATCGCCACCGGTACTCCCGCAAGGGGACCGGTATACTGTCCGCTTCGTATTCCTTCCTGCAGTTCCGCAATTCGTTCTTGCAATCCGCCTTCTGCCAATGTTAAAAATGCTTTTAATTCCCCATCTTTTCTCTCTATTTGGTCTCGATAATACCCCACCGCTTCCGCCACCCCCAGGGTACCTTTTTTTATCTTCTCCGAAAGCGTCAGTGCATCCATCTGTTCTATCATCCTCGGCCGTCCTCCTATACTGTTTTCGGCACAACGAACTGATCATCCGTCTGCTTCGGTGCATTTGCCAGAGTACCTTCTTTTCCATCCGAATTCGTCACCACATCCTGCCGGAGCATAGTCCCAGACCATCCTCCGTGGGTCAGAGGCTCCACATCCTCCGTGTCCAGTTCATTTAATTTTTCCGCATAAGAAAGTACCTTTTCCATCTCTTTCATTGTACGTTCCCGTTCCGACGGTTCTATCTGTAATTTCGATAAAAGTTCCGCTTTTTCCAAGATTTCCGCATCAATTCTAATCATATCGTTCTCCTATAACAAAGTTCTTCTATCCCGCATTCTTTATCATTCTGTTTTCCAAACGTTCTACTCCTATTTTACCCAAATTAGTAGCGGAAGTAAATGGTTTTTTCCTTATAACCATTGGTGATACTTATGATAATCCGTTCCCAATCGAAGAATACAATATAAAAAGAAAAAGCAGCCCTCTCCGGGGCCGCTTCTCAGTCCTGTATTAATGTTTCTTCTCCCGCCTGATATAACAGGGCATTACATTCATCCACCGTCATCTTTTGCTGTAAACAATACATGCAAATCGTATCCCGCTTACATCTTACATACAAATCACTGACTCCTGCAGAACGGAACAACTTGTTGGTTTCCTCCACCGTAAGCGGAAAACCAAACGCCAATTGCAACAATTTATCTCTTCTCGGATTTTTACGTCCGTCAAATATCTGATATCCGTAGGTCATATCAAGACCGGCATCCCGGATAATCTCTTTTTTCTGTTTCTTATATTTTTGTAGAAACTGTTCCAGCAACTCTGTTAAAGAGAATGATTCCAGCTCCATCTCGTTTTCCTTTGCAAAGGCAAACACATCTTCTGTCTTTTGCAACTCATTCAACAGCTCTTCCGTACTCTTCTCCACGATATCCAACACCTCATGATAGTTTTGTTCCGTACATGCCATTCCTTCCATGACCTCCTTTCATTTTAAAGTTTTTTATCCAAAAAGTCTCATGCTGGTAGCATACTGCGCAATTTTTCTGCTTACGGAATGTACGAAGCCACATCGATAACCACTTTTTCTCTTGTTCCGTCAGAAAGTTCCAGCCAAATCACCAGTCTTCCGTTTTCCACATATTGATCCAATAAAAGTGCTGAATATTCCACTGCTCTGCCATCATATAAAATCGAATAGAAGGAATCATCCATTTGCTCTCCTCCCTCCCACTGTGCCGCTACAATTCTCTCTTCACAGTCGTTTCGCACCACACTATGCAAAGTCACACCTTTTTCGCCACGATACTCCAGGTAATCATTTTCTACACAATTGTCAAGCCCTTCAAATTCATCACTTTCCGCCACATAAACATACACCGAATGCTCTCGAATTCCATGTTCTCCGTCAAACTTCATTCGAATTACAACCTGATAGAAACCGTCTGCTAATCCATCCATATATTGTCCGTTGATATGACATATGCCATCCTTTTCCGATGCTTCTTCAGCACTTAACCTAATCCATTCCCCGGTCTGATAGGAAAACAGCATAACACGAACAAAGGCTTCTCTTGGATCATCTAACAGGGAATTGTATACTAACAAATCCCCTTGTTGCATTCTGTCCTTAAAATAATACTGAACATACGCATTGAGATAATTAATCTGCCTTTTCAAAGAAACAATCTGAGGCAAATCCTCCTCCGATACTCTGTACTCCGGACAGTTTTCCGGCTTATTCCTATATCCGCTGTCGGCATAAGTACTCTGTATCACAATATCTTCCGTCCACGACGGTAACTCGCCTGCAACGGGACTCGGAGAAGGCGTAGCATTCAGTACTACCGTCGGACTTGGACTCAGTGTTGCCGTCGGTTCCGGCTTCGGCGTTGCCGTCAGACTTAGACTCGGCGTTGCCGTCGGTTCCTTTGTCGGTTCCGGTATTGGTTCCTGTGTTGCTTCCGGTTCGTCTGTCGGACTCGGCATTGGTTCCGGTGTTGCTTCCGGTTCGTCTGTCGATTTCGGTTCCCGCGTCGTTTCAAGTCCTGTCGTCGCTTCCGGTTCTACCGTCGAACTCAGTTCCGTTGCCGGTACCGTCTTCCCTGTTTTATCGGAATCCGGCCAAAACAGAATCGCTCCGCCAAAGAGTAGCAAACCTCCGGCTACAATGCCCAGTTTTTGATATCTTATTTTCTCTGCTGTTTCGACTTTTTTAAGTTCCTTCTCTAGTTCTTCTACGGTCTGAAATCTGCTTTCCGGCGCAAACAAAGTACAACGTTCCACCAGTTTTTTCCAAAGCTTGCTCTTTCTTTTCGAAACAAACGCAGGAAACATCCCGAATACCACTCCCAAGGAATAAATATCACTGCGACAGTCCGTTTGTGAAAACCCATACTGCTCCGGTGCCGCATATTTTTCCGTTCCCAACAATCTCGTATCACTTTCGGATTCGTCTTTGTACTGTCTGGAAGAATCGAAATCAATTATTTTTACAATTCCTTCGGAATTGATTATAATATTCGACGGCTTAATATCCCGGTGAATCACCGGAGGATTACACTTATGTAAAGTGCCAAGTCCTTCACAAAGCTGTTTTGCAACGGACAAAGAATGGTACTCCGTCAGTATCCCCCTGCTTAGATACTCCGAAAGAAGTTCTCCCTCTATATACTCCTCCACCACAACTAACCCGTCTGCAGTTTCTTCCAATTGATAAATTTGCGGAATGTGGGCATTTTCCAGTTTCTGTAGTGCCTCAAACACCTTATAATCCCCACGCTTTAAAATCTTTACAATCACAGGAAGCGTATACCCTTCCATCGAAGCAAGATACACGTTTCCCTTATTTGATTTTTTGATTACCGATATAATCTCATACTGTATCTTGCTCATAACTTCCTCTTCCTTTGATTCCTTTAAATAAACTCACCTACAAACTTTCTCGTCGTAGGTGAGTTTCTCTCAGCATATGGAATCAATCGTCTAGTGCGATAACGATTTTTTCTTAAACAATCAAACTGTCTACATTATTTCTGTCAATTACAGAAACGCGACAGTGAATGATATCCCCAGGGAACGGTTCATCCGCCGCAAGATAATTATAAAGCCAGATAACCGGATCATGCCCCTGCCCGAAGGAATCCTGTCCTACGGTGCATGCAATAATTCCTTTCTTGATGTAGGATACAATTTCCGGATCTGTATCAAAAGCATACAACCGAACCTTTCCGGCTTTTTTGCTGTCTTCAATTGCCCTTGCCGCAGAGCAAGGAAAACCATTGGTAATAAACAACGCCTGAACATCTTTTTTAGACCGCAGACACTCTAAGGTACGGTTATAAACATCTTCATCATTATCCATAACAAGAACTTCATCAACTACTTTGATTCCGCTATACTTCTTAAGTTCCTCCCGGAAACTGTTATAACGTTCCGCATTGGAAGTAACGCCTAAGTCGCCGTGTAATATCGCAATCTGACCGGATTTCCCTAAATCCTTTGCCACGGACTTTGCGGAAATAAGTCCCGGCTCCGCCGGATCCGGACACAGACAAGCCACTCTTTTCAGTTCCGGGGAGCAGTCGCTGTTGTATACCATAACTTTGATTCCGTTTTCAACCGCCTTGACTCCGTATCCCTGTGTATCCATCCAGCCTGGGAAAATCAAACCGTCAAACTTCTGGTCAATTGCACGCTGAATCGCTTCTACAGCCTGTTGTTCCACGGTCTTCCCAATATTAGGAAGTACCGGCACAAATTCAGCCACACCTCCGGCAAGAGCCAATTCCTTTGCCGCGTAATTGGCACCGCGACCCACACCGAACCAGAATTCATTATCGTACATACTGATCAGCATAATCTTAACCGGCTTTGATTTTTTAGAAGCAGACGGAACAATCGCCGTGTTATATTGACTGAGCAATCCCTGGATACTGGTAAGCATCTCTCCCAATTTTCCGGTATGATTTGCAATCTCATTGGATTCTGCCGCCACTTCTTGGGATACCGCAGCGATTTCCGATGTACTCTCACTGATTGCCTGGGATGTATCAAACAACCTGGTTGCTTTCTCCTTGGTTTCATCCGTATTCTTTGCTATCACAACGAATTTTTGCGAAACCTCCGACATCATGTTATGTATTTCATTTGACTGCTTATCAATGGAACGGAAGGAGCTGTTTACCTGCTCAAAAGTTCCGGCGCTCTTGTGATACGTTGCTTCACAAGCACGTATGCTTTCCGTCACCTGCTCACTGCTGCTGATAACCTCTTGTACAATTTTATTAATTGTATCGATACCGTCTTTCGTTTTAGAGGACATCTCACTCATTTCATCCGCCACCACAGAAAAGCCCTTGCCCGCCTGTCCGGCTCTGGCTGCTTCAATGGACGCATTCAATGCCAAAAGCTTTAACTGGTTAGAAATGTTGATAATAAAGTCTCCCACTTCTTCAATCTTATTAATATCCTCGTTAAAACGATTTAAAATCTGGTCGATATTATTCAGTTCCTTCGACATCTCATTCATGTCGCTCTCATAACCTTCCAACTGCGCAATTCCTTCTCTGCAATTGGTTACGTTGACATCCAGAAGGGATTGCATGGACCGTACCGCATTTTCCGCCTCCGTTATCTGTGCACTGTTGGATTCAATCAAATCCAGATTGTCCTTTACCAAATCAAATTGTTCCGAAGTTTTTCCGGCCACAGTCGTAACTCCGTTAGCAATCTGCTCATTTCCCGTCTGATTTGCATCCGCACTTTTAGAAAGAACATCTATGGCATCCGAAAGAACAATCACATTTCCTTTTGTTGCCTCTACAAAAGTCATGAGATTACTCTTAATGGAATTTACGGAACCCGCAATAATGCCGGAGGTACTTTTTCCTTCCTTCACCTTAATATCTTCTACATTTAATTTACCGTGTACAATCTGACTGCTCTTTTCTACAATCTCTCTGTAAGCCCGGTTGTTTTTAACTAATTTAAACACGAAACATACAATAATCAGAAGTTCAACGACGGCCAGTATCAGCAAAAAAAGTTCCATAAACAATCCTCCCGATTTCTATTGGAATCCAAACAACTTCTACTATAAAGAATTATATCACATTTTTTTGCATAATTACAGAAAAATTTTACAATAAATCAATGCTTTTTCACAACACAGAAAAAACGATTCCATCAAAAGGACTTATATAACCGCAGATTTTCTTCCGTACTTCCGCCGAATAATACATAATAATCAATTTGCTTTTCTTCTTCCGTGGATATATACTGTCCATACACTCCCACACCGCAAAATGAGACGGTATTCTCCGCGGAAACAGAGATTCCATATCCTTTTTGCGAAAGTAAGAGCGGCATCCTTTTTTTCTTCCCTCCGATAGAGATATAGCGTGCTTTCCCGTTTACCTGCTCCAAATCCGTATCCAGAATACCTTTTGCGACTATTTTTTCACTCTTTTCCCATTCAAAATAATTCCACGTCTTAGAAATATCAGGTTCAATCTGTCGCGGTTCTTTTCCGGATTCCCTGAAAAGGACCACTCCTTTCCTGTCCAAAACGGTAAGTGCACCGCTCTTTTTCTCAATGCAAACCGCCAGCTTTTTTGTGGCTATTTCATATACGGTTGCGTTTTCTCTTGTGGTAAAAGAAACCTTTTCCTCTCCGGCATATTTCCACATTCCATCCGGGAACGCATCCACCGCTCCCCTGACAAACTGCACCCGCACAATTTCTTCTGTAAGCGGTGTCACACGGAGTATTCCGTAGTTACTTACAAAATCCACAAAAGTTTTTGACTTCTTTACCCAACGCACCCCGCAATCAATTCTGCCATGCCCCTTCGGTGACAGTTTCCCCGTCTCTACAGGCGAACCGAACTGATATGGTGATGTGTTGATTTCCTGTTCCGGAACCTCCACCGTTTTTCCGGTTACTTTCCCCTGTAACTTCTGTACTGATTTCCCTGCCATATTTTGCTGTAGTTTTTGTACCGGCTTTTCGACCGTTTTCTCCGGTCTGTCCGGCTCATTCTGCTTCTTCGGCTGATTCAGACCATACCGCTTTGTTGTCCGTTCCAAAATCCTTGCCAGCTCTGCCTGCTTTTTTTCTTCCGTAATCTTCGGAATCACGCGGGCTGTCGCCACTCGCAGCATATCCTTCTGACTTTCCAGAGAACGCAGTTTCTTCTCTTCCGCCACCGGGGTTGCAATCAAGTCCGTCAAATCATTCAAATGCACCACTGCCAATTCATGCAATGCTCTGGTGGCCGCCACATACAACAACTTTACATACCGGTCTTCCGACGGATAATGCTCTTTGGACGGATGATACAATAATACGGCATCAAATTCCAGACCCTTCGTATATTCCACCGGAAGTACCATAACTCCCTCATCAAACACGGCAGTCTCCGGATTATTATCCGCAAGAGGCATCTCTTTTCCAAGCATCCCGGTCACTTCCGCCGCTTCCTGTTCGTCGGCACAGATGACCGCAATGGTTCCGTGGCCTTCCTTCTTCCAGTTTTCGATGATACTTACCACTGCCCGGTTCATTTCCTCTTCGGCATCATACGCAGACAGACTCACCGGATTGCCGTGACGCAAAATCGGCTCTGCCGGATAAATGGAAAAGCTGCCGTGCCGCAAAATCTCCGTGGCAAACTCCGAGATTTCCACCGTATTACGGTAACTCTTTTTCAAAATCCCGAAATTATCATAATCTCCGGTCAGAATGAGTTTCCTCAATTCCTCCCAATCGTTTAACCCGTAACCGTAATGTATATTCTGGGAAACGTCTCCCATAATCGTATACGTGCAACCTCTGAGGCAATAGGCAAGAGCGGAATATACCATCATACCGAAATCCTGTGCCTCATCAATAATAACATGGGAGGCTTCACGGATTGGGTCGATTTCCTTTATCCGCTTGTACAAATACGCCAGTGCCGCAAGGTCGTACACATCGTATTTCCCCTGTTCCACAAAGATATTGCTGCCGTTTTTCCTTTGTTCTTTCAAAAAAGCTTCGTACAAATCGAACAGGGAGCCCTTCCACTCATCTCTTCCGAAATGAACTTTACAGTTCCTGTTCAGTTCTTTTTTCTCCTCCGGCGTATAAGAAACCGACTTTCCGGTGAGTTCATTTTCCAGTTTGCCAAGCAACCATTCATTCAGTGCATTAATTTTTGCCTGCACCGACATCTGCGGATTGCTCCGTATATAGTTCTCAATGGACTTCTTCTCTAAAAGAACAACTCCATTCTTTTCGATAATCACCGATTCCGTCGGTATTGTCTTTTCCTCATATTCCTCACAAAACGCTTCCAATGCATGAAACCACGCAGATTCGCCTTTCCGATATGCCTCCTTGTCATTGGGGTTCGTGGCCACAATTTTATACTTATTGTCATCCCAATCCTCATAAAGTAAGCGGGTAAACAACTGCTCCATAGTCATCTGGGAAACCCCGTATACATCCAGTTCCGGCAGTACGCCGGTAATATAATTTAACAAAATCCGGTTACTGCCCACGATATAAAAATCCACCGGACGAAACTGCTCATAGTTATACAGAATATAAGAAATCCGGTGCATGGCTACTGTTGTTTTACCGGAACCTGCCACCCCCTGCACAATCAGATTCGTCTTCGGAGACATTCGGATAATGGCATTCTGTTCTTTCTGTATGGTTCCGATGATTTCGCCCAACACGGCCTTTTTGCTCTTTGCCAGATACTTTGTAAGAAGGTCATCGTTTGCCACAATATCCGAATCGAAGAAATCAAGCAGTTTCCCGTCTTCGATTTCGTAAGTACGTTTCCGAAACAAGTCAATCTCTTGCACTCTTGTTTCATCTTCTGTGGTGTCTTTTACCTCATAGGTGCAGGTTCCCAACGCATTCTCGTAATACACCGATGCAATCGGAGCTCTCCAGTCAATAACGAGCGGCTCTACTCCGTCCAACGAAATTCCCGTGCGTCCTACGTAATAGGATTCCGGTTCCGTAAGACCTGCCCCCGTAAAATCAATTCTTCCGAAGTAAGGCTTTTTACTTGCCTTTCTACTCCGAAGTATTTCCCTCTTGCTCTCCTGAAACAAGGACTCCGTGTTGTTCCATAAAGCCTGCATTTCTTTGTCGTTGGCATCAAAGGACTCTAACATTTCCTTCAACTGCTCCGACAGCCCTGCCTGACGTTTCTCCGTCCGTTCCAAATTCTTCTGTGCAACTTCCAGGATCTTGCTAAGCTGCTGTTCTTCTGTTTCCCTATCGGTTCCGAGCACTTTCATTTGACCTTTCTCCTTCTCTTTGCAAGTTTTTGCACATCCCGTCACGAACACTGTTTTCCGTTGCAAAATCATTCTAGCATTTTTTCAAAAAAAGGTATAGACTTGTAATAAAAATTGTTGTATAATACATAATGAGGTGTGCGTAAAAATAGGCACACCTCATTTTTTTACTTATGATACGGTTCGCCGTAACAACATTGCAGGGATTGCAAAACCTCAGTGGAGTATGTACACTGAGGTAATTATGCAACTGTTTAGATAAATGAACCATTAAAAATCACTGTTTTTTTGCGCAAAGTCCTTGAACATTTGTTCGATTTTTGGTATAATAGTTTTATACAATTGAACAGAAAGTATGGATGTGATGTTCTGATATTAGCCCTCTAGTACATAAGGAGGGATGCCCCATGGATACAATGGAAATTTTGACACTGGTACTTGCTATCTTTGCCATACTATCCTTTTTGGATAGCCGTTACAACCATGACAACAATAATAAAAAGAAATAAGCATCCTTCACCGTCCAAAGTCTAGGATGCTTTTTCTTATCTAAACACTGAGGGCACTCGGAGTTTTACCCCGAACACCTTTCTAAGTAAATTGTATCATAGGGAGCTTGAGAAATCAAGTTCCCTTTTATTTTTCCATGAAATATTAAGCATAATGCTCATTACACTGCTTATCTACATAGATAGGAACAACAAGCGAAAATAAATAACCTCACCTATGTACTTAGCCCGTCGTAGGTGAGGTTATCATTAACCAAACATTCGAGAGGTTAACCACCTTGTGTGGCGGTTACTCTCTTTATACTTTGATTATAACATATGTTTTAGCTTTTTTCAATGATATTTTAAAGTATATCTTCTGTATTCCGTTCCTTGCTCAGAAATTTCATACTCCTCATTATTTTAGTCATGATAGATTCATCATATTTAAATCTATTCTTCACACCCCTCTATCCATGGCAAAAAAACCAGTCCATGGCGTTCACCGTACTCCGCACAATATTGCTTTGCATTTGATTCTCTGCGTGCACATATTGTGATTGTTTTTTTGTCTTTTCTTCCTGTTATTGCCGGCCAAACTATTTTTGTTTCGATTCCCTCCACTGTTATTTTTTGGATACTATCACAATTCATAAATGCCCATTCTTTTATCTCACTGACAGACTTCGGTATACTCACCTCTTTTAACTTTGTTCCATGGAAAGCCGACATGCCGACTCGAAGTAAGTTTTGCGGTAAAATGACCGATTCTATCCTTGCCCCCTTAAATGCATTATCGCCAATGTATTTAAGACTGTCCGGCAAGGTCACCGAATCAATCGTCTTAGCTTTAAAGGAATCCATATCTGCTATTCCAACTGTTCCGCCTTTCACATGCAAAGATGATATTTTATCGTATTTGTAATGAATCAGCCACTCATCTAAATACAATTCATTCTTATTGCTTTCTTCATATGCAGTAAAAAGGCCGCTCCCCTCAAAAGCATCAAAGCTAATATTTCTTACGGTTTTCGGGATATTTACCTCATATAGATTCTCACATCTGAAAAATGTTGCCCGTTCAATTTCCTCGATTCCTTCCGGTAACACAACAAACGCAAGATTGGTACACCCTGCAAACGCATTTCTTCCAATCGTCCGTACGGATTCCGGTAATATCAAAGCACTTATTCCGCTGCAATTTGTAAACGCCTTATCTCCGATAGAAATCAGCCCATCCGGCAAATCAATCCGCGTAATCTCCGTACACCCGCATAACGCTTCATCTGCGATTGCCAACGTTCCTTCCTTCACCTTTAACGCGCCTTTGAAGTTTGGATCCACTTTATACAAAACTTTATTCAGATATGACACTTCTGATGAAAACAACTTCGTGCCTATAAATGCATCTGCTCTAATCTCTATATGTCTGTCAAGGAAAGCAACCTCACAAAGATTGAGACATCCTTCAAACGCAGACTCACCGATGGTATGTATTTCCTCATGTAAAATAACCTTCTCAATTGCCGTTTCATCTTTAAAAGCTTCTTTCATGATATAGTTGATTTTAATACCATTGATTGCCCTAGGTATCTGCAAAATGCTCGGAATAGAAGCTACCTCTCCGACAATCAGTTGATCGACCCGAAACTTTTCATAAATAAATTTACCATCTTTTTTCGTAAATCCACGGCAACCAAAAGCACGCTCCTCGGGATCTCCGCCCTTGTTCACATCCATCCTTGCCTGATAGCTCTGATATTCGCTTTCTAATGTTCTGGCCTGTCTATGAGAAATGATGGAATTATTTCCATTGCCATCCATATAGATAAACCAACCGTCGACAAAAATGATTTTTTTATCCCACATTGTAAATGCATCCATAGTTACACCTCAGCCATCCTAATAACTGTTTGTTATTTGTGATACGGTTCCCCGCTGATAATGCGGTACGCCCGATATAACTGTTCCAAAAGTACCACCCGCATCAACTGGTGAGGGAACGTCATCTTGGAAAAACTGAGCAAATAATCTGCCCGTACCAATACCTCCTTAGACAAGCCCAGCGATCCACCGATAATGAGTACGATATGGCTGGTGCCACCCACACCTAATTTATCCACAAAGGAAGCCAGTTCTTCACTGGAAAGCTGTTTTCCTTCTATGGCAAGGGCTACCACATATGCCCCCTCCGGGATTGCTTTTAAAATCCGCTCCCCCTCTTTTTTCTTAATCTGTTCCTCCAACGCCTCCGACGCTCCGTCCGGCGTTTTCTCATCGGTCAGCTCCGTGATTGTCAACTTACAATACCGGCTCAACCTCTTTTCATATTCCTTAATCGCATCAGCGAAAAATTTTTCCTTGATTTTCCCGACACACACAACCGTAACTTTCATCCTTATGGTAGTTCCTTTCTCTCTTCTTATTCGTTTCATGGTTCCTTGAAACGATTTTGTTTTTTCCGCTTCTGTGTTTCTTAACCACGTTTTCTGTAAAGTATTCGGTAAAATGAATCCACGACAAAAATAGCAAGGGCAATCATTCCCGCAATTTGCAACGTATACGACAAATAATAGGAAGTCTGTTCGTGATTATTCTGCAACAAATAGTACACAGTCCGGTACATTCCGACTCCCGGTACCAAAGGCAAAATCCCCGTCACCAAAAACAATGTTACCGGAGCTTTGCATACTCTGGCAAAAATCTGAGACAATACCGCCACCAAAAAGGCCGCCAAAAACGAAGAAAAAATCGAGCCGTATAATACTTCCTCCATAACCAGTTCCATAAACCAACCACCGGCACCGGTCACCCCTGCAAGAACCAAATACTTTTTCGGCACCTGAAAGGTTATTGCCACAGCAACCACGCCCACAAATGCACTCACTACCTGTAACGCCAGTTCTAACAGACTCATAACACACCTCCCGTCAACAAACTGCCGAGATAAAGTCCCGCACCGATTCCAACGGCACAGGATACCGCCCGCACAAAAGCTTCCATCACCCGGGCAGAACCCGAAATATAATCACCGTATAACGTATCCCGGATTGCATTGGTAATGGCCACTCCCGGAAGGGACGGCATGGCCGTACCGGCAATAATCAATTCCAAATTACATGGAATCGAAAAGCCTCCCACAATTGTTGTTACAAAAAAAGTCGCAAAAGCAAGCGATGCCATATGATACATAAACTGGTTCAAACGAAGCTTCGCCACAAGAATCTGAAATACCACCAATACCACGGCCGATACGGCTGAAAGCAACGCATCCGTAACATTACCGCCCAACAGCAACGTAAACATTACCACAGTCAACAACGTGCCGATATGACACAACCCCCCCGGATAACGTTTATGTTCCTTCAACATCTTTAATTTTTCGTACATCTCGTCCAGTGAAATTTCTCCCCCGCAATATTGTCTCGATAATTGATTTACCTCGCAAATATTGCCGATATTGGTATCTCTGGACGTAATCCGCTGCATTTTGCTGATTGTGGATATGGAAGGATCATCTACCGTCAGCATAAGTGCCGTAGAAAGTACTAAAACCTCTGTAGTTTCCACCTCAGAGGTATCTAAAATTCTTTGCATGGTATCTTCTACCCGGTAAGTCTCTGCCCCGGACTGCATCATAATCGTACCGGCTAACATTGCCGTATCTGCCAGCTTTCTATACTCCATAGCAATCCTTTCCGTCCTGTAATAAATACTTTGTTTTTGATATATCATTATCTTAACATTTATCTGATTTCATTATACTTTTTTTCGACATCAAAAGCAAGAAAAAGTGTGATTACGTTCTTTTTTTACTCGTTCATAATTTGTTTACATTTTGTCCATATTTTATTCACAAACGCATGATATATTAAGTTTCGGATAGTGATAAAACACTTTCTACTCCCACCCTATTATACGTTGAGTGATATGTTCCTCATAGCATATCGCTCGGAAAAAGAGGCTGTTCCCCAGCCTCTTTTTCTTTTCTGTTTTTCTGTTTCTCTTACTTGATGTACCACTTTAGCACGTTAACAAATTGTTAATAAATTCCATCGGTCTTTTGTCCTATTCCCACATAATCCCCCGGATATATTACTGCAGTCTCACCGCCTTCAATCGGGAAGCGATTTTTATTATTATCTTCACGATACGAGACCTTTGCCTCTTTTCTCCATATATTATTTACATTCTCCTCAAAAATCATGCCATAATACAACAGATCGCCCTCTGTATTTTTTATTACTAACGCCACACTTAGCATAAGCATCACATCTTTCTTCCAAAAACCTTCCGAAAAATCCAGACCATTTTTTTGTTGATATTCCATCACATCAATTCCTGATTCCGCAACATAAATTCGATGGGGCAAAGAAAGTACTCCTTCCCATTCACTTACAGTAGTTTCCGAATGTCCTTTCCATTGTCCGGATATCACATGTTCTTCCCCGATCCATTTTTTTAAAAAGCACCGATCACCGATTTCTTGTTCATAGTACAGATTCGGGAGTTCATACCCGTTTTCCGTTAACGACATCAGGCACGGCATTACCGTTAGCTTTGCGGAAGCTCCGAAGGAAGCTCCGATGCTCTTTACCCGGAAAGCAAGCGCACCTCCAAGAGGCAAACCTCCCATATTATGATAAGACGGATGCACTCCCTTGCGAAGTGGCAGGGCATCCCACTCACTGTTCTCAACTTCGCTCTGTCCCACCTTGTAATGCAGTTCTTCCGTTACATCTTCCCAAGCAACAGTACCGGTTACATCGTATACCGTAAAATCATATAACCTTCCTATGACATACACCGGCACAATCTCCTCTGCCACATAATGAGATGGCTGGACATTACACCTGCGTTCCGTCTCACTTTCTTTTCCTTCTCCGTTTACAGCAACAGAACGGCATATAATATCATAACAACCTTCCTTCGTCTGCGGTGGCAAATAAAAGCTTTGCGCTTCCATCCCAAGTGTATACCAGACTTCCGCTTCCAATCGCGTATCGTTTTCCCGGTTTCGATCATTTCCCACATCAATCCAAACCGGAAAAGGGAACCGGACTTCGTTTTGTTTCGTTCCGCCCTTTTTCGCCAAATACCCGGTATAGTTTCTGAAACCGTATCCCTTTTTATCACTATGACATTCTTCGTTTCCTACCTGTAAGCAAAATCTTGAATACTCTCCTTCTTCATCCAGTACAAGTACACTGCTTCCTTTCGGAACCTCTTCACATTGATGCATGTCTTCCCATAAAACCTTCATTTCCGGAACACAGACAACCGGCGTATGGATATTGATTTCATTGACGCCTGACACTTCCGTTTCTCTTTCGGCTGTGCTTCCCGGTGTTCCTGTCTGTAACTCATACTGCACTTCGGCTGTCGTTTCGTATCTGCCGTTTTCTGCAGTTACTTTTAGTGGAATTCCGCTCTTATACGCTTCCGTATACTCCGTTTCCGGAATGCTTTCCTTAATGGTTTCCATTGCTTCCGCGGACAGCTCTGTTTGTTCGGTTCCTTCTGTCTCTGTAAACAGGCTGACTCCGCCAATCTTAATGACATCGCTCTTTGCGGAAAGTCCTGTACTGTCATTTACCGCCTTATTATGGCACAGGGTTTCCAGATACGCAGATACATACGCATCCTTATCCGCCACTCCGTTTGGTACGATGATATACACTTCTTCCCGTTCCAGATCAAGGCGCGGTACTCCGTTTTCATAAACATCCCAGACAAACCGTTCACTGTCGGAGAATGTTTCCACTTCATAGGACGGTAACGGTTTTGTTCCGGACTCCGTTACCGGAATCACGGTTCTCCCGGCTTCAAGGGCAGCATTTTCCACCGCCACTGTTTTCGGGACATAGATTCCTCCTTCCTCCACGCTCCAGTAAGACAATGACTTTAACAGTTCCACCGGTACACTGTTTGTATAGTACCGCTGTTCACTGATATGCAGACTTTCATCCGACGGATCTTCCCACTGGACTTTATACGGCACGGTTACATATACCCTTACCGTTGTTTCCCCTCCCGTCTTTGTGAGTTTTCCGTAAAACATCCAGGCACCGGTCTTTGCACGTACCGCCACCGCTTCCGTGGAAGGGATTGCTCCCGGTACTTCAAGGATACCGTCGATTACCACATCCGATACCTGATAGGGCTGTTTATCGGTAAGTGCCCCCGTAGATGCATCATAATCATCCGCATAAATCTGTACGGTAGCCTCCTTTGCAATCTCTATCTCCCAGGTTCCGTCCGGTGCCGGTGTTATACTATCCGGTGTTTCTTTTTCCGGCATAGATAACGGGTTTTGTTTCCAGCACGCATACAGATTCTTTAAATTCGGGTTTGTCAGTATCTTTACGGCATGTCCCGTATTATCAAAGTACATCTCCCCGCTTCCTCTGGTACCGGAGTAATACCCCATAAAGGTATATCCGGTCTTTTGCGGAACCTTTACGTTCTCTCCCGTAATGCTTCCCATGCTGTCAAACCGCATGGTAACGGAACCCTGCCCGGAGGTTGTTGCTCCCCTGTCATCCAGTTTTATGTTATACTCATTGGGTTGCCAGTACGCATACAGGGTTTCATTTTCCGTAGGCTTATAGGTCTGTGTTTCTTCCTTGTCATACCGCATAATGGCTTCCATATCCGTTTCGGTTCTTGTCAGTCCCCAGCCAAGGAAGGTATAACCGGCACATTCCGGTACCGGCAATACAACGGAAGCATCACTACCGCTCCAGTACGGGAAGAGGGTAAATTCATCCCCCTGTGTGGCACTGAGCCTTTGCACTACCATACCCAGGACATATTGGCGGCGGTAAACATATTGGGAGGCTTTCTTATGAAACAGTTGCCATCCGGTGAATACTAAGTCTGCTTTGGTATTCTCCTCCGTAAGTGTTACGGCCGGTGTGGAAGAACCGGTTGCTTCTTCCCTCAGATGATAATTCACCGTAAAGGATTTATCCCCTAACGCATCCGGAATGGTATAGGAAGTATCATACCCCACTTCCTTTGAATCCGTTATCAGTACCGGTGTTACACGGATTTCCGACTCTGCCACGTTGATTGTATAGGTAATCGGATTCCACTTTGCATACACCATACCGTTTCCCGGTTTTGTCCATGCCGAAACAGGATTGCCGTTTTTATCAAACAGTTCTTCTCCTTCCCCGTAAGGTTTGGTATAAAAGCCGTCAAAGGTATATCCGGTCTTTGTGGGAACAGATACTTTCGGTCCTTTTTGCAGATACACGATATTAACAGTAGACTGTGGAAGGGTTGTTGCTCCCATACCGTTTAAGGTAACGGTACAGGTATTTATATTCCATCTTGCATAGGCGGTTATGTTTCCGGAATAATTCCACAATCCGTTTTTCCAGTACGTACCGGAAGAATAAGTTTCGGTACCGTCATAGATTCTATTTCCTCCGGTTTTAGCATCCCACCAGCCGGCAAAGGTATAGCCCGGATAGTTTACTCCCGATGCGATACGGTTATTGACGGTTTCTTCGTATCGGACCGGAACTTTATCCGCTGTTACCGTTCCTCCGTTTGCATCTAAGGTAATGGTATATTCCTTACTTTCCCACTGCGCGATTAAGGTAGGATGTCCGTAACAGTCCACGATACTGTCTTTGGTTACTTTGGTATCGCCGTACCACCATCCAACAAAGGTATAACCGGTACATGTCGGTGTAGGAAGTTCCCCGTAAGTACTTCCGTACAGTACCTCCTTTGTGGTAGGGCTTACCGTACCGCCGTTAGGGTCAAAGGTTACGGTACGTTCCAGTGAATCCCACCATGCAACAAGGGTATGGTTGGTACTTGCCTGCACAATACTTGTCGCAGTTACTTCCGCATTCTTATAAATCCATCCGTTAAAATGATGGTTCGTTCTTGTAGGAATCGGAAGGGTGCCATAAGCTTCCCCGAAGGTTACGGTTTTCGTAGTAGGAGAAACACTTCCCCCGTTGGCATCAAAGGTTACGGTCACATCCCCTGCCACATACACTCTTATGGTGGTTGTTTTCGGGTATGCGTTCTTTGCGGTATCACAGTACGTTCCGTAAGACAGTGTTACCGTCTGCCATGTATTATACTTTGAAGGATTGAATCCGCTTGCGGTACAGGTAACTTCCTTTACCGGCTGGTCGCCGTGTTTTCCGGAAGAGGATATAAAAGTGGCATAGGCGCCGTAATTCGGGGCTTGTCCTATGGTAAGGGTTTGTTCCGCAAACAGAGGGGTAAGTTTTGTTACAATCTTATCGCACTCTGCATACACACGGGAGCCGTTTTTATAATACGCACCGTTTGTCTTTCCACAGCTCTGGTAATAATACTCCACCTGACCGGAATAATACCCGCACTCATAGTTCCTGCTGTATACGGGAAGCTCTCCTACGCCTCCACAGGTACCGCACTGGGTGGCCACAGTTTTATCCCCGTTACAGGTATAACAGTCCACGGTTACTTTACCGGAGCTGCATCCACTGTTGGTACACGGTATCTTACCCGAAGTACAGCTACCGTTGGTACAGGAAACGTTACCATCTCCGCCACAGGTACCACAGTTTACGGACACTTTACCACCGGTACATTTGGAGCAGGTTTTGTCTGCCAGTTGCTTTTTACAAGTACCGGAGGAAGATGAGCTTGCACCACATTTATTACATGTATAAAAATAGGTATGACTTACAGAACCGTCATATCCTTGTTGACCACAAGCAGTACACTTGGTTACGACGCGGTTGCCGTCTCCTCCGCAGGTACCGCAGGATGTCGTTTTACTTCCCCTACAGACAGAACAAGTCTGTAAAGCTCCCGATACTCCCGGAACAGATTCCTTTCCGGTTCCTCTACAGTTGGAACAGGAAACCTTACCACCGGAACAGTCGGAGTTATTACAGGAAACGGTTGTAAGTGTGGTTAATGTATGGGAACGGGAGTCCACAAAGCTTCCTCCGCAGGTGCCTCCGCTTACTTTCCCATCGCCACCGCAAGTGCTACAGTTCTGTTGTTTCTTTCCGGTACCGCTACAGCTTCCGCATGAAACTAAATCATCACCGCCACAAGTACCGCAGTTTACTTTATCCGTACCGCCACAGGTCGGACAGTTTGCTTTTGTTGTCCCGGAACCGTTACATGCACCACAGCGTTCCTGCACATATCCCGAACTACAACTACTATTGGTACAAGGTTTGTATCCGCTTACATACTCCGGTCCCAGACAATACGTGGAATGGGAATGATACGACGGACTATAACAGGAACTTTGGGTACAAATATGCTGGGTTCCCGTATAACAGTAATCCCCATGAATATCCGAAAAGGCAGACGGAACCGGTTTTGGCGGACTTACCTTCTGCGGAACGGAAGTCGGCTGTTGAATCGGATAAGGTCGCGGCACTCTGGTTGGTGCCTGAGTAGGAACTCGTGTTGGCATCGGTATCTGTGTCGGTACCGGTGTTGCCGGTGGTGCAGATACTTCTATCTTCTCAAAGTTTGCCGTTATGGTAACATCCTTTTTTACCACATGGGTGTTCCCGGACACGGTGGCACCGCTCCAGCCCGTAAAGCGATATCCTTCGTTTGCGCTCTGCCATAGAGTAATGGTAGTACCTTCTTCATACATACCACTCTCTCCCGCAGTACCTCCGTTAGAAGGATTTACTTTTACGGTTACTTTATAGGTCTTTGTGACATCTTCTTCGTAATGGTATACGGTATAGGTTGCTTCTCTGCCGAGATAGGTCAGCCCTTTACTTTTCAGAATCGGGCCGCATTCATCACACCATCGCAAAGGGACTTTACCCGGACCGGGAGCGTTTTTGTCTTTCACGATTTCCATTCCCACATGGGTTAAAGGTGTATTCTGTCCACCCGGAGGAAGTTCTTTCAATACCCGTTTATATTCCCGACTGTTTTTTGTACATACACCACAGTTATAGCAACGGTAATAAACATCCCAAGTACCTCTATTGTCTGTTATTGGTTCACCTTTAATATAACCGTCGCCTAAGTCCAAATCGCTACCTGAACCGGCACCAGCCTCGGTTAGCCACTCTTTTCCCGAACCACCACAGACACTACAACCATAATAGGCCACCGGTACTGCCTTTCCACCCTGCGGACAGGAACCGCCCCATACCTCTGCGGCGTGTGCTTCGTGATGTTCCGCATCCATAAGAGGAAAAAGTGTTACTAAAGTACAAAGTAACAGCAATACTGCCAGTTTTCGTTTATGTATACGCATCGCCTTTCTCCTTTCTGTTTGATATCTATTTTTAGAATTAATCGTCATACCGATTAGATGATTTTCTGTTTAAGATTTTGTGTAATCACGCTTCTCTGTATATAATCTCCCGAAAACAAAAAGGAAAGACCACAACCATGTGTAGTCTTTTCCTCGTTGTTTCTCTTTTCTTTTTTAGCGGAAGATGATTTCATATCCGTCTGCAATGGCTTTATCGACATCCTTGATAACTCTAAAGAATGTATAGGGACCGATATGAGGATTGTCTGCAGTTCCTGCCTTAACAGTAATCGGCTTCCCTTCATAATAAGCATCGATTACCGCATTTTCTCCAGAACCTACGTTATAACCCACGTTTGTTAAGGACTTCGGAAGTTGGAAGTATTTTACTCTGTACACTCCCTGAAGAGCAAAATCTCCAAGATATGTAACACCCTCCTCGACGATTACGGTATGAGTGTTACAGTATGGCTCTTTCTCAAAGTCAAAGAAAGTCCAATCCTTATCATAGGTTGCTCCCGTACCCTTAATGTAAAGGTAACCGTTGTCTACAAATTCGAAGGTTACGTTCTTACCCATCTTCCTTGTATCATATACCCTCGGCTTAGAAGGGTTCGGTGTCGGTGTAGCAGTCGGTGCCGGTGTCGGTGTCGGTAATGCGGTATAGTCCTTTAAACCTTCTACATTCTCCGGGCTACCGCAACAACTGAATGCTGTACTTGAAACCTTCACTCTAGTTAAGTCAAGTCCAATATAATCCGTTTCCTCTGCATAACAACCAACCGCAGCAAGAGCTGTGCCTCCAATCTTCTTTAAGGAAGACGGGAAAATAACCTTTTCAACCGATACGAAGCCAGCCAAAGAATTTTTCCCTAACTCGGTGATTCCCTCTTCAATGATGATTGTAGTAGCATCACCAACATAGAGACCTGACACTTCTCTTGTAAACATAGCATCTACTTCGTAATACTCCTTCAAATCCTTCGTCTTACCCTTTCCTCTTACCACCAACGTCTCATCATCGTAGTAATCATACCAGACGTTATCTCCCATCTTAACCGTACCTAACAACTTAGCCTTTTCATCCACCTTTACTACCGGAGTCGGAGTATTGGTCGGAACCGGTGTTGCCGTTGGTTCCGGAGTAGGTGTAAGAGTAGGTGTCGGAACCGGACTCGGTGTCGGTGTTTCGGTCGGTACCGGAGTCGGTGTGTCCGGGATAGTGGTTGGGGTATATTGCGGTTCTTCCGTAACCACCGGAGCAGTTACCGTCGGTGCTACCGTTGCAGTCGGTGCTGTTGTAGCTGTTACTCCAATAGTCGGTGTTGTTGCTACCGGTTTTGTATTTTCATTACATCCGGCACAACCATTACAACCGGACATTAATGTAGTAAATGTCACAAGAACTGCTAAAACCGAAACTTTCTTCTTTTTTCTTTGGTTCAAGATTGGACCTCCTTGGTTAAGTGGCAAAACATGTCCTCACCATTTAACACTTTACTGTGACTATTCTCTTTGAATTTCAAGTACTTTTCATATTCGACGCCTAATATCTCACAAGCTTCTTTTTCCGAGTACCGGCCGTTTTCCACCAAACGACTGACCGCTATAAATATTCCCACAGCCTGACCTTCTGCATGTCCTTCCACACGTCCTTCTGCATGTCCTTCCGCACGTCCTTCTGCATGTCCTTCCGCACGTCCCTGCGCCAACAACTGGTCTGTTAACGTTTCATATACCTGTCCGCCCATCGCAATCTCCTCCATTTTTTCCCTCATCTCCGGTTCTTGTTTCAAAATGTAGTCAGTCACTCGTTTCATATGACTTATCAACTCTACATAAAGCAAGCCCTTCTCTTTTCCCGTCGACATCTCCAGTCTTTTACGGATATCAAAATACTCCATCTGCAGTCGCTTTGATTTCTCTGCATCCCTACATATCTCAGAAAACCGGCTCTCATACCGCATAAGATAATACGGTAAAAAAGCCAATAACCCCTTTTCAAATATTTCTTCCTTCGCATACTCTTGTACTTTGATAATCGGTATCTCATACATATGGGACGTTCCGTCCTGAAAACGAATCCGGACTCCTGCCTTATCCTTTGTCCGGCCATTATGCCGCAAGTAAAGTACGCAGGACTTCGGAAACGTCATTTCATAATCATGCTCTGCCCCGGTTGTAAGTTCTATCGTTTTCACATTCTGTAACGCTATGGCTATATCATACTCAATCATACGCAGTGCTATTGTATTGTCCGGATTGCTTTGACACTCCAAATGATATTGCTTGCCACCTATTTCTAATACACAATCTGTAATAACAACTCCACTCTTTGTATAATGCTCGTTTTTTAGCTGAAGGATTATTTCGTTATCCGCATACTTTGTCCCAAATACTTCATTGATTAACGGTATCATCACCTCTGGTATTCGTTCCAACATAGTACGAAACACATCATCAAATACGCTATTATCATTGTTCTCGGTTTTTTTAACCGATTGAGCTGTCTTTTGTTCCTCCATACCTTCCTCCTATTATTGTAAACTCCCTTCCTAACTTTTTCAAGACAAATTTTATTTAATATAGACCTTTTCCCCTAAATTCTCTATTAAATTTTCAATGTGCACTCTACATCTATTTCAAACAATGTTCACAAGGGAATGCACCGTCTTCCGCACTTTCCCGTTGCGAAAAATAACAGGCAATTGCACCCTTTTTCTTGTATTCTTCACAAAAGGGTAAATGATACTTCCGGTCCTCCGTCACATAATAGACGATCTGTTCTTTTCCGGATGCGGCATAAAGGAAAGAACCGGTTTCCTTGGTAAGGCCGGAGTTCTCCGGTGCATATACGGCAAATACGCAAGGTGGGGCTATGTTCTGTTCCCATATTCCTTTCCCTGCTTTCTCCATCCGATACGTTTTTCCGAAAGGCCGGTGTACATTATGGTACTGCACGATAACCGCTTCCAGTTCTTCAAAAAAATCATCCGGAATTCCTTTTTCCTTTTCAAAAGGATACCGGGTCCACCTATAGCCAAACTCCGCTTGTAAGGAATACAAATAGCATGTCTCCTTATCCGCAATCAGAAGGCACGGAATTCTTTGACGCATTGCTTCCCCTGCGACTTTGTCGGTTGATCCTTCAAACAGCACTCCCAAGGTTTGAAAAAACACCTCCTCCGTCTGTATTAGTTCCGCTGACGAAACCAAATCATCCCCATCGGGAAACGCAACTTCTACTGCTGCATTTACCGCTGCCACAAGACAATCGTATTCATTTTCTTTTTTTCCTTCTTCCTGCATTTTATCCAACCGTTTTATTTGTGCAGTCATAAAAAATCCTATTGCTATTACAACAAAAAACAACGCAAAATGATATAGTTTCATCGATTGCTTTCCCCCGCTCGCACAAAGGTAACATATACCGTTGGGATTTCCGAACAATACAAAATCAGTTTAAGTCGGTCTCCGTACAACAATCTATAATAACCGTTCTCCCCCAGTTCTTTTTTTATCACGCCGGTATCCTCCGTATAGGTATATTCCGCAACAGTTCCTGACAAATCCGCCGGTTCAAACAAATCCCGTTCTCTTTGAAGTTCGACTTTTCTGCACCCATACCGTTCCAAAGCCACTTCCATCTCTTGCCATACCGGCAACGTTATCTCTCCCGCCGTACTGATTCTTTTTAGAAAGTTTTTTCCTGCCTGTCCCGCCAGAATTGCCTCTGAAACAGTTTTTCCGCTTCCGTAGTAAAGAAGCGGAAAAAGGAACAGAAGAACTACCGTCAAAAACAAATCAACCCATTTTTCCAATGCATTCATGGTATTCTTCCCCCCAGCACTATGTTACCTGCCATTCCATACAGAAATGTTTCCGAAACGCTTTTTTCCGCTTCCGTAACTACCAGACGGACATAGCTCCCCTCTGTCAGCATTTTTGTTCCCGACAGATAAACCGATTCCGTAAACAGATAAATGCGCCCGCTCTTATTCTCATAGCGTTTTCTCTCATAAACAGTCAATTGAATCCGATACTTTCCTAAGCTCCGAATCTGCTTTTGAAATGCCATCCATTCTTTTTCCGAAATACATTTTTCTTCCAGAATGCGTTCCGTGTAGGCCTGACTCAACTCCCGTACAGTCTCATTTTTTTGCCATTGTACCGCTGCCGTTTTCTGATAACAAACGAGGAAGGCCAATCCAACCACTCCCACAAACATCGTTATCATACGTCCAAAAGATTCCATTCCGTCTCTCCTGTCTCCTCAAATAGAATAAGGCGTTCCGGTTCTTTCCCTGCTACTTGTAACTGACGCAAAAAAGCTTCATGCAGACCCAGTAGCATCAAAAATGCCATACAAAATAAAATGCCGGAAACAATTGCTTCTATCCCGTGTTCCGTACTGTCTGTCATTTCGCACCTCTCCTACTTATTGTTGTTCAAACACAATCTGTACAATGATTCCGTTTTCATCCTTTACAATTCTTCCCAGAAAAACCGCACGGGAGTTGATATATCCGTCGCTTCCTTTGTCATCGGAGGGTAATACTTTGCTTTCCTTTAACAGTTTTTTCTCCTCCGCATTCCACGTTTCATACACATAGCCCCGTTCCACCCCGTCACCGGTAATCACTTTAATCTGGACATATTCCTTTGCACTTATGCTATTCTCAATCAACCGTCTCACTTCCGCACCGGATACCAAAAGCCCGTCATACATGGATTTCCCAAGATCCTGATATTCACTCATGGTTGTATTAAACTGTGCAAACGCACTGCTGGCCTGTGCCTTTCCTTCCCGCGTATTCTGAAACGCAAGTCCTGCTACAATGCAGGTAATAATAATTCCTGCCGCAATCAATAATGCTTTTAATCCGTTGTTCATTTTGTTTCCTCCTCCATCGTTCCCACTTTCCGGAACACAACTTCAACAATTACCTCATTCTCGTTTCTTATGACTTCTCCCGTATATTCCGCCAAAGGAGGAATATACCGTGTCGTTTCCTCTTCCCTGGCTTTTTCCGCTTCCTCCCGACTTTTATATGTGTAACAATGTTTTTTGTCCCGCACCGTTATACAAAATCCGTTTTCCTTCTCTGAAAGCTCTTTTTTCATCAGATTCACCACATCCGTGCCGTACACCGTTACACCGTCATACTTTACTAAGTCTTGTTCTTCCACGGAAATCCGGTAACGGTGTAGCTCTCCCACCACCTGATTTCCGATTCCCTTTGCTTCTCTCGCCATCTGAAATCCAAGACCTACAATGATGCAGGTAATAATCGTAGACGCTGCCAACAGCAATGCCTTTAACCCGTGGTTCATTGTTTATTTCTCCTTTCCCGATTACTCTACTGTATCCGAATCTGCTCCATCTCCGTAAATATCTCTTTCATTTGGTCGAAACTAAACACCAAAAACGGCAGAATCAAATAGGCAAATAAAAGAAACAGTAAGGGAAGAAATGTTATTACTTGTGCATTTGCAGCCTTCTTTCTACGTTCCTCTTCCCTATCCAACCGCTGTTGTTCCCGAAAGAAACGCCGATCTTCCGCCACGTCAGAAAAAGCTGCTTTAATTCCGATTCGTTCACTTGCCAAAATTCGTCCCGCAAGATGTAAAAACGCCGGATAGTTCTCTGCTTTATACATCATCTCTAATGCTTTTTCGTCTTCTGACACATATGCATCCGCACACTGCAATAATGCCGGTCGGAACAATGCAGCACACTCACTCATCGTATCCAACAACTCCGCAATCGTAATGTCAGGGACTTCCATTAACAGTAGCACAACCGCCTGAAGATTTAACACTTCACTGCTTTTTCCAAGGTTTTGCAAATAGGAAAGATAATAAAAGCATCCGTACACAAGTCCAAGTCCGATTATACCCCCACATCCCATTGTCACTATTTTTCTCCCAAAGTTTGTCGTATTCCATACAAATGCCGAACACATTCCCAAGCCCCCTCCGGCAATCAAAGCACAAAGAAAAAAAGTTCTATCCCGAACCGTGTTCCTCCCTAAAAAAAACGAATGACCATATATCCTCCGGTCCGTACATCGTATCAGACATAAAAGAGTGTAACAGACTACCGTCAGTATAAAGAATATAGCTACAATCAAGTTCCCCACAGTTCCTTCATAAAAGACTTTTAACTCTTCCATGGTCATTGTTCCGAAGAACCGGATGAGCGGAAGAAACAGAACAGGCAACGCCGAAACGACTCCCATCCCCGCAAATGCATACATAGATTGTTTCCTTTGTTCACATTCATTTTGAACATCCCGACGGAGTTCTGTCATGTTCCTGACAAATACCGATTCTGTGCTGCTTTTACCGGTCCCGTACCGAACCGCGCTTTTGCATTGCATCAGAAAGAGTCTCAAATACTTTTCGTTCTCTGCATGCGTTTCCTCAGACAATGCACTCTCCCAAGCGTCGTTCTCCAATCGATAACCGATATCTTCCAACCTTTTCCTCAGACTTCCGGGAACCCCTGCCGTTGCCCGAAAAATAGACTCCGTAACATTTTTACAGAGAAAGAATTGATCCTTAAGATTTGACAAAAACTCCGCGAAATGTTCCAACTCCCTATATTCCTTCGTTCTTTTCCGAAACCCTTTATACTCTATTATTAATACTGCCGCAAAGCACAGTATCGGTATCATATACCTTATGATGTTTCTACACCTCCGCCGAAAAAATTACACAGGTTCTTTTCCTCTTTTTTTCCTACACGCTCTATCATCCGTTCCAACAATTTTGAGGTAGGCTTTTGCTCCGCTTTATAACACCCGTCATGATATCGGTACAATACCCTTACCCCTCCTTCGCTTTCCGGTACAATCTCGGCAATCTCCTTCACATACCGTTGCCCGTTTATATCCTTTTCACATAACACATGAATATCAATCGCTTCCCTTACTTGTTCCGTCGCCAACCGCTCATCCGAATAGGCTCCGGTCCGTAGTAAGGCATTCCGAAAGTATCCTAACAATTTATCCGTTGTCATGGCATGATGGGTGAACAACTGTTGTTCCGACACCTGACTCAACTCAATAATTAATGCTGCCGATCGGATGGAACCCACCTCTCCCATCATAAGACAATTACCGTCCGTCTTCCGAAAGGCGTCCAATCCTTCCGTAGAATCAACACTTTCCGTTTCCCTGAAGGTTAATATGTTTCGGTTCGGAAACTCCCTCCGCATCCATAGCTCAAATACAGATTCTTCGATTCTTAAGTTGTATTTCGGATTAATATATCGCACCAATGCCTTTAACAGCGTGGTCTTCCCGCTTCCTTGTGCACCGGTAATGGCAATATGAAGCCCTCCTCTCACGAAATACTTCATGGCTTCCGTTACAGTGTTTGCCCCGACTCCCACAAGCAATTCCTCCGGACGTTTTTCTTCCATCGAATCAAATTTTCGGATAAAGAATGCCCAGGATTCCGAAAACGGCGGACGACAAGCAAATACACGGCTTCCGTCTTTCATATCGTTTACCATATACGGATGATAATAGGTCAGTTCCCCCGGTGCTTCAAATCGCAACAAGGATTTCGTGACTCTACGCAATTCCTGTTCACTGCCAAAGCTTAGGAATGACAGCCTTACCGTAGTTCCCCGTAACATAACAAAGATACTGTCATAGGAATGATTGCCGGTTAGTGCCTCCGCTGTTTCGGCTTCATACCGGAAAAACTGCTCCGGCAAACCGGATACGCCTCCCGAAATCCCTTCTATTCGGAAATCTCTCAACCTGTCAATCACCCCATGACCGAAACACTCATAAACCATATCGCAAATCAGCTCTGTTTGCTCTTCTCCTGTTAACAAAAAGCTCTCCTCCCTATAAATCCGGGAAATATCCTCCGCCGTTATCTCAAAATAGGTTCCGTCTTCCCGTTCAATCTGTCCGGGCAACTTCCACCTTTCACAAAGCTCCATCAATCCGTTTTTACCGTACTGTTTTCCGTACCGATACAACAAAATATCAAATTTTTGCGCCGCCGTAAGTCGTTCCGGTGTATCAACAGGTAACAGTGCATGCCTTTCCTTAAGAGTAAGATGCAACGCCGTCAATTCCTGCATTATGTAATGTTTTACATATTGCTTTTCTCCGCCGGCCCCGTATACACAAGCCCGCATTGCATTTCGAAGCTGCTGTATCTGAAGCCGGTACTTTTTCCTTTCTCCCTTCGGCAACCCCACCAACATTTCCGTCTCCAGCATTGTGCGTATTGCAAACTTTATATGTTCCCTCAACTGGTCTATGGTCTCAAATTCCTGCCGTTTCCCGCTCCTTCTCTTTCTCCTCACAAAGAACTTCTCTCCCTTCCTTCCATATCTCATATGCATTCTCTACCTTTCGAAAAAAAGAAGAACACTTCCTCTCCCCCGGAATGATTCCCCGCAGAAAAAATTGCTCTGCATAACCGGCGCAACATGCTGAAAAAAGCCCTCGGTGATACGGAATCACCCCGCATCTGCCTTTTAGTTCCGGAAACAACTTCTCCAAATTATGCAACGTATAAATATTGCATTGCTCATAAGCGCCAATCACAAAAAAAGTATGGGGAAGTTTGGAAAGAGACTCTAACTTAGTAATTTCACAAGGACTTTGGGACAGATTCACTATAACATAATCCGCATTGGCAAGAATCTGTTGAGAATATGCAGATTCCCCGGCCGGTAATTCCACCCATACATTTTGAAACATCGTATCCGCAATCTGCATCATAGCACACACCTCTTTTATTGCTTCTGCTTCGTTTCTTTTGTAAAATCCTTCCTTCCCGGAAGGAAGAATATGCAATCTCCCTTCCGCAAAGGTATAGGATGCATTCTTTATCATTTCTTTTGTTACCTTCTGACAATGAAGCCACTTACATAAAAATTCAACACCGAATTCCTTTTGTTTCATCATCCTGCTCCGATGACTCCCGGAAAGTAAAAAGTGTTCCGGACCGCTCCCGCTTCCGTCCGCATGTATTACTACCTGCTCACCGCCCTCTTTCATCACGGATTGCAGTGCAAGCAACAACAGATTGGTACTTTTTCGTCCCGAAAACGGCGTCATACTCCAAACGACTATTTTCACATTCTATCTCCTTTCCTGCGTGCGTACACAACGCCGGATTTCACGCTCCGTATAATCCGGACAAATGAGACTCATCAATTTGTATACCATATCCTGCATCTCGGGAGACGCTCGCCGAATCCAATATTCGTGAATTGCTTCACACACATAACGATTGGTTACATCCCGAACATCCGGAGGTAAAAAAAACTCTATCCTGTTCGGAAATGCCTGTAAAAAATCTTTGATATATTTTTCTTTTCTGCAAATTTGTTCCGATGCATCCCGCAAAATACATACCCTTACTTGATGTTCCGGAAGATTTTGTTCCGTGAAGTACCGGACATGATGCAACAGCATGTCCGTAATTAAAAACAGCTCTATTTCCTCTCCTATCTCTTCCCTTTCCACCTGTAATCCGTAATCAATTATTTCCACATCGTAACTGTCTCTCTCTTTTTCGCTCTCCCTTTGTTCCGAAAAGAATACCCCGTCATATTCGATCGTATCTTCTTTCGCAGACAATCCTTCCGGTATCGGAACGGAGGCTGCCAAAGTACGTTTTATATTCCGATCCGTTATCAGCACTCTTTTCCCTAAACAGCGAATTCCTTTTGCCAGCATTAAAATAATATCGTGACTGTAACATCCTACAAAACCAATCTTCTTTGTCACCTGTACCTCCTTACCAAACTCCGTTCCGTTGTTGCTCTTTTTGTAGCAGCAAACGTTCCTCCAGTGCATTTCTTTGTTCACAACATCTTGCGAACCTTTCCCGATATATTTCATTTCGATCACGTAACTGGGTAAGTACTTGTATCGACGGAACATACCGGCTTACCGTATCCTCCTGTAACCGTGCCTCTCTGTATCCGACTAAATACAACGTTGCACCTTCATAGATTTCTGTATCATAACAGGCCGAACTGATAAGAAGCTGTTCTTCCTCCGTTAAATGAAACCGACAGATTTCTTCTCCCTCGTTCTTTTTCAGTTTCTTTTTTGCAATGACACAATAATTTTCGCCGTTCGCGTAACGAATTCGTACATCTACCGTATCTGCATCCGAAAAATTCTCAACGTATGCAATTTCCCGAAATACACATTCTCTCTCAGTTTCCTCAAAATTCTGTTGGCAACACAGAGCTGTGTTCAGTATGACACCGGCCGGCAAATCGGCACAGGCAATCAAACCGATTGCATCTGTTACCAGAAAGTCCGGATTTTGTTCACAAAGCATATATTTTCTCTCTACATTTTGCTCCGAAAAGCATTCTCCTGCTTTTACTTCCGTACCGGTAACATAAACAAACCGTTCGGCCGCCTCCATTGCTTTATTCTTTTCTTCCAATACCGCCTTGTACTTTTTTGAAAGAACATGTTTTACCGTCGTCCCACAGAGAACCAGTCCCAACACCTGTGCCACAACACACACAATACAAAAAACTATTCTTTTTTTTACACTTTTTCGCAATCTCCACATTCTGCTTTCCTCCTATTGATTGCATACTTTCTTAGATCCTCTACCGTTTTCGTTGCATAACGAATAAACCGATACGCCGTATTTCGTTTGGTACAATTAATATTTCCGGCGATATACCCAATGGTGCTTCCCTCCCGCATCGCTTGTTCAAATCCGAAGTTGTACGGAATCACACCGATACGTTCCTTCGGAATGTTATACTGCTTGATCAGATAGGAAGGGCGACAGGGAAGTTCTTCACGGTAATTCCCTAAAATAAAAAAACTGTTTTCTCGAAGTATCGTTTCGGATTGAAAAAAAGAATCAATACATTCTTTTTCCTGCGGAAACAACACTACCGTTACTTCCGCATCCTCCAATATTTGCTGCGAACATAAGTCGCAACCGCATGCTGTGTCAATCATTAAATGGGTTCTACCGCACATTTCTTTTCCTACGCTTTTAAGTCCCCTTGTGCAAAATAGCCCTTCCTCTTCTCCCATCATCGGAATAAATCGCAAATTGTCATTTAACCAAAGCGTTGTTCTGATTTTTTCTCCATACAGCAACCGAAAATACTCCGGTTCACCCAAAATATAACAATATGCCTTCTGTGCTGTTTTTTCTTCGATTGCACTTCCTCCGTACAATCTCTTTACCAGCCCTGCATTACTGATGTGATTCGACGTTACCGTAATCTCTTCCACAAACAGTTCTGTCCACAAAACACTGAGTAAAGCAACACTTGATGTTACACCGCTTTGATGTCTGACATTGCTCCAAAATGCAATATTCATCGTTCACCTTCACTTTTTCCTTAGCCGGAATTCTTTTGGGAGCTCCAAATGAAATCAGATAAATTTATCGACAAGAAAATCTTACTATAGAATTTAAGCTTTGTAAATACCGGGAATTTTCACAGATTTTTCTCCGTTTTTTGTATAGTTTTAACAATAAAAAAGCACCTCAAAAACAGCTTCAAACCGTTGTAATTCAAGGCTTTGTCATACTTTTAGCAATTAAAACATATAATGCCTTGATTATACTCATAGGAGTTCTTTATGAAGCTTCACACCCTTTCTGTTTCAGAGGCACTTCATGCTTTGCAAAGTCAGGAAGAGGGATTATCGGAGAAAGAAGCCAAACTACGTATTACCCGCTACGGTTATAACGAACTATCCGGAAAAAAGCCCCGTAGTCTGCTCTCCCGTTTTGCGGAACAGTTTAGCGATTTCATGATCCTGATTCTTTTAGGCGCGGCATTTATTTCGTTCCTTACTTCCCTTTGGGAAGGAAAAGCCGACTTTGCCGAACCCATTATCATTCTCATCATTGTTGTTCTTAATGCAATCTTAGGCGTTGTGCAGGAAGCCAAAGCCGAGCATTCACTTGCCATGTTACAAAAACTTTCCGCCCCGGAGGCTCAGGTAATCCGTGAAGGCAAACGTACCGTTCTTCCTACCAGAGAACTGGTACCGGGGGATATCATCGTTCTTTCCGCCGGTTCCATGGTCCCGGCCGATGCACGTTTGTTGCAGGCAGACGGGCTTAAAGTGGACGAATCCTCCCTGACCGGCGAATCCGAACCGGTGAAAAAAAATGCCTCCTGCAAATTAAAAGAAGATACTTCTCTGGGCGATTTAATCAATATGGTAAGTGCGGGATCTGTCGTATTATCCGGCCATGCCACCGCAGTGGTTACCCAGACCGGTATGGACACACAAGTCGGCAAAATTGCCAATCTCATCCAACAGGATACCGCACCGGAAACCCCTCTGAAAAAACATCTGGCGCACACCGGCAAAGTGCTTGGCATTACCGTTCTCGCCATCTGTTTTCTTGTCTTTATTTTAGGTTCCCTGCAAGGACGTCCGATGTTTACAATGTTCATGACCGCAGTCAGCCTCGGCGTTGCTGCCATTCCGGAAGGATTGCCTGCCATTGTAACAATTGTGTTATCCCTCGGGGTACAACGTATGGCACGGAAAAAGGCAATTATCCGTCATCTTCCGGCAGTAGAAACCTTAGGAAGCGCAACCTTTATTTGTTCCGATAAAACAGGAACTCTGACCCAAAACCGCATGACCGCAACCGAGTTCTCCGACGGTCGGAGAACCCTTCGTTCCCGGGATGCGGAAACAAAGCCTCTGCTTTTGTGCGGAGCCCTTTGTAATAATGCTTATTTTGAAGCAAACGGAACAGGCAACGGAGAACCCACCGAGCTTGCTCTGTTAAACGCTGCCAAAGAAGCCTCTCTTTGCTCTCCTATGCCGGATACCCGGTATCGGCGCACCGCCGAATTTCCTTTTGACTCCGCCAGAAAATGTATGTCCACCGTACATCTTCTTTCCGGCAGAGCTCCCGCGCCTCTTCCGGTTATGCCTGACGACACTTACGGATTCATGGTATGCAAGGGTGCTCCCGAAGTAGTTTTGTCCCGTTGCATTGCATTATATGATAACGGGGCCTTGACACCGCTTACCGCTCCACTTCGTCAGACGCTTACCGAGTATTGCAACGACTGTGCCGACCGGGCACTTCGTGTTTTAGCGATTGCCTACCGTCCGTTACCGGACACCGACTACCGAAAACTGACCGAACGTGAATGCAATTCTTCCGATGCGGAAAAGGAGCTTATTCTTCTTGGCTTTGTAGGATTGATGGACCCGCCGCGACCGGAAGTCAGAGAATGTGTGCGTATTTGTAAAGAAGCCGGAATTACCCCGGTCATGATTACCGGAGATCATGCCCTTACCGCTCGTGCCATCGCAGCGGATTTAGGAATTTGTTCCAAAAAAGACCGCCCGGTCACCGGTGCCGAGTTATCTGCCATGTCCGAAGCTCAACTGACGGAGTGTGTCGGCACCTGCCGCGTCTTTGCCAGAGTATCTCCGGAACATAAGGTATTGATTGTGCGCGCCCTACAAGCCAGGGGAGAGGTGGTAGCCATGACCGGAGACGGTATCAACGATGCTCCGGCGCTCAAAGCTGCCGACATCGGCTGCGCCATGGGAAAAAGCGGAACCGATGTAGCAAAGGAAGCCGCCGATATGGTACTTATGGACGACAATTTCTCCACTATCGTGTCCGCAGTCCGGGAAGGCAGAGGCATATATGCCAACATCCGTCGCTGTGTCCATTTCTTATTATCCTGTAATATCGGAGAAATCATTACCATTTTATTTGCTTTGCTTCTCGGAATGCCGTCCCCTCTTTTAGCAGTGCAGTTATTATGGGTAAACTTAATTACCGATTCCCTTCCTGCCGCTGCCCTTGGAGTAGAGCCTCCGGAAAAGGATATCATGCATCATCCGCCGCATCATACCGGAAAAAGTCTGTTTTCCGGTGGTCTCGGTTACAAGATTGCCTTTGAAGGTGCAATGATCGGTGCCCTGGCTTTAATGGCCTATGTCATCGGAAACCATTATTTCCATGCCGGTTCCACCATGACCTTTGCGGTACTGAGTCTCTCCCAACTTGTGCATTCTTTCCACATGCGCAGTGATCATCCCCTTGCGGACATCGGCTTTTTTACCAATCCGAAATTACTGCTTTCCTTCCTTTTATGTGCCTTTCTGCAAATTGCCGTAATTACGTTCCCTTTTGCTGCGGAAATCTTTTCCGTCACACCCCTTTCCGTAAATGCCTGGTGTGTGGTAACGATTCTTTCTCTTCTTCCGTTACCGATTGTGGAATTACAAAAACGGTCGCAAAAAGCCTGACACTCCCTTGCTTTCCTTCTTATTTCGTGGTATACTGAACAAAAGGAGGAACGGATTATGAGCGAAAAAAAATGTACCCCATTATTACCGTTTGATTCGACGGTAGCTGAGAATTTTATCATTTACTATCCGGTCCCGTATGTCCGGGATATTAATTTAATTCCTCCGGAAAAAATCGCCATGGAAAGCGGAAATGTTGTTAAGTATTACCGTTACCAAGTTACGGAACCGACACCCATCGGCGGTATGTAATTCTCTTGTAATAAAGAACCCCACTGCACGTTCTTTTGCCTGTGACTGTACTTTATACAGACAATGAATGTAGACAGTGGGGTTTTCTTATTTCTTTCCGCGTAACTCCGTCTCGATTTGAAGCAACCGGTTATATTTTGCGGTTCGTTCTCCGCGACACGGTGCTCCGGTCTTAATATATCCCGTATTCAAACCGACAGCCAGATCCGCAATGGTAGTGTCCTCCGTTTCTCCGCTACGGTGGGACATAATCGCCCGGTATCCGTTTTCTGTTGCAATCCGAACCGCTTCCATGGTTTCCGAAAGGGACCCGATTTGATTCGGCTTAATTAAAATCGCATTGGCTGCTCCGTTTTTAATCCCGTACTGCAGGCGCTTCGGATTTGTCACAAACAAATCATCTCCTACCAGCATTACACGATTTCCGATTCGCCCGGTCAACTGTTTCCACCCTTCCCAGTCTTCCTCATCAAGCGGATCTTCCAAAGAATAAATCGGATATTTCTTTGTCAAGGTATCCCAATGTTCCATCAAGCCTTCCGAAGTAAATACTTCGTTTTTTTTCGGAAGACGGTAGGAAAACTGACCACCGTTTTTCCGTTCTTCTTTCCATTCCGATGCCGCCACATCTAAGGAAATCATAAAATCCTTTCCGGCACCGGCGGTATAGCCTGCCCGTTCCACGGCCTGTAAAATCAACTCAATGGCTTCTTCCTCACTGTTTAAGTCCGGCGCAAACCCTCCTTCATCTCCGATACCGGTGGAAAGACCCTTTTCTTTTAACAATGCTTCCAATGCATGATATACCTCGCAACATTGTCTGAGTCCCACACAAAAACGATCCGCGCCTACCGGCAGAATCATAAACTCTTGTACATCCAAATTGTTTCCCGCATGGCGTCCGCCGTTTAAGATGTTCATCATCGGAAGCGGGAGTTTCTTTCCGTTCAGACCTCCGATATAACGGTAGAGCGGCATCTTAAGCCCATCGGCCTCCGCTTTAGCCAAAGCCAGCGATACTGCCAAAATTGCGTTTGCTCCCAATCTGCTCTTATTTTCCGTTCCGTCCAGAATCCGCATTGCTTCATCTGCCGTTTCCTGGTTACAGGCATTTTTCCCTTTTAATAACCCGGCAATATCCTCATTCACATGGGATACCGCCGTTTTCACACCTTTTCCGCCATAACGTCCCTGTTCACCGTCCCGCAGTTCTACCGCCTCATATGCACCGGTGGATGCTCCGGAGGGTACCGCTGCCGTTCCGCAACCGCCGTTTTCCAGTTTCACGGTAGCCTCTACCGTCGGGTAGGCACGGGAATCCAAAATTTCCCGTCCCGTTATACATAAAATTTTACTCATCTTTTCGTTCCTCCTTGTCATTTCCATTCTTCCCATCGGTTGCATACTTTATTCTGTCCGGCGACATAATTGTTTTATAAAAGAATCTTTTCTGAATATTTGGGATTTCCTTGTCAGATACTTCAAAAAATGGTATAATAGCCGCGAGATAAAAAGCCCGTTCCGGTGCTTCCTTTCTCTCGACGGTTCATGCGCTAACGCGCAGAAAGGACATGTATGAATAAACACTACGAACAACTTCTTCCTTATTTGGAACGCAACCATGCCTATCAGGCAGCACTTGCACTGTTTTCCTGGGATGCGGAAACGCTTGCGCCGATTTCGGCTTCGGAGTATACCGCAAAATACGTAGGCATCCTCTCGGAAGAAGCCTACCACATTTTAATTTGTGATGAAGTAAAAGAGTTGCTTCATAAGCTGTCTTCCAAAAAGGAATATGACTCTCTTACCGTATCCGAACAGGCCATTGTCCGACTCCTGCAAAAGGAATATGACAAAATGTCATGCATTCCGGCAAAGGAATATCGCGAGTTTTCCGAACTTTGTGCCGCTGCTCATCCGATTTATTGTCGTGCAAAACAAACCGGAAAGTTTGAGGATTTTGCACCGACCTTAGAAAAATTAATCGATTATACCCGGCGTTTTGCCTCTTATCGCGCAAAAAACGGAGAATCTTTGTATAATATTTTATTGAACGATTATGAAGAAGGTTTTACTACCGAGGTTCTGGATGACTTTTTTTCCAAGGTGCGTGAAGCCATTGTTCCTCTTTTGAAAAAAGTTACGGAAAAGAACAATACAATTGATAAAAGTTATAATATCTCCTTTTATCCGGTCGATATCCAAAGCGGTTTCTGTCGCTTTCTTTCCGGTTATCTCGGATTTGATTTTAACCGGGGAGTGATTGCGGAAAGTGAACATCCTTTTACTACATCGCTTCACAATCACGATGTACGTATTACCAATCATTATTACAGCGATAATTTAGAAAGTTCCATGTTTTCCGCTATACACGAAACGGGACATGCCCTTTATGAAATGGGGGTGGATGATTCCATAACCGGAACTCCGGCAGGAAGCGGCATTTCCATGGGAATGCACGAATCCCAGTCCAGATTTTACGAGAACATGATCGGGCGAAGCAAAGACTTTTGGATTCCTCTGTTTCCAAAGTTAAAGGAAACTTATCCGGAAGAATTGGAACAGGTTTCTTTGGATGACTTTATTGCGGGAATCAATAAAGCGGAGCCGGGACTGATTCGTACCGAGGCCGACGAACTGACTTATCCGCTTCACATTTTAATTCGCTACGAATTGGAAAAAGATATTTTTGAGGGGAACTGCAATATTGCGGACCTTCCGAAGCTTTGGGCAAAGAAGTACGAAGAATATTTAGGTGTTACTCCGGACAACGACGGCGAGGGAATTTTACAGGACATCCATTGGGCTTTGGCTAGCTTCGGCTACTTCCCGTCTTATGCCATCGGCTCTGCCATTGCCGCACAGCTTTATGATTATCTGGCACAGCGGATGCCGCTCTCCGATTATTTAAAAGAAGGGAATCTTGTGCCGGTGCGGGAATATTTAAGAGACCACATTCACAAATACGGGGCTTCCTATCCTACCAATGAATTATTGAAGCAGGTCACCGGAGAAGAATTTAATCCGGACTATTATATCCGGTATTTAACAGAAAAATATACCACTTTATATCATTTATAAGAAAGGCAATACAAATGAAACACAAAATACTGGTACTTGACATTGACGGTACATTGACCAATTCCAAAAAAGAAATTACTGTCTCCACAAAAAACGCATTATATGCCTTACAAGCCGCAGGAGACACGTTAGTCATTGCTTCCGGCCGACCGACTGCCGGCATCGAACCCATTGCGAAAGAATGTAAGCTGGATGAGTACGGCGGCTATGTGATTTCCTACAACGGTGCACGGATTGTCCGCTTTGCCACCGGTGAGATTCTTTACAACCATACCCTGCCGCAGCAATTTATCCCGCAGATTTTTGAAATCGCAAAGGAACGAAATGTGGGAATGGTAACCTATGACCCGAAAGACAATCTGATTACCGGTACGAGAACCGATAAGTATATGGAATTGGAAGCCCGCATTAACCGTCGCGACATTCATCAGGTGCAGGATTTTATGGGAGCCATTCAGTTCCCGGTCAATAAATGCTTAATCAGCGGTGAACCGGAAGTGCTGGCACCTCTTACGGAAGAATTACAGAAGCGTTACTACGGTGTATTAAATATTTATCGTTCCGAGCCGTTTTTCCTTGAAATCATGCCGCCTACGGTAGATAAAGCCCACGCTTTGGAGCGTTTGCTACCGTCTCTTGGCATCAGCAGGGAAGAATGTGTCTGCTGCGGTGACGGCTACAACGATATCACCATGCTTCAGTATGCCGGTCTCGGTGTTGCCATGGCAAATGCCCAGACCGAAGTACGGGAAGCTGCCGATGTCATTACTCTTTCCAATGACGAAGACGGACTGGTTCCGGTAATCTGCACCTACTTTTTAAATGAATAATTCCTATCTTGGCACATTTCGTTATTCATCACGAAGCAAAGGGCATCTTCTCAACCGGAAGATGCCCTGTACTTTTTATTCCCTCTCATTTACCTTCTATCTGTCCCATTTATCACATAACATATTAATCTGATCCGCAAACTTTGCCAAATCCTTATTGGCACCGCCCTCATTTCTTTTAATCACACTAAGCAACCTCTGCCCTGCCGCCAGTAAACGCTCGAACACCTCTGTCTTGCGCTTCTTTGCCTTCTCTTTCTTCTTTGCAAATACCGGCGCGGTCTGCTCCGCCCACACTCCGTTTATCAAATCGAAACAATATCCGGAATACGGTGCTTCCGCATCCAATCCATACTCATTTCTTAAGCATGCGGCAAAGGAATCACAAATCGAATCTTCTCCGTGTACCACAAATACCTTCTGCGGGTTATCAATCTGTGTAACCCAATGGATTAATCCTTCCTTATCCGCATGTCCGCTGATACCGTCAAGCTTGCAAATTTCTGCTTGTATTTCCACCGGTTCCCCGAACAACTTTACATCGGTAGCTCCTTCCAGTAAGGTTCTTCCTAGTGTTCCTACTGCCTGATACCCCACAAACACCACGGTACTCTGCGGTCGCCACAGATTGTGTTTCAAATGATGACGGATACGTCCCGCTTCACACATACCAGAAGCGGAAATAATCACCTTCGGCTCCGTATTCAGATTAATCATTTTGGATTCTTCGCTGGTAATGGCTGTCTTAAGTCCCGGAAATGAAATCGGATTCACACCCTGATGTACCAGTTCCATGGCCTCTTCGTCAAAATATCCGTTTACGTTTTTATGGAAAATCGTGGTTGCTTCGATGGCTAACGGACTGTCGATATATACCGGAAAACCATCGTGACCCGTCACCAGATTGTCCTTTTTAATCTTACGGATAAAGTACAAAAGTTCCTGGGTTCTTCCCACCGCAAAGGCCGGAATCACCACATTGCCGCCCCGGTCTAAGGTTCGCTGGATAATTGCCGCCAAGTCTTTTACATAGTCCACCCGCTCCATGCCGTGGGAACGGTCGCCGTAGGTGGACTCCATAATGACATAATCCGCACGGTCCGTTGCAATGGGATCTTTTAAAATCGGCTGATGCTTGTTGCCGATATCGCCGGAAAATACAAGTTTTACCTGCTTTCCATCCTCTTCTGCCCAGACTTCGATACTGGATGAACCGAGCAAATGTCCCACATCGGTAAACCGAATGGTAATTCCCTCATCCACCACAATTTTCTCCCCATACTCGCAAGGAATAAACAGCTTCATGACACCGAAGGCATCCTCCATGGTATACAACGGTTGTACCTCTTGCATACCGGAACGCTTTGCCTTACGGTTTTTCCACTCCGCTTCAAACATCTGGATGTGAGCGGAATCCCGGAGCATAATATCACAAAGTTCTTTTGTGGCTCCCGTAGAATATATTTTTCCCCGGAATCCTCTGGCATACATAAGAGGAACCAGTCCCGTATGGTCGATATGGGCGTGGGTCAGCAAAATGTAATCAATCTCTCCCGCATTTACCGGAAGTTCCTGATTTTCGTACACATTCGCTCCCTGCTCCATACCGCAGTCCACCAAAAGCCGTTTTCCTCCGATTTCGAGAAAATGACAGCTTCCCGTTACCTCATGAGCCGCACCGATAAACTCTAAAAACATAAGAAACACTCCTTCCCGTTTACGTGCACAAATTGTGCATCATCTTACTATAAGTATACCCTTTTTTTCGAAAATTAGCAAGACTATTTCTTCAATCAACCTCTTTATTATATCCGTTTCGCCTCTTCCTAACAAATCTTCTTTTGCTGTCCCTTGTTTTTCCTTTTTTCCTATAGTATAATTCCTTTAGATGTATTAGGAGGTTTTTACTATGTTACTTGCCTGTAATAACATCACCAAAAGTTTCGGTGATGTAACCATATTAAATCAGGTTTCTTTTCATATTAACGAACGGGAAAAAATGGCCATTGTGGGAATCAACGGTGCCGGAAAGTCCACCCTGTTAAAGGTGATTATGCAGGAACTTTCCGCAGACTCCGGCGAAGTCATTACCGCCAAAGGCGCCACCATCGGTTATCTTTCCCAGCATCAGGACCTGACTTCTAACCGCACCGTTTATGAGGAAATGCTTTCCGTAAAGGCTGATTTGTTACGAACCGAAGCCCGTATCCGGGAAGTGGAGCTTCTTATGAAAGGACAGGAAGGCGATGCTCTGGATGCTTTACTCAAAGAATATACTTCTCTTACCCACTCCTTCGAAGCGCAAAACGGATATGCTTATAAAAGTGAAGTTGTGGGTGTCCTAAAGGGTCTCGGATTTTCCGAAGATGACTTTACTAAACAAATTCAAACCCTGTCCGGCGGTCAGAAAACCCGTATTGCATTGGGGCGTTTGCTCCTTACCAATCCGGATTTGATTATGCTTGACGAACCGACGAACCATTTGGACATGAACTCCATCACGTGGTTGGAAACCTATCTTATCAATTACCCAGGTGCCGTACTTATTGTAGCCCATGACCGGTACTTTTTGGACCGTGTAGTTACCAAGGTGGTGGAACTGGATGCCGGTAAAGCGCAGACTTTTACAGGAAACTACTCGGACTACGCCGTAAAAAAAGAACAGCAACGAGAAATCTTAATCCAGCACTATTTGAATCAGCAAAAGGAAATCAAACATCAGGAAGAGGTCATTGCAAAACTTCGTTCCTTCAACCGTGAAAAGTCCATCAAACGTGCGGAAAGCCGTGAAAAGATGTTGGACAAGATAGAACGCATCGAAAAGCCGACGGAAGTACGCAGCAAAATGAAGATTCGACTTACACCTCATATCATGAGCGGAAACGACGTGCTGACCGTAACCGGTCTCAGTAAATCCTTCGGCAATCAGAGACTGTTTTCGGATTTAAATTTTGAAATCAAGCGTGGGGAAAAGGTGGCCATCATCGGAAAAAACGGCACCGGCAAAACCACCATACTAAAGATTATTAACGATTTACTGCCTGCGGATGCCGGTGAAATCAGACCGGGTGCCAAGGTGCAGATTGCCTACTACGACCAGGAGCACCAGGTACTTCATCCGGAAAAGACTTTGTTTGATGAGCTTCAAGACACTTATCCTTATATGGACAATACGGAAGTCCGTAATGTTTTGGCAGCCTTCCTCTTTACCGGAGATGATGTATTCAAACGGATTAGTGAAATCAGCGGTGGCGAACGGGGCCGGGTTTCTTTAGCGAAGCTGATGCTTTCCGATGCAAACCTGCTCATCCTGGACGAGCCGACCAACCACTTAGACATTGTTTCCAAAGAAATCCTAGAGGATGCCATCAATGCCTACGAGGGCACTGTTTTATACGTGTCCCACGACCGTTACTTTATCAATAAAACCGCTACCCGTATTCTGGATTTGACGGAGCAAAAGCTCCTCAATTATCCGGGGAATTACGACTATTATTTGGAGAAAAAGGAAGCCACCGAGCGGCTTTATCTGGAGGGTGTCGGATATGGTTTCTCCGGCAGTGCTACCGCTACCGGGCGTGGGGGCACTTCCGGCACGGGTTCTGCTACCGGACAAGGATTTTCCGTCGCTTCCGGTACATCCTCCGGTCAGGGGGCTTCTGTATCCGCAGGCTTTGGCGGATCTACCACAAGCTCCGGCGCTACCGAAACCAAGCTGGACTGGCAACAACAAAAAGAGGAGCAGGCCCGCCAAAGGAAACGCCAGAACGACCTTAAGAAAACCGAGGAAGAAATCGAGCGTGTCGAAACCCGCATGGGTGAACTGGACACTGCCCTTTCTGACCCTGCCATTGCTTCCGACCACACGAAGCTCACGGAGCTGAGTAAGGAAAGGGAAGAACTGGAAGGGAAGCTTGAGAAGCTGATGGAACAGTGGGAAGAATTGGCGGAGTAAACTGCACATTGCGAAAATTTAAAAAATTTATACCAGATTAACTTACAAATATACCCCTGAAAAACCTCATATTTTCAGGGGTATGTCTTTATACACTATCCATGTACAATGCATCTTTGCATAAATCAATCCTATTGTTCCAATGCACAGAACTATCTACTGCGTCATCAATATCCCAAGCAACATTTCCAAACTCATCTAAGAAAACCTTTTGAAACTTTTCCTGATTCTGAAGAATAGAAAACACTCCTTGCAACTTGTCCGACATACTGTAACACTTGATTTCTCCATTATCAAATGTCAGTCGTAGCCTATAGTTTTCCAAAGGCGCTACTGCAACAATTTTTCTTGGATTACTGAAATATTCTTTCACTCTCGGTTCAAGCATACGACTCACCTACCTTAAAGGATCAATAGTGAACAACTCCTGTTTCTGCCTAGCCAAATACCAATTCTCCTGTAATTCATCCTGATGCATAGCAGCCCATCCCAATAACATTTTTAACTGCTTATTCGGCATCTCGCCATTAATCTTTTCAATTGCATCAATATCTATACCGCATTCATATTCTCCATAGTATGCATGGAAGTGTGGCGGCATGTGATCATTGTAATTGATTGTAATTTTTATACCACGAAACATACAAATAATCGGCATTGTCATTTCCCTCCTTATTATACCTTTTCTTAACTATAGTATATCAGCCCAAATGTCTTTTTGGCAATATGTTTATACATTTTTTCTTTCACACTAATATAATGTTCTATTTTTCCTTGACAATATGATAGCATTTAAGCTATCATATTGTCAAGGTACTGTCTACGACGACTACTTATCCCAAAAGGAGCATCAATCATGAGAACTTGGAACGATTACAAAGAACATGTCAAAAAAAATGGCCCGCAGGGCGAACGAGACCTTGCAAACATTGAGGCGCAAGCTTCTATTATCAGCGCTATGATAAAGCAACGCAACGAACTGGGATTAAGCCAACGGGAGCTCGCGTCTCTCTGTAATATCCCGCAATCCTCCGTAGCAAGGATTGAATCATTCCAAACCACTCCGAAGCTTGCTACGCTTTTAAAGTTGTTCCGGGTATTGGGGTTAAAATTATCTGTTACAAAATAAAGAAGGGCAGGATAAATCCTACCCTCCATACTATCGTATCTTGTACACTATTGATACTTACACTTCCTCACAAAACTCCTTAGAATCTAAATCCAGCTTCTTACAAATCCTTACAACCACATCAAACAAAGCTCCACCCATATCCTCTTGATTGCATCTTCCCATTTATCTTAATCTATTTCACCATTACAGAATTATATAAAAATTTTAATCTAGCATTATTTATAATATCTGTCTCTTTTTTTATTTGTTCATCTAATACCGTACTAACAATATCATATTCTGTAGCTTTACACACCTTTATTAAATTCTCATATATTCGCTCTATATTTGCATTAGTTCCCACGAATTTCCTCATCATTATATCCAGAACTTTTTCAAATTGATTTTTATCTGTGATCCTATAATGCTCACAAAAATTAACTATCTCTCTGGTTTTTCTTTCTTCTAATACTCTTTCAAAATCTTCCTTTGTATATCTTTTATTTACTCCTTTATATAAATTAGTAATCACTTTCCATAATGCCTCTACGCGATCATCATAAAACCGACATATAGTTTTACAATCTATACTTGTTATATCCCGATGACTTCTGTTTACTAGTTCTTTTGCTATTTCAATAAAATATTTTTTTTCCAAATTATCAAATAATTTACTGTTAAGAATTCCGCTATATAGGACAATTAAATCAATGACATTAGATATATAAAAGTAATTCTTTTCTCTTACTGCTTTCTGGATTTTATAAACCAAGTCTCTCACTTCTTTGTTTGTCAACATATGAAGATTTTCAAGGTCTTTCATATCTTTTTGTAACTCTATATTTTGTGGTTGAATCTCAATCGGCATTTCCTGTTGTTTAAAGATTATACTTCTTTTTTGCCCATAGACTCTTTTAATTAGTTCATCTCTTGAGATTACTCTGACTAAGTTCTTGATCTGTGACCCATATGTTTTTTTATCATAATAGAAAATTGTTGTCTTTACATTCTCATTCAAAATCATTTCTCTAAGTACATCTCCGTCTGTAACATCTAATGAATGACCAAATATGAAGACATTATGTTGTTTATCTTGTTCATTTTGAATTTGTTCAATCCAATCTTTATACTTGCATCCCGTTTCTTTGTGTATTCGCTGATAATATTTTTTAAAGGCAATAAAATCGATCTCTCTACTGGCACTTTCGCCTTCTAAATATTCATCAATTCCCAAAACCATATTATTAGAATCAATACTATTCAAAATGTCTGCTTTTCCATGAATAAAATCATATTCTTGATTCTCATTATATAACGCATATAAATGCTTATATGTATCTGTATAATTAAAACTCAGGATTTTGTCAACACTAATTTGCTCTATATCCTCCAAGATACTTTTAAAAGGTATTTGCGAGATGCAATCCGAAAGATAGATTTCCAAACATCTTATCATTCTATCTAAATCCGTCAATAACTTGTTTCTTATATATTCAATATCTTTTTCATTAAGATAAGATCTCTCCTCTAATTCTGTAACATACTTCAGAAATTCTTTATAATCCTTTATATCTATTTCTTTACCATTTCCTGATTTTCTATTTCCCATGCTGTTTTTCCATGCACTTTCTATCTTTTGAATTTTACTTGAAATTTCTTTTTCGAAATCTATCCATCCACTCTCCACATAATTATCGCTTTGAATGAAATAGTCAAGCCAGAAATTATCCTTTACTAATGAAAATAATTCCTTTACTATTTTTGTCTCTTTTCTCCCTTTTAATAGTTTTCCAATATACTTCACTACTTCCTGATTAATAATCCCATCATCCAAATGAACTTTTTTTAGCTTAACATGGTAAGTCTTACTTTTTATGTTTGATAAAACTTCAATTCTTTTTACAAATTCCAAAAAATCTGTATACTTCGTAGGCAACCCATGTGCCAAATCAAATCCATTACCAATTATAAGTATATTCATAGCCCCATCTCTCCTTATTTAACATCTGTAGTACTGATATCATTATACCTCATATATCAACAATAGTAAACCTATTTTATCTCTTCTTCTTTCCACACACAACAAATGCCCTCGTCCTAACGCAGTAATAATGTTAGGAAAAGGGCATTCTTTTTACCTACTTATTTATCTTGGTAATCCTTTATAATTTCATATGCTTTATTCGTTCTTCTCAAGTGATAGGTACTTGCTCCTCTCCCCACCGCTCCAACGCTCTGTAATCCACCTTTCCAATCGGCGTAAGCGGAAGTTCCTCGATAATCTGATACACTTCCACCGTATCTCTTTCCGGAAGCTTTTGCAGTAACAACTGTTTCAGTTCCTTTAAAACCTTCTCTTCTTTTCCCTTATATTCCGGCTTCAAGGTAATAAACGCTTTTGCTAGTTGACCGTTTTTCCTCTCACCGTGAGCCACTCCCACAACGGCACAATTTTCTACCGCATCATACGTATTAATCACCTCTTCGATTGCGGACGGAAATACGTTGTGTCCGTCAGACCGGATAATCATACGTTTCATACGATTGATGATATACACAAAACCATCCTCATCCACATATCCGATATCTTTCGTATGAACCCACACCTTTCCATCAGAATGCTGTATCAATATTTTTTTTGTTTCTTCCTCATTTTTTAGATACCCCATCATTCGGGTAGGTGTCAGAAAACAAATTTCTCCCTGGGTGTTGTACGGAAGCTCCTCATCAGTTCCCGGTGTAAATACTCCCACTACATTTTTGCACAGCGGAATTCCGGTGCTCTTTAACTTATTCTTTTCACAAAAACATGCCGTTACAGCAGAACACATTTCTGTCATCCCATATCCTTTGGCAACCTTGTATGGTGCCCCATGTTCCAAAAGGAACTGATTTACTGTTTCTTCCAGTGCCGGCACAAACGCATCTCCACCGGCTCCGCAAACTTCCAAAAAAGGTAGTTTTTTCTTTTTTAACAAACTACTTTTGCATAACAAACCATAATGGGACGGTACCCCCATCATCAAATTCGGCTTATTCTTCCAAACAAGCTTGTCCAATTTTTCCGGAGTAAAATTCGGGACCACAATATTTCTCATTCCCAGACAAAGTGGCATATGAATTCCGCAAGTAATTCCATAAGCAATAAACGGCGGCATAATATCCAAAAACCTCTTTCTCCGTTCCGATATGTTCTCCCCTGTTTGTTTCATCTCAAATACCACCGTATTGAGCGCACAGTCCGACAAACAAACTCCCTTCGGAACACCGGTAGTTCCTCCCGTATAAACAATTACCGCAGGCCTCTCTTTGCAATATGTACCTTTTACATGGTGCTCTCTACCGGTAGCAAAAGACTTCCAATCCCTATATAACTCCTTATTCTCAATCTTTGTTTTCTTACGTTTCAATCCACCTATTGTCTTTACCAAAGCAGAAGCGGAATCAAAAGGAGATACAACTATCACATCATTTACTTTCGTATTTCGCACAATCGCATCTATTTTAGGAAAACACAAATCCAACATTACTAAGTACCTTGACTCTGTCAGATTCAGATAGTATTCGATACGCTCCGCATTATTACGAGGCTCCAGAATATTTACGGTAGCTCCGATTTTACTTAATGCATAGATAGAATAAATCACTTCCGGTGTGGATACGCTGCACACAGATACAATATCCCCTTCTCTCACCCCCATACTCCAAAAGGAATCTGCCACCCGGTCGATATTTGCAAACAATTCTCTGTAAGAAATCTTTCTTCCCAAATATACAATTGCAATCTCCTCAAGAAACTCCTTATTCTGCTCCCAAAGATATTCATATATCGTACACTCCGGCAAAGGCGCATTGATGGCTTCTTCGCTGTAATATTTCAGCCACGGCTTGTCTATCGACGGGTAACCGGTTAATGTTTTCTCTTGTGTCATAATTCCTTCTCCTATGTCTCTGTTTTATGTCTGATAATCTTTTATCTACATCTAAAAAATACTCAAATCACCCTTTTCTCCATATTCACCGATTCGTCTCACCTCTGCCAAAACCCGTGATATAGAGTCATCTCTTTCCCACCATGTATCTTTACCTATGTTTTTTCCTTTTGTATCTACCGTTCCAAAATACTGCATCTTCTCTGCCGGGTAACCAACTTTTGCAGCATACATAGATGCTCGCCGTAATAAAAATGCTTTTCCGATACAAAGGATATTTTTGTATTTCTCAAAACCACCTTTTTGTTCAATTATCTGTTTTGAATACTGAAAGTTTTGATAAGTATTTAATGCATTCGGCTCCTTCATAAAATATCCTGATGGTAATCCATATTCATTTACCGCACAATCGTATAAACGATTACACTCCAAATCTTTTCCCTGATTTAACGTTCCGTTTGCGCCGGTAAGAATAATATCCGCGTTTTCTTTTACATATCCTTTCCTTATTAGTGAAGCAAGTACATCAACCGTTTCTCCGATAGCATCGTTCCCTAACACAATTACCAAATCACTGGGAACAATATTCCTTTCCTCTATCCCAATGAAAAGAAATTCTGTAATTGCTTTGATTGACTGAGACGGATATGTCATACTCTATTTTCTCCATTCTTTCACTCTGTTTTTTGCTTATTCAAATATCTTCGCAATGCTTCATAACGTTTCTTTAACTCGTAGAAATAATCATCATCTAATCTCATTACGTTTAATGTCTCTATAATATCGGCAATTCTACTCATATAGTATTCCGGACCATTTGGATAATCGTGAGTCACTTTTTCATCCTTGTTTAGAATCAACAATACTATCCATGTCCATGCCATACCATTTAATACACGTTGAAGTGAGAATCTGGCATGGTCAGTAATCGCAATCTGCGAGACCTTTTGATATTCCGTAATATAGTTGCAAACATCTTCTCTTTTTATACCTTCTATCTTTCTTGCTTTATTGGTAAATGCTAATACATCTTCCTTATCTGTAAAAAAGCTCATGGAAACATCGTATAAACCATGTTTTATATAGCTTTCATAATAGGACAGTAATGTATGGTACACTTTTTGAATCCGTTTGTTTTGCTCCTCATCATCTGAAATTATCTTTTTAAATGCTTCTTTATAACAACGAATTATTTGTTCTGAATGACAGCCAAACTCATTTAAAAGTTTATCAGCACGCTCATACGCACATCCCAGATTACGATAATACACCTCCCGCTCCCGCACGTTCTTGCTCAATTCTGTACATAGTTTTAGATAAAAAATAGCCTTTTGAGAATAATCGATCAGTTTTTCTTTTGTAATTCTCACTCCGTATATAGCAAATATTTCTTTTTCCTTTGCATACAAAGAACTGTCTTCAGCGAGTTTACTGTAAGATTCCCCTATGATATTGAAAAAATATGTTGCAATCTCTAGGGATTTATCTTCCAAACCTTCTTTAACTTGTTGTGTTGTTACGTCATTTCCATAGACAGGTAAACGTATGCCAAACTCCTTACTAATGCCCTCAAATCCATCTACTGCAAGCTTGAATTCTTTATATTTCCATACACCGCTTAACATATATCCCTTCAAAAAATGAAACATACTTTTTCGGAGTTTCAAATATCTTATAATATTTTCATCCTTGGAAGTCATTTCTTTATACTCTTTCGACGATTCCAAACCAGTAATTAAATTTATACCTTCCTCTGCTTTTCTCAGTACATTTTCTTTTACTTTTGATGTTTCACCATACTGTGTAAAAACCTGTTCAAAGTATTGTTCTATCGGAATAAGCTTTACATAAAACCATACCATTTCTCTTTTTTCCGAAAAATCCAAATAAAATAAACGCGACATTACATCTTTACTGGTTTTTAATAATTCCTGTAAAAACGAGTTATAATATATCTCCTTTAAGGAATCTACATTAGCTTCATTTTCTTTGATATCATTCTCTATCCTCTTTGAAAATTCTTTTAAATCAGTAAACTTCTTTTCAATATCATTCATTTTTGACTTGCATTCATCAACATCTTTCCTTTCTAATACATTTATAATATTTAATCCTGCCCATACTGTAATTGCGATTCCGATAATCGACAGCCCGGTTGCAAGAAGACTGCTTTCAATCTTTACCGACGAATCACTCGCATTAGAATAACAGTTGATATATATCATAGACAAAATAAGCAGGACAATAATAGCTATTATTGCAACAAATACCATATAGACAAACTGATTTACTATATTTTTCTCTCGTCTCTTTTTGGGTTTTCCCATCTCTGTTTCTCCTACGTTCAATGCTTTCTTCAAAAACAATAAAAACTTGCACTCTTTCTCTCTTACAATTTCACCAAGTCTGTTACGTCGCTTTCCATTGCAAGAACGTCCAACTTCCCCGACTTAGAAACCGGTAATGCATCTTCATACAGCTTTACCAATGAAGGCATATGATTTTTCGGAAGCTTTTCAAAACAGTGTTTCTTTACCTCCTGCAATACCTTTTCTTCATCGGCACCCGGCATCAAAACCACATGTGCCACATGAACACATTTCCCATCCACCTCCGATACAACCGTTTTACACTGTCTTACCTGCTCATGATCCAAAACGGCACGTTCAATATCAAATAAATAGATTACCCCGCCATCTTCATTCCGATAAGAAGAACTCAGTCGTCCATCCACAAAAAGACAACCGTCCTCTGTCACATATCCCATATCCCCGGTACATGCCCACACTTGTCCCTTCTCATCTGTATGAAAATACTCTTCCGTAGCTTCCGGCTTTCCGTAATAACCCAACATTCTGCATGGACTTAGCACACGCACTTCGCCTCTTTCCCCATATTTAAGTTCCTTACCTGTGGTTAAATCAAAGGCTGCCACTGTCACATGAGGAGTAGGAATTCCCGCTGAACCGACCACATTGCACTTATAATGCGTGGCTGTAACCGTACCTCCGCACTCACACATTCCGTAACCCTTGTGCAATTTTTCCGGACTCCCGTTCTTTTCCAACCACTGATTCAATCTCTTTTCTACGTGCGGAGTTACATACTCTCCTCCCACTACAAAATATTTAAAGCTCTTGTATGCCTCCTCCAACTCTTTCTCACTGGCCAGATAATTCGGTAAGCCGCTTGCCGTAATGGTAAAGTTTGGACGGTACTTCACTATATGTTCATAAAATACTTTGAAATCATATGTCGGTTCAAGTATTACCGTGATTCCATGTCGTAAAGGAACCAAAACCGTAGCACAAATTCCCGTTGAAAACCAAATCGGCACCACTGCTATGTATCTGTCCTGACGTTTCCACTCAAATCCGATATATTTTCCTTCGTTTATCGTTGCATTAATGCTATCATTTGTTAACTGAATTCCTTTGGAAGCACCTGTTGTTCCGGACGAATATACCATAACAGCAGGATGATTCGGCTTATAGCCGGGAATCGTCAACGTCACATCTTTCTCCTTCTTTACAAATTCATTCCATACCATCGTATTCGGTATTTTCTTCACTTTCTTTATAGCCTTAATAACCGCACCCAATGAATTTACCGCAGAACAGGAAACCACTGTCTCGATTTTTGTCTTCGAAAGTACATTTTTAACTCTCCAGAACAATTCATTCACCACTACCAACACTTTTGCTTCGGTATCATTAATCCGGTCTCTCAATTGTTCTTCCGAAAAGGTAGGATTCAGCATATTTGCATTCGCACCTATTTTATTCAGCGCCAGTATCGTATAAATGGTCTCCGGAGTTGCCGGCATGCAGATTGCAACATTATCCCCATAGTTCACACCGCACGAAACAAATGCTTTTGCAGCCTTGTCCACTTCATGAAATAACTTTTTATATGTAACTTTTTTCCCGTAATAAAGCAGAGCAGTTTCTTCCAGATACTCACGGTTTGCTTCGTATATGTTTTCATAGATACTACACTTTGGCGGAACCGCATTTATCGCTTCCTCGCTGTAATATTTCAGCCACGGCTTGTCAATGGATGGGTAGCCTGTCAATGTTTTTTCCTGTATCATAAGTTTACTCCTTTGTTTATCTTCTTATCAAAAAAGCAGTTTCCTTCTTCACTTCCATTGTCTCCAAAAACGCAAATGCCTCTTCCGGCGTTGTGATAGTCTTGTCCACGTATTTCGTGTGAAGTTCCACGTCATAGTCATAATATTTTACCTGTGCCATCAGGTCGTCCACATACTGTTTCCAGTAGGCATCTGCCTCAGCTCCATACGGAAAATCCGTGCGTTTTGCCTGGCCGTACTTCTCCATCATCTCGTACCGTATGGTTGCCAGCTTGTCCCGAAGTACCCTTATATCGGTCTCTCTGTCGTAGGCACAGATGTCAAAAGCTTCATCCATAATTCCGTAAGCTTTTTTTCCATTTCGATAAGTGGCAATCGGCACTACCATTGCTCCGCTCTCCTTTGCCACATCATATACTCCCGGAAAGAATCCACTCATGAGCTGGTTCGGGGATTTGTTCCAAGTTCCTTCCGGATACATAATCACACTGGCTCCCAATTCCAGTGCATACACTACTTTCTTCTTTGCCGAAGTACGACTCTCCTTCTTGGTACGGTCAATGGGAATCACTCCCGCAAGCCATGAGGTCACACCATCAATAGAGCGATACAATTGAGTCAGACTACCGTTCAACACATAAGCCTGACGTTTTGCCATTACTACCGTATGCTCAATATCCTCTCGGAAGTTATGGGTCGGAGCAAAAAGCACCGGCTGCTTCGGAAGTTTCGCCCGACGCAGTACCTTTAACTTAGAATTAGGAGTTACAAAAGGAATCGCAAACCGGAGAACCGGACTTATGATTTTTCTTGCACGAATACTGCCTTTTGATAATACTTTCTTAGGGTCGTTATCTAACAACCGGTCAATGAATTTGTTATACATACAACACCTTATCCTTTTTTTGACTCATTCCAAACCTCTATTTCATGCCTATATCCCTTCCACCATCTCCCTCATACACTCCCACAGCTCCCGGTTCTTTTCCTCCAACACATCCCCTGCACCGACCTGCATACTCTTCCCGATAACAATCCGAAAAGACTTCTTTCCGAGCTTCTTGATTACCATAGGTACAATCCTCGCACCGGTTTTACCTGCGATTCGTACCGCCCCGTAACGAAACGGTAACATTATCTGTTCGGTCTTATTTCTGGTTCCCTCCGGGAATATCAGAACATTTCCGCCGTGAAGCAAGGTTTGTATCATGGTTCTTCGCGCAGTCTTGGAAGATGCCTTACTGCTCCGGTTCACAAAGATGGTACCGATTGCCTGTACTGTTGCCTGAAGTTTTGATAGCTCATATTCCTTCTTACAAAGGAAACGGGCATGCTTTCCTCCCAACGCAAGATACGCAAGTGGGATATCCAGGGAACGCCGGTGGTTGCATACAAAGATAACTCCGTCTTCCTCTGGGATATTTTCCTGTCCGGCTATTTCTAAATGGAGCCCCGCTTTCATCAATCCGCTAAGGGTATTCCACAATCTACGGTAATGCTTCCGGTATCTTGTCAGTTCCTTTTCATCAAAAGGGAAACTTCTATAATGCGCTTTCCATTGTTCCACATCTATACATGACTCGTCCATACTATGGGCATTTGCGCCAAGGAGGGAATACACATCGTAGAAATCATTGGCATAGGTCACATGTTGCTTTTCTATTTGGCTCTCTGTATGCGTTTCCTCAGCATACACCCCATCGTTATATCCCGCCCGCAGACAAATCACCTTACAGATTTCCTTCAGCTTATCAATATTCTCTACCGTGTCCTCTAAGAAAACATCCACAGCCAGCTTCTTCGCCCATTCTACCTTTTCTTCTGCACTGTTTTTCCAGTCCACAAAAACAAGTTCATCGTACTCCACAGAGTTTTTCGCAAGCCATCGTTTGAGACATGTTCTCATCAAGCTTCCGAACACTGTTTTTCTATCCGCATAAGCCCTGGCGGTAATAATATAGATGTTATGTCCTTCTGCTTTCAATGCCTTAATAGTTGCTGCCACATTTTCCCGTATGGGCATTTTCCGCACATACCACATGAAATGTTTTCTATGAAATTTCTTTTCCTGTTCTTTTGTCCAATTATAGCGTTTCAACATGTTGGATTCATGGGTATGGATTTCTGTTTCATGCCCCATCTGAGTAGCAAAATAATCCATATACCATTCGTAATCTGTTAATACACCGTCCACATCAATACCTATGTTCATTGCAAAACTCCTCGTACAGAATCTATTGCTCTTGTCCCCTCGACCGCCTGATACTCCCTTCCCCCAAAGTATACTAATCTCTTTATTCTCTTTCTATATATTTTCAAAATTAACCCTTTTGACAGCAAAATCAGTTATTTTTAAATAAATTTAACAAAATCCCTTCCATATCTGTGCTATTTAAACTTTACATTTTATTCTTTTCAGTTATATAATGAGATTGATTCACCAATGAACGACAATTTTGAGGTTTACAAATGAGACTAGCAGTTTGCGACAACGAATTACTTTTTTTAAAACAATTTCTTATACTTTGCCAATCCTTTCCATGCATTGACGAAGTAATTCCTTTTCCGGATGGTAACCTTCTTCTGGAAGAAGTGAAAGCAGGTTCTTCTTTTGATGCCGTTTTTATGGATATTGATCTCGGAACCACAAAAAACGGGATTGAATATAGCCAAGAGCTTTACAAACTGAATCCGCAAATACGGCTTGTTTACATTACCGGTTTTACAGACCGCTTTGTTCAACATGTCTTTTTATCCCCGTCCAATATGATTGGCTTTTTGACAAAACCGATAGACAAAGACATCCTTTCCTCTATTCTCCTCAAATTGCAAGCCTCTCTGGATCAGGATAAACAATCCTTATTTTGTATTGTGGGAAAAAGTGACAGCATTTCCGTTCCGATTTCATCCATTCTGTATTTGGAAAGTAACGCCCATAAATCCTTGATTTATACCGATACAGAAAGTCATTCCCTTTACGAAAGACTTTCTTCCTTAAAGGAACGGCTTCCGTCCTGCTTTCTTGCCTGCCATAAAAGTTACATTGTCAATATGAATAAAATCAAACGCATTGAAAAGAACGTGATTATTTTAGAAAACCTTACAGAGATTCCCATTTCGAAATCACAATACACAAATGTGAAGCAGACCTATTTTCGCTATATGCAAAAGGACTAAGAGAACTTGGAGGATTTATCATGAAGAAACAACCGATTATTCTGCTCATTATACCGTTAGAACTGATTTTTGTCTTTTTTGGCTGGTTTTCCTTTGCAAAACTTTATTCTCTCGATTTACCGTCTACTCCGACGCTGACCCTGATTTTATGCGCTGTTGTCATCGTTCTCTTTCTGGTTGCCTTTTTCATTCTCCGGGAAGTCCAGAAAAAGCGTGCCTTGCTTTCCGACTACGAAGCACTCAACAAGCTGCATGAACTGGAATCCGAGCACTACGGTAAAATCGAAGAGCAGAGAAAGGAGCTCCTTGCTTTGGAGCATCAGTTTAATGAAAAGCTCTCCGTCATCTATGAAAAAATATTATCCGATGACTATGACCTGGCAGAAGAATTAACCGCACAGCTTATGGAACAGGTCTCTGCCACCAAAGAATTCCCTTTTTGTCCGAATTCCGTCATTAATGCAGTCCTGACGAACAAGCAACACCTCTGTGAACAACAGTCCGTTTCCTTCCGGGCAGACATTTCTGTTCAGGATTGCTCCGCTATAAATAAAATTCACCTTTGCAGTGTCTTTTCAAATCTGTTGGATAATGCCATTCATGCCAGTGAAGCATTATCGGTCGAATCCCCTCGTTCCGTTACCGTCTCTGCCAAACAACATGGAGACTATCTCCATGTTAAGGTTATGAATACATCCCTCCCACCGGCGGAGTCCTCTCCGGCACCCGGTCACGGCTACGGTCACAAAATCCTAACGGACATTGCTTCACTCTATCACGGAGAATTCTTTACCGAATATACCGATGGTATATACAAGGCAGCCGTTTCGCTACAGCTTTCCCCGGTTTCCGGACAATAAAAGGAAAGGAGAACCTTTATGATTTTACTGATTAACAGCCTTCTTGTTTTCCTAAACGGCATATTTCAGTTTTACCTTTTAAGCTTTCTTCTAACCCCGAAGAAAAAGCGCCTGCCGAATATGCTGCCTTATTGCCTTCCCCTGTTTATTACCGTCTTCTTAAAGTGTGCGGCAACCAATCCGATTATATCCGTCCTATTTGCCTTATGTAACACCGCAACACTCTTTTGTTACGCAATTTTTGCCTTTAAAAATTCTTTCTGGGAGAAAATCGGCAAATGCGTTCTTCTACTGGGGGTGTTTTCCGTTACAACAGAAGCCATATATTCTGTTATCCAGATGTACGTCCTTCGCATAACACCAAGTTTGGATTATTACTCGGAAACCATGGTAGTTCCTCTGTTGATTTTGAATGCGTTTACAATTATATTTGCAGCTTTGTTTCTATTCATTGCAAGGTTAACCCAACGTATCAAACGCAGACGACGCTTTATTTTGATTACTCTGCTCATTTTGGTACAACTGCTTGCTCCCACTATCCTTTTTATTATATACGCCTCCGATATTCTCGAAGAAAACCTATACTTTTCTTTGATTTCACCGATTATCCTCTTCATAGCAAATCTGTTCCTTGTTCTATATGCTATGAACCAGGAAGAAAAGACTGCTGCAAACGCAGCCTATCGTGAACTGCAAACGCTCCATCAGATTGAAGAAGCACATTACAAAGAACTAGAACAACACAGCGAAGCCCTTGCAAAAATACGCCATGATTTTAATAATCAGCTGGCCACCATTCACATGCTGCTGCAAAGCAAGAATTACGCAGATGCAAAGGAAATGGCGCTTCATATGAAGGAGCTGCTCGATTGCGTTTCTTCCTAGTTTTCATCATTTTATTTTGTTTTTTTTGCAAATATTTCTTTCAAAGAGTTACTATGTACATAGTAACTCTTTTCATGTGATTAGTCAAGAATCTATTTTTTGGATAGTATATAGAGTAGAGGTGATTACATGAGCAGAGAGATATACACATTAAATCAATATGGTTATATAGAACTAACCCTAAAAGAAGTGATGGATCGTCGCGGAATCAGCCGTAATGCGCTGGCGCGCGCCGTAAACACTCGGTTTGAAGTCATTGACAAATGGTACCAGGGTCATATAGAAAAGATTGACGCAGACATTTTAGCCAGAATTTGTTTTGTGCTTGAATGTACCCCGGAAGATATTATTCGGTATGTTTCTGAAGAGTAGTATACCCTACAAAAGACTCCCCTGCTCCTACAATAACTGTTTGGAAACAGGGGAGTTACTTTTTCTTTCACTCTATTTTATCTTTTTTACCATGAACTACACTATTTTTTCCTTCATCATGGTACAAAATTTATTCATTTCTGGTCTCTTACCATGATAAAACATCGTTTCATCCGTTCTCATGGTAAGCGCACAAACACATTTCCATTTTTGTACCATGAACATTCCCCGTTTCGTTCCTTGTCATGGTAATATCAAAAACACGTTTCTTCTTTTGTACCATGAACACTTCCCGTTTCGTTCCTTGTCATGGTAATATCAAAAACACGTTTCTTCTTTTGTACCATGAACACTCCTCTTATCGTTCCTTATCATGGTAATTTCAGAAACACACTTTTCCGTCGTACCATGATATTCTTTGCCGATACGCACTTTCATGGTAATTTACCAATATGTTAACACCACATTCCACATTAGAATAGCACATAACAGCAGAACCGGGACCCTGCATCTCGCAAGGTCCCGGTCCTTTTATTCTTCTTATATTAAATTTCTTGCTTATCTCTTACTTAAAGTACTTCACACCGGAAGCAAAGATTCTCTGATCCTGGTCACCGTAGATGTTGACCGCTACGGAGTTACCGCGACGCTCGGAGTGAGCCATCTTACCGAGAACACGACCGTCCGGGCTGGTGATACCTTCGATTGCGAAGTAGGAGCCGTTCGGGTTGAAGTCTTCGTCCATGGTCGGATTGCCGTCAAGGTCAACGTACTGGGTTGCAATCTGTCCGTTTGTGGCAAGCTTTTCGATCCACTCCTTGCTTGCTACGAAACGTCCTTCCCCGTGGGAAGCCGGGATTGCGTAAACGCCGCCAAGCTCTGCCTCCATGAGCCACGGAGACTTGTTGGTTACAACCTTGGTGTATACGGACTTGGAAATGTGACGTCCGATGCTGTTCATGGTAAGGGTCGGGCTATCCTCCTTCTGCGGAGTTACTTCACCGTACGGTACCAAACCAAGCTTGATAATTGCCTGGAAACCGTTACAGATACCGAGAACCAGACCGTCACGCTGCTTTAACATATCGTTTACCGCATCGGTAATCTTTGCGTTACGGAATGCGGTTGCGATGAACTTACCGGAACCGTCCGGCTCATCACCTGCGGAGAAACCACCCGGGAACATGAGAATCTGTGCATTGCG
>JAFVSN010000020.1 GCA_017503735.1 Lachnospiraceae bacterium
AAGCTGATAACGGGAACAACCGTAGTTCGGATACCAGCCGTTTACTCGGTACACCCATCCCGAAAGCTCACCGCAATCAAACTCGTAGAGGTTATGAATTCCCTCAATATAGGCGCTGTTATAAATCGGTGTCCAAGAGGATTCAAGGTGAATGCCTTTTTCTTTACATACACGCTGCAACACATCAAATACCGATTCGCCTTTATAGAACGTCACTTTGGCAGGTGCCAAAATCACACCGTTTGAAGGTATAAGTTCACGCTTATCGGGATCAAGATCGGAAAGATTATTGAGTATTGTAGAACACTCGATGGAGAAGGTACAAGTGTAGGTCTTTTTCTTATCAACTTCCTGATCTTCGGGTTCAACGGGCAAAGGCTTTCCTTCCGGTACGGGATCAGTTTCGTACTGATCCTTGCCTTTGTTCTGCCCATCGGAATACACACGGTTATCCGAATCCTTTACATCGGATAAATAACCGTCTGTTTTGTTTGTTTCACTACTACCTTTATCATCATTATCGGGTTCCGTTGTTTCGGTAGAAGGAATGGTTTCCGTTTGCTTTGTAGCATCAGGAAGAACTTCACACTCAGCTACAATTTTACCCACGGAAATGTTCAAGATGCTCGTTTTGCTTCCCGTAATGGAAACGGAATATACCGCACTATCACCGTCATAAGCGGTAGCACTGTCTGCCTTCCATTTTTCATTTAGATGCACCGACAAAAGAGCAGGAAAACCGAAATCTTCCGTTTCGGAGAATTTGATTTTAATACCTTTATCTGTTTTCTCTAAAGTGATTGACAAGTTTACATCCCTTGTATCTTCAAGATCGCTACCGAAAATTGTCCATTCATATTCCATTTCGCCCGATTCACCCGTAAAGGTGGCGATGGCATTTTCATTTTTAATTTTTTCAAATACGTTCTTTTCTACAACGCCGTCATCTGAAAGAGCAATCGGCTCCTTCAAATCCACCTGTGCAAAATTACCGTTGCACGCCGTGAAAGACAGCAAAAGAACAAAAGTTAATATTAAACTGAGTATTCGTTTCATTTTTATTCTCCTATCACGATCTTGCCGTCTCTTACCTTCAAGGTGTCGGTTGTCATTGCAAGACTTTGTGTTTCATCCGATGCCGCAAATACCGCATCATCAAAAATCAAAGCACAAATATCACCGCTTCTTACACTGCCACGAAGTCGGAATTTAAGGCGGAGCACTACGTTATCATCCTCTGCAAGAAGCTCTTTACTAAAAGCGTTTTTGCCGCCCGTAGTGTCGAGATACATAATGTTGATTTTCCCCGATTTATTGCATTGTTCGGGGTTACAACTCCAATTCGGGAGCTTTTGCGGAACATCACCCTCGTTGTTGCGAATGAATACGTTACCTTCTTCCACACCGATAAATTCAAGTCGTGAGGAATCAAAGGATATACTCATACTCGCCGCTGGATAGATTGCATCCCCGAAGGATGAAATGGTAACGTCAAGAGTAAATTCTTCTGTTTCGGTTTTACTTATTTTCTGAGGCGTTTCAATGGTAAGAGTGGGTGTACCGCCAAAAATGCTATGATCACAACTTCTCAACAGCAGAAGAAAGAGTATCAGCAAAAGCAGTAATACACCGGTGCCTATACCGATAAAGAGTTTCTTTTTTGTTTTGGGGTCCATGGGTCTTTTGCTCATAATCGTTCTCCTTTAGAACAAGTTTAAGGGGTGGGAGGGTTCTCCCACCCCTTAAAACGTCGCTTAATTATTTGTGGTTAGGGTTGCTGCTTTGGTAACGATAAGATATTCGCTATCGTCAACAAAGGCTTC
>JAFVSN010000021.1 GCA_017503735.1 Lachnospiraceae bacterium
ATACCGTCAGCCTTATAGCCTATGTTCAAGACGATTTCGTCTTCTTTAACGCGAATCACAGTGCCCTCGACTACCTCTCCGTTGTGTATTGTCTTTAAAGACTCCTCCAATAATTGGTCAAAACTCATTTCAGACATGATTTTCTGAACCTCCTTGATAATATTATTTGGGGTGGAAGCCCCCGCTGTAATACCTACGCAACGAAAAGATTTAAACTGACTTAAATCCAGGTCATCGAGTTTCTGTATATAGTAAGTATTTCCACATGCGTTCTTAGCGATTTCATACAACTTCTTTGTGTTGGAACTTTGCTTTCCGCCGATCACAATCATAGCCTCCGACATAGCTGCCAACTGTGCCGCTTCCGACTGTCGTTCCTGCGTTGCATTGCATATCGTATTCAGAACAATTATATCATACCGCTTTTTTTCAAAAATTTCAACTAATTCTTGAAATTTCTTGTAATTAAATGTCGTCTGGGCTACGATACAGAGCCGTTCTTCCTCCGACAGCTTCATTTTTTCCAATTTTTCTTCTGAATCTACAATGATAACATCCCCATAAGCCCAGCCTTTTATCCCGATTACCTCCGGATGATTTTCATCTCCGATAATCACGATTTTCCGTCCGGCCCTGCTTTGTTCTTCCGCTATCTTGTGAATTTTCTTTACAAAAGGGCAAGTGGCGTCTACCACCTCAAAGCCACAGGACAGCATTTTTTCCTGTTCTGCCCTTGTCACTCCGTGGGAGCGTATTACTATTGTACCCTTTTCCACTGACTCCCATTCATCTCCGGCATATAAAATCCCGACCCCTTTTTGTTCAAACTCCCGTACAACCTCTTCATTATGAATGATCGGCCCGTAAGTATAAACCTTTTTTCCTTGTCGTACCTGTTCTTCCACTTGTTCCACCGCACGTTTTACGCCGAAACAGAACCCGGCCGTTTTGGCAACCGTAATTTCCATGGAAATCCTCCGTTTTCGGGAATGTGTCCCGTTTATTTTTGTGCTTCCATACACATTTCATACAATCTGTCTACATTCTCTTCGATTGTCATATGCGAATTGTCAAAGAAAACCGCATCTTCCGCCTGAACAAGCGGTGCAAATTCACGATGGGAATCCCGATAATCCCGTTCTCTGATATTATCTTCGATTTCCGTCAGACTGCATTCGATGCCTTTTGCAACCTGCTCATCATACCGACGTTTTGCACGCACTTCCACGCTTGCCGTCAGAAAAACTTTCACATTCGCATCCGGCAGAACATACGAGCCGATATCTCTGCCGTCCATCACTACATTTTCCTGCTTCGCCAGCTGACGCTGTAATTCAACCATTTTCAACCGAACCTGTTTATTTGCGGAAGAAATGCTGGCCATCTGACTGACTTGTTCCGTGCGAATCAAACCGTTTACATTCTCCCCGTTTAATAATACCACCTGTTCTCCGTTTTGATGTGTTATGGTCACATCCGCGGATTGACAGGCTGCTTCGATTGCTCCCGCATCCTCTGCCGCAATTCCGTTGCGAATAAAATGCAGCGCCATGGCACGGTACATTGCTCCGGTGTCCACATAAACATAACCTAACTTTTTTGCCAACTTTTTCGCCACCGTACTTTTTCCGGCCCCTGCCGGTCCGTCCAATGCAATGCTGAAATATCCCATACTTCTTCCTTCCCGTGTATTCACACCTGTTATTTTCTTTTCGTATTCTGCATAAAACATTATGTTGTTGCGGCACAAGTTCCTGCCAGATATCCGGTGGACCAGGCAATCTGTAAATTGTATCCGCCGGTCAAGGCATCCACATCCAGCACTTCTCCGGCAAAATACAAGTCGGAAACAAGCTTGGATTCCATAGTAGAAGGATTTACCTCTTTTACGGATACCCCTCCCTTTGTAATCACAGCCTCCGAAAAACCGCCTGTTTTCTTTATATGCATCTCAAAACCTTTTAATACATCCACAAGCTTACTGCGCTCTTGTTTTGTAATCGCATTCACTTGTTTCTCCTCCGGAATATCGCATAACTCAATTATAACCCGAATCAGACGTTGTGGCAACAATTTATCCAGTGCATTTCGAAACTGTTTATTTTTTGCCTCCTCAAAATCCCGCAAAATCCGAGCATCCAATTCCTCTTTTGACAAAGCCGGCTTTAAATCAAGCGATAACACCGCTTCTCCTTTTGAAAGTTTATCGGTCAAAACCGCACTTGCGGAAAGTACAAGAGGACCGCTGATACCGTCCGCGGTAAACAGCATTTCTCCGAAATCGTTATAAAGCTCTTTTTTTCCCTGTACCGCACGCAGACGTACATTCTTCAGTGAAAGCCCCTCTAATTCCTTTGCAAAAGGTTCCGTAATCTTAAGTCCCACCAACGACGGATAGCAATCCGTTACGGTATGTCCGCACAATTTTGCAAAAGTAAAACCGTCTCCGGTGGACCCGGTAGAAGCATAGGAAAGCCCGCCGGTGGCCACGATGCAGGCATCACACTTTATGGTTTCTCCGTTTTGTAAAACAACAGCAGATACTCTGCCGTCCTCGGTACAAACTTTATTTACCGTCGCGCCGAACCGTACCTTGACTCCGGTCTGCTTTAAGCGTCTTGCCAATCCGTCTATAATATCGGAAGACTTATCGGACACCGGAAAAACCCGTTCTCCTCTTTCGATTTTCAGCGGCACACCGCATTCTTCAAAAAAACGCATGGTATCCTCATTGCTGAAAGAATAAAAAGCACTATATAAAAAGCGCGGATTCGTTACCACATTTTTTAGCAAACGTTCCATTTCACAGGCATTGGTAACATTACATCTTCCTTTGCCCGTAATATAAATCTTTCTGCCTAATTTCTCGTTTTTCTCCAACAATAAAACGTCGGCCCCCTGTTGTGCCGCTGTGATTGCCGCCATCATTCCTGCGGCTCCTCCACCGATGACAATGATTTGTTTCATTCTTTTTGTTATCTCCTGTTTTGGTTTCACTCGAAAAGATGGGCTGTCGCGTAACGGCGACAGCCCGGATGCTCTTTTGTTTATCGACGCATATAAATATAATTTTCATCAAATTCAAAATGTCCGGATGCGTAATTTCCTCCGTCCACCGTAAAACTGACCCCTTTGCAGGCCGGCACGTTATCGATCAGGCTTTGCCCGTACGCGTCCAATATCAATCCTTCGATACTCGCTCCCACCTGACTTACCGGCGGAGTAGATGCGGAAAAATCTACCGTAACCACATCACCTTTCCGTGTTACCTGGTTTACGGTTACGTAAATGGCACTTCCTGCCAAAGCTTCCGTTACCGCATCGGTCACAACCTGCTCCGTAATATCTTCTTCTGCCACTAACGCAGTCAATTCAATCAACTCGGTAAAATCACCGCTTAAGGTATAAATCGGCAATTCGGTGGTACTTGACGGAGCAACCGTTAACGTAACATCATTCTCTGACGGGTTCGGCGTCAAAGTTATGGAATTTCCGGGTATGTCCGTAGGCGTCGGCAAATGATCCGTTGATGTTTTGTTACATCCCGCAAACATACAAAGAACAAGAATACAGCTTAAAATCATTCCGATTTTTTTTCGCATAAGGGCTCCTTTCTTCCTTTTTTCCGAAACGTTCCCCCCTTACCTATCTTATCCCCTTCTCTACGATAACAGCCAAGTATGTCATTTTCATGGTAAAACTTTTAACGAATCATTAAATTACGGAATTATTTTGTCTCTTTCAACACTTTTCTGTTCTTCCAAATGTACTCACAAAGAGAAACCACCGTAAGAATCAGTGACAACCAGATAAACACCTGCTCCACTACATCTACCCATGCAAACGGCAACTGCACAATCAGCAAAATACATGTAATCATCTGGGCAATGGTCTTAAACTTGCCCCAGTAACTGGCAGCGATTACCACACCGTTATCCGATGCAATGAGACGAAAACCGTTGATAATAAATTCTCTTGCAATAATCACAATAACAATCCATGCCGGCATATAGGAAAGTGCCACAAAGCAAATGAGTGCGGAACACACCAAAAGCTTATCCGCAATCGGGTCCATAAACTTTCCGAAGTTGGTTACCAGATTGTGCTTTCTTGCGATATGTCCATCCAGTGCATCCGACGCACAGGCAATTGCAAACACCGCCGTTGCGATATAGTTCGCGTAAGGAATCCCCGGTACCAGCATAAACACAAGAAATACCGGTATCATACACACACGGAAAATCGTAATTTTATTCGGTAAATTCATAACATCCTCCTAAATTATCTTCTTCTTTTCGGTATTGACACCGATCAAATCATATCCCTTTGCTCCGGTTACCTTTACTTTAACAAATTCACCGGATTCATAATGTTCCGCCGACTCCACAAACAAATAGCCGTCAATGTTCGGTGCATCCATATAGGTACGGGCAAGATAGACATTCTCCTGCGGCATTTTCCCTTCAATCAAAGCCTGATACCGTTTCCCGACGCGTCCTTCCGCATGTTCAAAGGCAATCCTTTGCTGAAGCTTCATGATTTCCTTCTGACGACGACGTTTTTCCTTTGCGGTTACCTGATTTTTCATCTTAGCGGCAGGGGTATTCTCCTCCTTGGAGTACGTGAACACGCCCAACCGGTCAAACCGAACCTCCTCCACAAAGGAAAGCAATTCTTTATGTTCTTCTTCCGTTTCTCCCGGAAATCCGGAAATCAGGGATGTGCGAAGCACGATTCCCGGTAAGTTCCGACGAAGCTTCTTAATGAGGCGTACCAGTTCTTTCTTTGTGGTACGACGTCCCATGCGCTTTAGCACCGTATCGGAAGCATGCTGAATCGGTAAATCCAGATAGCGACAGATTTTCTTTTCTTCCTTCATTACGGTAATTAACTCATCCGTAATCTCTTCCGGATAACAGTACAAAAGGCGAATCCACTCCGGACCTTCAATGGCACAAAGCTTTCTAAGGAGCTCCGGCAGCATCTTCTTTCCGTACAAATCCACTCCGTAAAGGGTGGTCTCCTGGGCAACCAAAATCAGCTCCTTTGCCCCATCCGCAGCCAATTGTTCCGCTTCGGCTATGATACGCTCCATCGGTACACTGCGGTACTTGCCTCGGATGGACGGAATCACGCAATAAGTACAAAACTTTTCACAGCCGTCCGCAATCTTCAAATAGGCGGTATAGCCGCATGTGGTATTGACACGCTTACTCTCCGGTAGCGGCAAATACGTCAATTCTTTATATACTTCCGTCTTCTTCCCGCTATCCGCATCGGCAAGGGCACCCACGATTTCATCAAAGGAAGCCGTGCCTAAAATCGCATCCACCTCGGGAATGGAATCTTTAATCTCGCTCCGATATCGTTCCGCCAGACAACCGGTTACAATAAGAACACGACATCGACCGTTCGCTTCCTCCTTATAAGAGGCCGCCTCTAAAATCGTCTCAATGCTCTCTTCTTTCGCATCGTGAATAAAGCAACAGGTATTGATAACGATAGCATCTGCTTCAGACTCTTCTTCGGTCAAAGTATGTCCCGCATCCCGAAGCAAACCTAACATATATTCACTGTCTACCAGATTCTTGTCACAGCCCAGTGAAACAAAATAAACTTGCATAAAATCCCTCGTTCTACTTCTGTAGTTCAACACTTTCTACACAGTTTTTCATTAACATTGCAATGGTCATCGGACCCACACCGCCCGGAACCGGAGTAATTGCACCCGCAATCGGCTCTACTTGTGCAAAGTCCACATCACCGCAAAGCTTATTGTCTTCTCCTCTGTGGATACCTACATCGATTACGGTAGCGCCTTCCTTTACATAATCAGCGGTTACAAACCGCGGTTTACCGATGGCAACGATTAAGATATCCGCACGCTTTGTAATCTCCTTTAAATTCTTCGTTCTGGAATGGCAAACCGTCACGGTTGCATTTTCACGAAGCATTAACATGGACATCGGCTTACCTACAATATTACTTCTGCCGAGAACTACACATTCCTTTCCCTCCATCTCAATACCGGTACGGCGAAGGAGCTCAATAACACCTGCCGGAGTACAGGATACAAAGCCCTTTCTGCCGATGCTTAAGTTTCCTACATTTTCCGGATGGAACCCGTCCACATCCTTAAGTGGGGAAATCGCCAATAAAATCTCTTCCTCGTTAAAATGCTTCGGAAGCGGAAGCTGTACCAAAATACCGTTTACATCATTTCTGTCGTTTAACTCCGCAATAATGTCTAAAAGTTCCTGCTGGGTAGTCTCCTCCGGCAGTTCATATGCCAAAGAACGTACCCCGATGTATTCGCATGCCTTCTTTTTGTTCCCTACATATACGGAAGAAGCCGGGTCGTTACCTACCTGAATTACCGCAAGGGTAACCTCGGTGCCCTCTGCCTTAAGAGCCGCTACCTTCTCTTTTAACTCATCCTTAATCTGTGTGGAAATTACTTTTCCGTCAATACGAATTGCCATTCCTATATCCTCCATTCATTTTAACTATTTATAACAAGGGCGCAAAGACACGAAGTATCGCTTGTACCAAACGTACCGGCAACTTTCGACGCGCCTGTTCTTTTGTAATTAATTTACTTTGTTCCATGGTTTCGATTGCATCTTCTTTGATTTTTGCAATCTCGCTGCAATGACTTAAAAATACACCGCATTCAAAATGTAAATATAAACTCCGGTAATCCAGATTTATGGTTCCCACCGTAGCATAAACATCATCACAGACAAACACTTTTGCATGAATAAATCCCGGCAGATACTGGTAAATCTTTACTCCGTTATCAATAAATTGACGATAATAGGACTGGGTTAACCAATACACCAATCGTTTGTCCGGCACACCGGGGGTTACGATTCTGACATCTACACCCCGTTTTGCCGCAAGGCTGAGGGCTGTAATCATCTCATTGTCCACAATCAGATACGGTGTGAAAATATATAAATAGTGTCTTGCTGCGGAAATCATATTCAGATAAACATTTTCCCCTACGGTTTCCTTATCCAACGGTGTATCTCCGTAAGGTTGAATATAACCGTCCCCCTTAAAAATCCCGGAATGATATGCATGAGGAAGAAATCTTGAAAAATCCGTATCCGTAGGACGCACCGCATTCCATACCGTCAAAAACATGACGGTCAGATTTACTGCTGCTTCTCCTCTAACCATAATACCGGTATCCTTCCAGTAACCGAACTTTTCTTTTTTATTGATATACTCATCTGCCAGATTAATTCCTCCGGTAAATGCCGTATGTCCGTCTACCACAAGGATTTTCCTATGGTCACGATTGTTCATTACCAAAGAAAACACCGGAACAAACTTATTAAACGCTTCACATTTGATTCCATAACGTTCCAGCGTACGATAATATTTATACGGCAACACAAACACAGACCCCAAATCATCGTACAGCATCCGCACATCCACACCGGCAGCCGCCTTTTCTTTCAGTACTTCCAAAATCGCACTCCACATTTCTCCTTCTTCCACAATAAAATATTCCAGAAAGATAAAATGCTCGGCTTTTTTTAACTCCTCCAGCAATACCGGAAAATTTTCTTCCCCGCATCTAAAATAGGTAGCGGTACTGTCGTTCCAAACCGGGAACTTGGCATAATCTTTAATATACTTTGCCTGCCCGGCAGCGGTAGGATCTTCTTCCTGTAACGAAGAAAAAACCTTTGCGTCTTGTTTCATAAAAGGACGTAGTTGGTTCTCCGATTTTAACAATTTGTTTCTGAGATTCTTTGACGGAAGCCAACCGGAAAACAACAGATACATTGCTCCGCCAAACAACGGAAATACTAAAATCACAATGACCCATGCCAATTTATAAGACGGATTGTCTCTGGCATTTACTACTACCAACACCGCAAGGAAGCTTAGTATGTTTAGTGCATTATAGACTACCGGAGAATAGATTGCCAATTCGGTTATATTCACTATCATCCATATAATCTGTAATAGAATCAGCACCGCAACAATCACAAACCGGTGTAACAATACCTTTAACAACTTTTTCCACAGTTTTACAAACTTCATCGTCTTCTCCTCCCTTCCCCAAAGTCAATCGTATTTCCCCTTTTAAAACTATACCTAATTCTTCCTTATTTGTCAACGAAAACGGTCAGCTTTCCGGAACATACTTTTTTCTTCTATAGGAGGGATTCAAATTGTTCTATTGCTTCTGCGTTGTATTGTTCATATTCAATCTGTAGCCTTTCGGGAACCGATCCGGCCAAGCAACGCTTCAACCCGTCGTATATTCCCTGTTCACTGTTCTCTACAAGCAGACCGCCATGATTTACCATAAACTTTCTCGGACCGGTAATGTTTGCGGAAAAACACGGAAGACCGAGAACATCCGCCTCCGCCAACCCTAAACCGAATCCTTCGTATAGGGAGGATAATACAAAAAAGTCACATTGTTTCAGTAACGGATACGGATTCGACATATAACGAATCAAATAAACCGCATCCGGACAGGAAGATTTATGTACCTGTTCTACCGTTTCTTTCCACAAATCACCGTGTCCTCCCACAAGGAACAAACAGGTTTCCGGCTGTTCCTTATGAACCCGTTCAAATGCTTCGATCAGTCGCTTATGTCCTTTTTCCACGGAAAAGCGTCCCACCGATACAAATTTCTTCTTAGGAGATTGTAACGCCTCCCGTAACGTTTCCTCTTCGGTATTGAACACCGTAACTTCGTCAAACCGCAGTTCTTTCTCTCCCAGCAACCGGATCCGTTTGTCATCAATTACATTTTGGCATAATACGATATGAGCCTTCCGTTCTCCCTCTTTTCTTCCATATGCCGCAATCCGTTCTGTCGGCGGAATCATCCCTTCCGTTACTACCGCCACCGCATCGTACGCCCTGTATGCCCGGCACAACAAATCCTTTCGTACATTTTCCCGTACCGCCGATTCCTGTTCCATATCACTGTGCACATAAATAATCCGTCTGCAAGGCATCCGTTGCATCATTCCGATCATCTCATCCTGATATCCCGAAAACTGCACTGCCGTATCAATCCGACAGTGTTTCATAATTCGCTCCACCCCACGCAAGGACATACGCTCTATAATATGTTCTATAAAACCGTAGGAAGTATTCCGGAAGCCTCTCCAAAACAAATATTTCCATAATTCGGAGAAAGTAAGACACTTGCAGGAAAAATAACCCAGTCTTCCTACATCCTCCGGGAGAACTTCCATACTTTCCCATCGGCTTTGCACCGTATCGACGCAAAAAATTACGGCATAATTATATTTGGTTCTGTCTAATGTATGCAATAAATTTACACCGGCAGAAGTCAATCCGTTTTTCTCGAATCCCCCCAAGTACAATACCACATTTTTTCTTCCGTTATACGGAATTTCATACTCTGTGATATCCGAAGACGTTTCACCCAAAATAAAATTCTCACAAAGAATTCGGGCAAGCTTCTTGTTATCATCTTCCGCTACGTTTGTAATCCAGATCTTTCCTTTGGCAAAATTTTGCAGTCCATACCCGTTTATGACATGTTTCATCGCCGTTTCATCCGGGCACAGAATATAATCTGCGTCAAAAAAACCTTTTTGTTCGTTCCAATCCTTGTTAACTTCTGATTTTTTCTCCTCCTCGTTCCAATCAAACCGGCAACCGGACAAATTTAAATACATTTGTCCTTCCCTTTTGGTAAAAATGTGAACAAACGCGGAATCCGTCACAAGATATTTCGCGCTGGCCAGTTTTTTATAATACGTCACGGAATCTTTTCCGATTACCTCGATTCTTCCGTCCATTCCCTGTTTTCGAAGGAAATTACGCAACAAAGCACATTCTTTTTTTTCAACGGCATATATAATCTCATATTCCCGAAATAAAGGATTCCGGCTCAATTCCTCTGCTATTTCTGATAACATTCCGGCCGTTTTTCCACTTGTTTCTCCTTCGAGCAGAATCATCTTTTCCTGTATCCGGCAGGTTTCTCTATACCGGAAATAACTTGTTTTGCCGTAATTTCCCGGCAAAAAAGCACTTCCTTCCTTCCACGCTTTTTTTAATTTATCCTTTATTTTACATAACAACGCGTTCAATTCTTTGCCCCTTTCTACCGATAAAAGCATCATTTTTATTATATCGTCCTTTCCGTTATTATGCAAGATAAATAGTTATTTCCGCTCCTCTGCCTTTCCTCTACGTTCCTTTAGTATTGCTATATTTTCATTTACTTTTCTTTTTGACAACGGATACACTGTCGCCAGACAAATCGTTACTAAAGTATACAAAATCGCCGGAATCATTGTAGCAATATTATAAATCCCCTGTACGACTTCTTCTGTCTGTACCTGAAGCTCTTCCTGATAACCGACAAATGACAATGCGAAGCCTCCGAGCCCGCCGGCAAGTGCTTGTCCGATTTTTCTTGCAAAAGAATACGCTCCGTATATCGTTCCGTCCTCTCTGATTCCACGCTTTACTTCCAAATCATCTATCACGTCTGTGATAAACGCCCACATGATAAGATTAAATACACCGAATCCCAGAAAGGCCACCACATTTACTATAATATATACTCCAACCGAACGGGTGCGGATAAAAAAAAGAAAATAAGCCGCTAAGGCTCCGCAAATACATCCGAAAATTCCCACTTCCCGTTTTCCGAACCGTTTGCTTAACGGAACCGCAAAGGGAGCCAACAAAAAACTCGGCAACATACTTACCGCTGTCATAATTGCCACACCGTTTTTATTCTTAAAGTAGTCAATGAACAAAAACTGATTAATCGACTGGTTTAATAACTGAGCTGCCAATACAAATACAGTAGCAAAAATAATACCGATTAATGCCCTGCTGCTTACCAATGCTTTCATTGTCTGTAACAAACCCATATGGTTTTCCTCTCCCCGGGATGTTAACTTTACACGTTCTGTGGTCATCCCGTAACAAAGAAGATAACATAATAATGCCGCCACGGCAAACACTCCCGCAATAAACGTAAAACGTTCTCCCTGCACGATCTGATTTCCTGACGCATCCGTTGTATAAATCAGTAACGGTGCCCCGACTCCCACCACCAGGTTTGCAAGTACAGAACCGACACTCCGGTATGTGGAAAGTGCTGCTCTGTCATCCGCTTCCGGACTGAGCACCGATGCCATAGAACCGTACGGTACATTGATTGCGGTATAAAAAATACTTCCCCAAAGCAGATACGTTACAAACATATATACAATACGCCATGTCATGGGTGCTTCTACAACACCGGATTGATACATTAAAAAGCTGACAAAAGCAACCGGACCGCACATTCTTCGAATCCACGGCTTAAATTTGCCGTCTTTTCCCGTAGGCATCCGGTCCACAATCCGTCCCATCGTAATATCCGTAAATGCATCTAAAAATCTGGCAATCACAAACATAATTCCCACAACACCGGAACTGATTCCTAATACTTTCGTATAAAATACCATCAAAAATACACTGGCAAACGTAAACATAAAATCATTTCCGAAATTGCCAAACATATATCCCACTTTGTCACGAATCCCAAAGGGACGAAATTGCGCAGTCGTATCCTTCATTTTCACTCCTCCGAAAAATAATCCTTAGATACAATCTGCGCAATTCTTTTTATTCTATTCAGTTCTTTTTTTCATTCATATCAAATTACATCGTTCCTTTTACCGTCTTACCCACGTAGCACAGCACCAAAACACCCGGACCCGTATGGGCTCCGATTACCGGTCCTACATCTCCTCGTAAGACTTCAAGTTGCGGATAAGCTTCTTTTACCATGGCTTCCAGTACATCCGCCTCTTCCGAACAATCCCCGTGAAATACAGAAATATACGGAAAACGAGCCTCATCAATGGTTGCCTTCATCCGATTTACCAACTCGGTCATGGACGCTTTTCTGCCTCGCACCTTTGCCACACTGTTCAATTTACCGTTCACATCTACATTGATAATCGGTTTGATTTTTAACATTGTCCCCACAATTGCGGATTTCGCATCAATTCTTCCGCCACGCTTAAGGAAAAATAAATCCTCTACCGTAACCTGATGATGCACATAATCCCTAAGTGCTTCTATCTCGGTTTTTATCTCCTCCATAGATGCGCCGTTTTCTTTCATCTTTGCCGCATGGTAAACCATAAGAGCCTGACCGCCGCTTCCGCTGGTGGTATCGACATACAAAAGCTTCCGATCCGGGAATTCCTGCTGTAATTCTTCTATCATCATTACACCGTTGTTGTATGTTACGGAGAGCCCGGAGGAAAATCCTACATATAAAATATCCTTTCCGCTCTCCAGAGTCTTTCTCATATGTTCTTCAAAAAATCCCGGTGTTACAGCGGAGGTCTTTGCGTTGGAACCGGCTCTCAGACGCTGATAAAACTCCGTTATCGCAATTTGATTATTTAAAACCGGTGGCTTATCATCCATAATTACTTCCAATTGCATTACTTTGAGATCATATTGTTCCACAATCTCCTTGGATAAATCGCAGGAAGAATCCGTAAAAATTTCAAAATCTGCCATATTATGCTCTCCTCTTCATATCAGATATACTACTAATTCCTTATACAACAATCTTGTTTTCTGTTGTTACCGGCATCATTTCCCTACTAAGTATAACAAAAAAAAGCCGAACTGGCAACTTCTATTCGCATAAGTTTCGATTTGCTTTTCCCGTTTTTTCTGCTATAATATAAAATATAGTGCTATAACAAACAGAATGGAGTACGGAATGAAAACAATCATCTTAGTTGCTACTCATAAAGAATATCAGATGCCAACAGATTCACTTTACCTTCCGATTCATGTAGGTAAAGCCGTTTCCTCCGCAACGCTTCCCTACGAGGGAGATAACAGCGGCGACCACATTTCCGAAAAAAATCCCTATTACTGTGAACTGACCGCGCTTTACTATGCCTGGAAAAATCTTTCTGCGGATGCAATCGGTCTGGCCCATTACCGGAGACACTTTTCCGAAAGAAAGCCTCTGCTTCCCCGTCAAAACAAATTTCCGTATGTGCTAACAGAAAAAGAAGCAAATTCCTTATTAACTACATATGATATCCTTCTTCCGAAACAACGGAATTATTTCATTGAAACCGGATACACGCAGTACATCCACTCCCATCCGGCGGAAGGTTTAGACAAAACAAAGGAAATTATCCACCGTCTTTATCCGGATTATGATACCGCATTTGAGCAGGTCATGGCTTCTACCAAAGCGCACCGCTTTAATATGTTTGTTATGAAAAGAAATCGATTGGATGACTATTGTTCCTGGTTGTTTTCAATTCTGTTTGAGTTGGAAAAGCATCTTGACATCTCATCTTATGATACGTATAACAAACGGGTTTACGGGTTTATTGCGGAACGTTTATTAGATGTATATCTTGTAAAACATAAATTGGCCTACAAAGAACTGGACGTTATGTTTATGGAAAAAGAGCATTGGATTAAAAAAATTTTTTCCTTTTTAAAGCGAAAATTTCTTTCAAAAAAAACGGAATAAACATGAACAAAGGGAATCGCTATCCTGCGGTTCCCTTTCTCCTTCTTCTCTCCATCTTATCGTTTCGGCCGGCAGGAACAGCCCACCGCCAAAGCACCTTCTCCGGTATGACTGTCTGTAACTATTCCAACCTTCTGCATATTCGTTCCTCGCTTTACTAATATTACACGACCACAGAAAGCACTTCTGCGACTGCTTCTACCGAATTTTTAAACCCGGCAAGCATATTTGCATGATGCGTCTTAATATAGTCCGCATCTTCTACTTTCGCTGCGTCTTCCAATAATCTTGCCTCTTCGGAAACTGTATCCTCTCCTACAGTCTTTGTTCCGCTCTTAATACTATGCACAAGAATCCTATAATCCTTCCAGTTTTCCTTTACATAATATTCTTCCAGTTTACTACTTTTATCCGTAAAGGAGTTTACATATTCCTGTAAAATAATCGTATAAAATTCCAGTTCCCCCGCACAGTATGCAAGACCGCTCTCCGTATTAAATCCTTTCTCTTTCAACTTGACGATGATATCATCACTTTCCGTTACTTCCTTCTCTTTTACAGGTTCTTCCTTAACATTCTCTGTACCGGACGATGATGCGTCATACATTTTCGGTTCCGTTGCGCTCTCATCTTTTACGCGATAACTTACCTTCTCCGGCGGAAGATGCTTAGCAATCTTCTTTTCCATTTGATTCACTTCAATCGGTTTGGATAGGTAATCATCAAATCCCGCTTCCAAATAGGTTTCTTTGGCTCCGACAACGGCATTGGCCGTAAGTGCAATTACCGTTACGTTTTCTTTTAAAAGATGCTCGCTACGAAGTTTTTCCAGCGTTTCTATCCCATCCATCTTCGGCATCATATGATCCATAAAGACAATATCATATGTCTTCTTCCGAATCATAGCAATGGCTTCTTCACCCGAAGTTGCAAGGTCCGGAACAATGCCGTTTAAATGTAACAGATTTTTTGCAACCATAAGATTCATTTCATTATCATCTACAACCAGTATCTTTGCATCCGGAGCATACAAATATCGTTCGCTTTCAAACGAATATGTGCTTTGCTCCAATCGCTCCATATAATTCCCAATCGGTTCTTGTTCAATGATGGACTGTTTTAATACAAACAAAAACTCAGTTCCCTCTCCATAGGTACTGTTTACCAACAGCTCACTTTCCATCATCGCAAGAAGCTTTGTAACAATCGCCATTCCAAGACCGGTTCCTTCGATATTTCGGTTTCGTTTTTCTTCCAGTCTCGAAAAAGATTCAAAAAGCTTACTTAAATCTTCTTCTTTAATCCCTATTCCGGTATCCTTTACGGATACCTTCAAATAGATTGAATCTGCATCTCTCCTATCTTCTTTTACGGATAATGTGACGGTTCCTTCTTCCGTATACTTTACCGCATTCGTCAGAAGATTCATAATTACCTGTGTAATCCGTACATCATCTCCTAAAAGTACAGATGGTAATGTTTCATCGATATCCACAATAAATGTTAGCGATTTTGCTTTTGCTCTTGTGGAAATCGAATTAACAAGATTATGAATAACCGAAGCAACCTGATACTTAACCGGAATAATCTCCATCTTTCCATCCTCAATTTTAGAAAAATCGAGAATGCTGTTAATAATAGAAAGTAAGGTTCTTCCTGCTGCCTTTATATTCTTTGCATAACCTCGAATACTATCCTCCGGAGATTCTCTTAAAATCATCTCATTCATCCCCAACACCGCATTAATCGGCGTACGAATCTCATGGGACATCTGGGCAAGGAACTGGCTTTTCGCTTTTCCTGCCGCAATTGCCGTATCCGCCGCTTCTTTCATTTGCCGGTTTGTTTCGTCCTGCCATTTTATCAAGCCGGTCAACAACCGATATACAAGAATAATGCACAACAAAAAGGTAGCCACACAGAATGTTCCATAAGTAACCACTCTTCCGTAAATCTGCCACACATTGGATGTAACATATACGGAAAACTTTGATGCATCATTTCTAACAGCAAGCAGTATCCGATATGTATCATCATAATCCTTAATAACCTTCGTACTCGTTCCGTCGACAGCTACTTCTCCATAAGAAAGTTCTGCTATGTTCGTTTGTTTATCCTGTGACATCTGATAATTTCCGTAAGGATGATTGATAATATGGCCGCTTGTATCCACCAAAAAAGCATATCCCACATCGGAATAACTGTCTCCCAAAATATCAACCAGCTTATCCATGAAGAAATCGATTCCAAAAATCCCCAAAAACTCCCCAGTCTCATCGTGGTATACCATTTCGGAGAAAGTAACACAATATCCCCCTGTTTGTTCATCATAATACGGCACGGAAATACTCCACCCGGACTCTGAAGCCAGAGTATCTATGTACCATTGACGTTCTTCCACCTTCCAGTCAGCATCCGGCTCCCATCCGTTGTTCATATATACAGTATGTTCTCGTTCCGGATTTGTCATATAAGATACGGAAATATCCGGATATTGCATGGTAATTCGATTTAAATACTCCACCGTCCCCTCATAATCATCCAACATTTCCGGATTTGTGGAAATCACACTACAAAACATATCCAAAATACTCTTTTGGGAATTAATCCATTCCGAAAGCTGAAATTCATAGTTCTTTGCTTCACTCTGCATCTGGACATTTCCCCACCGGTAAGTAGCAGACATATTGGAGTAGGAACTGATTGTCATAACAAACAACATAAGAGCCACAATCAGTGTTCGGAAACGCTTATCCATACCATGTTTTTTCTTCTTTTTTCCTGTTTGCTTTTCCTCCGTCCGAATAATACTGGAATAGGAAATAATCTGCCCTATCATTTCGGAAAGTTTCTCACCTGCAACATGAATCCGGGCAAATTCTTCGTTAATATCTTCTGAGTTTAACACCGTTTCCTTACTGGAACCTTCCAGGATACGCCGAAGCGGCTCCCTGAGTTCTCCTGTAATACGGTTCAAAAATTCCTCTTTGGACTCCAACGCTTTTTCTGCTCGTTTCTGGCTACGTGAAGCAAGAAAATAAAGGATAATAATACTGGAAAATAAAGCCAGAGATAATCCGATTGTTGTAAAAAGCTGAATATAGGAATTTTTGTACATTTTCCAATCGTTTTGACTTACAATCAAATACCATCCGTTCCCGGATTTTGTAGCAAACAAGTTATCATACAACAAATCTGCCTTTAATTTTACTGTAACAACATCCTTCCGATTTTTTGCAAGAGAATAAATTCCGGAATAATCCGGCAGAGCAATCGCCTGTTGTTTACCGATTAAGGTTTCATCCGAACAGCCGGCAATAATACCTTCATCCGTAATAATGACCGCATGCTTTGAACCGGATTCATACATTTGGGCGATATACGCCTGAATATTTTCCATGGTATAGTCAATACCGAGCACACTCTCTCCATCTCCCAACATAACAGAAACCGTATAACAGATTTCTCCTGTCATTGCATCCTGGTAAGGAGCAGACACATAGGCTTTCCCGGCGTTTTTCAGTCCGCCTTTATACCATACACGTTCCTGTGCCTCAAAATCCTCCGGCTCAATAAAATCAGGAATAATGGACCAATCCGAACCTGCCATAAACACATTCATGACACCGATTCCTTCACGAATCAATTCTTCTTTTTCCCTATATAAAAACTGTTCCAGCGCTTCTTTGTCATCAAGAATATCCCATGCCTCCAACGCCAACTCTAATGTTAATGTTTCGGCATCGCTAATGGTACCCTGCAATTTTCCGCTGATGGACTCCAACTGATAAATACCTGATTCTCTTGTCTGCTGAGACGTCACACGAAACACAATCCAAGTATCCATAAATATCACAGCTATTAACAAAGAAGCAACAAATACAATGATTCCGGCATTTTTTTTATTTTTCATACGTTATCTGTCCCCTATCTTTTGTCCTGAATTTATCATAGTAATGCATTAACCGATTATATTCAGTATAACATATTCTTTCCATGAATCATAGTCTTTCGTTTCATACTTTAATAAATTTTTGCAATGAAACAAAAGAACCGCAAACATTTTGCGGTTCTTGATTGTAGCTATTTACATATAATACTGCGCCTGTGCTTCCCACATCTTATGGTACACTCCTCCTGTAGCCGAAACCAAAGTTTCATGGGTTCCGGTTTCTACAATTTCACCATCATCAAACACCACCACTTCATCACAGAATCTGCAACTGCTCATACGGTGGGAAATAAAGATAGCGGTTTTATCGGAAACCATCTCATTAAATCGCTGATAAATATCCTGCTCGGCAAGCGGATCCAGTGCACTGGTCGGTTCATCCAGAATAACCAACGGTGCATCCCGGTACAGTGCACGGGCCAGCGCAATCTTTTGCTTTTCTCCACCGGAGATTTCGATTCCTTCCTCATCTCCGTCCTGTTGGTCCTTTAATAAACGACTTTGGATTCCATGCTTCATCTGACTGACACGTTCATAAATACCGGCTTCCTTTAAGCATTCCTCTACCCGTTTGCTGTCATACTCCGGTCCCGCAGCCACATTTTCCGCCACGGAAAAGGAAAATATCTTATAGTCCTGAAACACAATGGAAAACAACCGGATGTATTCATCGTAATCATATTTTCTTATATCGATTCCGTTTAATAAAATTTGTCCTTCCGTCGGGTCGTAAAGACGACATAACAGCTTAATAAAGGTGGTCTTTCCGGCTCCGTTGGCACCTACAATCGCCAGCTTCTTTCCGGTCGTCAATCGAAAGGAAATATTCTTTAATATCAACCGGTCGCTGTTCGGATAATGGAAAGAAACGTTGCGAAACTCCAACTCATACTCGTGATCCAGCCGCTTTTCCACCGGAATGGTACCTTCATATTTCTCGTTCGGTGTTTCCATCAACTCTGTATAACTTTTCAGATAGGTGTTATGGGTCTTAAGTTCAATCCAGATACCGAACAGATTACTGACCTCCCCTTGCAATAAAATAATTGCTCCGCTGTACATGGCCACATCACCCACACTAATCATACCGTATACTGCTTTCATACCAACAAAAAGGTAAGCCCCAAAGACAAAGATATTCTGAGACAGCAGTTCTCCTACAGAAACCTTCAAGCTGTCACGAATTGATTTTTTCTGTACCCGTTCAATATCATCTCTTGCTTTCGCACCGTTTTTCTCTATCACATCCTTCATATTAAAAATCCGGATATCTTTTCCTAACGGATAATCACTCATCAGATTGAAGAACAGCCAGTAAATTCGTCCGCTTAACGTTTGTGCCTGAGAACTTTCGTACTGAATTTTCTCTTGTTTTTCCTGACATCTGCTGTTTACGATAATACTGATACAAACGAGGAACAACAATACAACATAACTGATATTAGAGTTCAGAAAGTCATAGAAGATCCCTTCTCCCGTCCCTTCCGGGGTCACAAGCAATCCGCTCATAGTCACAAGTGCCACCACACAGGACAATAAGGCGCCGAAAAGATTCACCGTCTTCTGAAGATATCCCCCAAGACCTCCCACGGCATCCGTATTACTATCCGCTTTGGAAATCAATTCCATGGTACTGTTACGTTCCAGTATTTCATAGTCTAACTTCATTGCCTTATAGCCGATATCCCGCCTTTTCCGGTCAGAAACAAGACATCTTCCGATTTCCAACACATGCTCTAACAGATGACGAAGCAAAGAAATCACAAGGAGACTTCCTACCATAAGAAACACGATTTTATATATTTCTGTCTTTTCCTCGCCGTCCAAAATCATATCAATGATTTTAGCACTGAGAATCATCGTAACAAAGGGAGTTCCTTTCCTTAAAAGCATGTTAATCATGCTGAATATCGGATAAGAAGGGGCTAACTTCCGAATATATCCAAGATTCTTTTTCATTTCACGCAAGTGTTCCTTCATATGCTTCGCCTCCTTCCTTGTAGTATTCACTTTGGATTGCAAACATTTCCGCATACTTACCGTCAGCACATAACAGTTCCTCATGCGTTCCGTCCTCTAAAATACGCCCTTGCTCTATAAACAAAATCCGGTCACAGAACTTTGTGCTGGCAAGCCTATGGGAAATAAACAATGCCGACTTATTTTTTGTAATTTTATCATACTCCCGATACATATTGCTTTCCGCAATGGGATCCAATGCCGCTGTAGGTTCATCCAATACAAGAATCGGTGCATCCTTATAAATACAACGTGCTAACATCAGTTTTTGTACCATACCGCCGGAAAGCTGGATTCCGTCCGGGTCCAATGCCTGGGAGATGCTTGTAAACTCCTTCTTTTCCATAGCCTCCACATCTTTCCATAATCCGGCACGCAAAAGACATTCTCTTACTCGTTCTACATCTGTCTCCTCTTCTGTCTTGCCGGAAACATTTCCTGCAATGGATATCGGTAACGTATTGACATCCTGAAAAATGGTAGCAAGCAACTGGTGATACTCATCTAAATTCAGTTCATCCAAAGAATATCCACCGACTATAATTTCACCTTCTGTCGGATGATAAAACCCGCATAAAAGTTTTACCAGTGTTGTTTTTCCCGCCCCGTTATGTCCCACAAGGGCAATCCGTTCTCCCGGCTTTATGGTAAAGCTGATATCTTTTAAAATATCTTCTTCACAATCCTCATACCGGAAGCTTACATGACGAAACTCAATTTCCGGAAGCTTCCCTTCCTGCCATTCCTTCGGAACCGGCTTCCCCTCTTCTCTCAAAAAAGTATTTGGATAATCCATCATATTCCGGTACTGGCACATCATATGGTTTCCTTCCAACAATTCCCCGAGTTCATATCGGATTCCCGAAAGCCACCCGGACAATCCGGAAATCACACCTAACCCCAGCGTGAATTCTGCAATGGAAATCCTTCCGTTGATGACCTGAGTAATTAAAATCACATAGGCAAGGATGTCTCTTCCTGCCGTAAAAACAGTTTCTGTAGCCTTTGAAAGAAGCACCCGATTCATTTTCCCTACGGTAAGGTTCTTGTTTTCTCCTACCAGACGATCAAAACCGCTTTTTATCCAATCCGCCATATTGTAAATACGGATGTCCTTTCCGTTGGGTACGGATATAGACTGCTGTGTTAAATAATAGAATCTGCCCCAAATCCGGTACTGTTCCTCCATGGTATTGGCAATATACTTTCTCTTCACCGAATCTAACAGCGTATTCATTGCAAACATGCCGAGAATTACAAGTAAAATCCGATAATCTATAAAACTTATTGTTAATGCATACAGGGACATCCCGATGATACCGGATATCGCATACGGAATATGTGCATACATCTGGTTCACACCCTGTCTGTACATATGTACTGCGTGACTTGCTTTCATTAACATTCTCTGCTTGGACGGAGATTCCACATTTTCATAATCCGTCGTCAGGCTTTTTCGTACCAGGCGCATTAAAAACTCCCGGTTCTGGGTATTTTCATAATAGAACCCACTCCACGCTCCGATAAAATCACTCAAATAGTAGAAAACCAAATACAACAATAGCATCCCGATTACAGCAAACAAAAAATGCTCCATTGTTCCTCGTTGTGTAATACTTGCCACAATGACCGGTAACGTTATTGTCTGCAACACACGATTTCCCAAGTCGGTCAGTACGGTACCGATGACACCCAGACGCATCCAACCGCATTTCCGAAATAATGTTTTGTACGCATACCGGATATTACTGAATAAAGAATATCTCTTTTCTTTCTCCATAGTCTTCTCCCCTTCCGACAGAATCCCTGTCATTTCTCTTCTACATCATAACACAAACTTATCGTCTTCTAAAAAAAAGTGCACGAATTGCTTTTTTTCGTGCACAAACGTTGTCTTACTTATAGAAAACTACAACGGAAGCATTATTTCCGTGGCAAATACCCCCGGTTCGTTGGCTCTTTTCACAAATCCGCCGTATTTGTCCACTACGATATTGATACGCTTTAAGCCATGACCGTGGTCCCCGCGTTTCTTGGAAATATATTCCGCATCCAGCTTCCGGATTACTTCATTGGTAGCATTGGACACCGAAATATATAACTGTTGCTTTCGGATACACATATAGATTCTTAAGAATCGTTCTGCATCTTCCGGAATCCCCCTACAAGCCTCCACTGCATTATCAATGAGATTTCCAAGTAAAATACATAAATCAATATCCGAAACCGTCAGGTTCTCCCCGATTTCCACCTTGCAATTTATCGCAATCCGTTCCTTCTCCACAATGGACAGCTTACTGTTTAAAATGGCGTCCAGGCTGACATTTCCGGTTTGATACTTTGTCTTAATGTCATCCAGACTTTCTCCCAATTCTCCGATATACTTCTTTGCTTCCTCAATCTGCCCTTCTTTCAGATGGGCACCGAGTTTTTGAAGATGATTGTGGTAGTCATGCCGCCAGCCCCGCATGGTCATATAAATTTCGTTAACCTCTGCCACCTGCTTCTCCATGGCTTTTCGTTGGTATTCCAATATTCGCTTCTCATATCGTCCGAACATTCCTTGTAAACTCCTTTTAACCTACATAAAACTTCATAAAGGCTTCGTTTAAGCCCTTATACGCACCCTTGCTGACATGAATACAGGTTCCGTTTTCCAGCAAACACTCTTCTCTGGTTATTTTATTTACATACTCCATATTTACAATCGTGGAGCGATTTGCCTCTGCAAACCGTCTCGTATCCAGCTTACTTTTCATACTTTGCAAACTGTCCTTCCACTCGAATGTATCTGTTTTTGTTACCATCCGAAGGTAATGTCCGTATACCTCCACATAGAAAATGTCCGAGCGAAGCAATCGTATCATTTCTCCCTGATACTTAAAAGAGAGATAGTCGTCACTTTTTTGCTTTAACTTTTCAAGAACTACCGCCATCGTCTCTTCAAGCTTTTCCTGAACTATCGGCTTTAAAAGGTATCGTACCGCACCGATTTCATATCCTTCGAAAACATAATCGGATACACCGGTCAAAAACACCATCTGTACTTCTCTGTCATACTTCCGTACTTCCTTTGCCAGCTCCATTCCGTTCATCCGCTTCATATATACATCCAAAAACAACACATCAAAGGCATCCGGCTGATTGTAGTTTATCAAATACTCTTCCGCACAAGTTACATGGGTTACGGAGATACTCTCACCACTTTGCTTAGACCATTGTGTCAACAGTTTCTTCACATATTCATACTGTTCGATTTCATCTTCGACGACGGCAATTCGTATACGCATAGTTGTGGCTCCTTTGTGCTTTTCAATATATTTATCATATCAAATATTCTTATGTTATTCAAGCACATATCACAGGGATAACGTGCTCAACTTTTGTACAACAAAAGGACGGCTTCGAAGCCGTCCTCCGTAACAATTCCTATTACAGTTCTTTCATCAAAATTATCTCATCATACTTCTTAAACTCACCCCAAGGCTCATAAATCCCGTCGGGTATTCTTCCGCATTCCTGCATTCCCAAGGACTTATAAAAAAGTTCTGTTCCGTCTCCTCGGCAGGTTGTCGTTACATAGTGAAAATCCAGCTCGGATGCATACTTACATCCTTCTTCAAATAATTTTGTAGCCAGTCCTTGCTTTTGAAATGCCGGATTTACCACAACGTCCGCCAAACTGCATCGATGTGAGTACAACACATATTGTTCTTTCATCAACACAATATTTCCAATAACGTTACTTTCAATTACCGCCACAAGATGGATTCTTCTTCCTGCTTCCATTTCTGTAATACTTTCTGCGATTCGATGTTCTACTTCTTCCGGGGTATTCCTTGAATAAATATTTTCCCATACGCTACGTGCATCACTTTGCTTCACTTTACGAATTCTGATTTCATCCATGATTGATTCCTCCATAGCTAGTTTTTCGATGGAAGGATAATTTTTATGGACCAGATGAAGCTGCTCATGATATTGATACTCTTTCGGTGAACATCCGATTTGTAAAAGAAAAGCCTTGTAAAACCCGGCTTGCGTCTCAAATCCATAATCAACCGCAACATCAATCAGCTTTCGTCCCTTCGAAATTTCAGCCGCTGCATTGATTAAACGTCTGTAGCGAATATAACTCATAACAGGCATTCCAGTCGCTTCTTTTATCATGTAATAAACTTGCCGCGGTGAATAATGAATCACCCGTTCCAAGTCTACAAGAGAAATGTCTTCCTTTAGATTCTGTTCAATATAATCCAGTAATTCATCTCCGTCCATAAAATCCTCCATGTCCTTATACTAACAGAATTCAAAATAGAAAGATTTTCCTGATTTGCAAACTTAACACTTATAAATATATACGACTTATCTCAACACATCAATCTATGTTTATTACTTCATTTATCACTTTTTCACTATCTGTTACAACCACAAGAACTGAAGGAACACATTCAAAATCATAATTATCTTCTTCAATACTATCTCCTACATTTAAATAACCCAATAATTCATCAATAACTTCTGGAATAGTTGCTCTACCTTTATAACTATGTAACAAATGAATAACCCATCTTTTTACTTCTTTGTCATTAATTGGTGCTCCTACTTTACACCTTAGCACTTGCTGTTCAAAAACATCTATTGAACATGAGGAAATCGTTTCTTTATGAAATATTCCTGCTCTACACAATCGATTTGGACTGCCAAGAAGCTTCGGACATCTAAAAGAAAATTTTGGTTCACACTTAGTTACTCTACTTGTAGGAATCATATTAGGATTAATACATCTAGGTAAAGTATATAAGAAATCAATATCGCCCGATATATTATCATGATAAAATATACCATATGCAGTTATACTTTCATAATCATTACGAAAATTAAGTATATGCTTTGGGAAATCAAATCGTCTACTTATATTAGTTACATCCGGCTTTTCTTTTAACAACTCCCATTGAAAAATATCTGCCTTAAAGTCTAAGAAATAATAGTATTTCTTAGACCTATACTTGGCTTGTAAAATACAAATTCTTAATTCTGTTGTTGCTTTATCATACGTTAATAGCATAAGGTCGCCTAACTCAACCTTGGCTACTCCGCCAACCTTATATCTGGAAATAAATTCAATATAATTTTTATGTATTACTTCAACATATGTAGCCTTACTGATTGAAGTATTAAACTCATATGCCATCTCCCTGAAAAGATGCTCTTCATCAATTATTTTCCCTGGTTTTCTCATCTCGATATTAAGTTTTGTCTTCATATTTCACCTTCAATTCCATCAATCGCATTTTTTCACCGATATTCTTCTATGAATAACCACTATCTAGTATAAATCCAATATGCAAATAAAACAAGCAATCTGATAAAAAAAATTCACTAGCTATTCGGAATCCGCTTCGCTCCTTCCTCATATCCGTGCGGCGCACGATAGAAATCAAAAGAGAGTCGATGGCAAATACATTTGCCTCGACTCTCTTCTAATTTCATATCATGCTTGTGCTAAACGCTTACATTCCCATCTGCTTTGCGAACTTTTAAGAACGTATTTCTTTGAACCCCTCTTAAATAGGACGTTTCAATTCACAGCACAGTATTAGCCAAACTTTCTTTTGTGCAAAAAATTTGCAATAATTTCTTGATTCAGATAACTCTAGGAAAGTTTTTCCGTGCAAATACTATACCGATTTGCACAGACATTTTTACATGCTCACAACTGCCTGCTCGAACTCTTCCTTCGTATCTACAAACCGATAAGGCTCGTATTCCCCATACGCAGACGGTCTGCTTATAGTGACAAGCTGAATCTTTTCGTATCCTATCTTTTTCTCAATACTTCTCTTAAATTCCGAAAGATGTTTCCCATGTGTCGTTCTTAATGCAACACAACCCACTTTGTCTACATCTTTAGCAATCAGATAACACATGTTGTAACGCCTCCTCATTTTTTCAATCTGATTACCATCCTATATTCATTCAAAGAGTTCCGGCTCATTCTCGATCAAATCCTCTGCCAGATATCGCGCATCCATATTTTCAATTCCATATCTTCCACTTGAAACCTGTTCGGATAATTTACTGGAATAATAAATATCAAACGCCTTGCGCAACTCAATGTGTTTCATCTCTGCCAAAAATCCGATGATATCATTTTCTAAATTTTGTTTGTAAAATGCCGTAAGTTGCTTCACATCTGTCATCTCATTTTACCTCGTATGATTTTATAAAACACAACAACTGCTCTATTGCTTCCTGTTTCACAATACAAATCTGGTCATTCATTTTAAAATATCGCAATTCACTCAGCACTCTCTTCTTATCCCAAAATCCTCGAAAATACATGTCTACCGTCTTAAAAACATCATCGTCTGCAACATTTCCTCTGATAATATCATAGTCTTTATTCAGAGAGGTTCCTTTTCGGCATGCGCATACAAACTCTAACCATTTCTCATCTTCTTTCTCAAAAGACAACACACGAAAGCTTTCCCATGCCTCGTTCATTTCATAGACATTCACAATTGCCTTTTTTTCTTTTCGCATTGCCTTACGTACCGCCCACTTTTGAGCCTGTTCTTCATATGTTGTAAGATAAAATCCTTCACCAAAATCAAGATTCTTCTTTGAATGCTTTACGTCAGGATTTTTAATTTCCTCAGTTGTTCCATGATAAACAATCATACGTTAACTCCCTTTTCTCTCGCATACTCCGTAATATCTTCCACCAGATACTCCTTCCCTTGCGTATGCAATACATCATAACAAGGAATAATGTAGTTATCTAAAATACCGGTGGAATTTAAAATTTTGTATACCGCAACAGGTGTCATATTCCATTGTTCCGCCAAACTATACAACATAAAAATTGAAAAATCCAATTCTTTTTTCGAACACATAATATTCCACCTCCGTTCAAGATTTCTATAATAACATACTTGTTATACGTCTATCCGCTTTTATTATATCAGATTCTTTTATTTCTTGCACTATTTATATAAAAAAGTTTTTATATATTTTCAAGCTACAAGCCACGCCTATTCGGAATACGCTTTGCTCCTTCCTCATAGGGGGCTGGCGCCCCGACGAATAACAAAACAAAACGTCCGATAGAGAGCAAGCTCTCCTCGGACGTTAATTTTGTCATTCTGCGTGGCTTGTAGCTTGTACTACATTCCCATCTGTGCTGCAACTTCTGCTGCGAAGTTTTCCTGCTTCTTCTCAAGGCCTTCACCGGTCTCAAAACGAACAAACTTCTTAATAGCAAGAGTCATGCCGTTATCCTTAGCAACCTGTGCAACGTACTGAGCTACGGACTGCTTTCCGTCCTCTGCCTTTACGTATACCTGGTCTAAGAGACAGATTTCCTTTAATTCCTTATTGATACGACCACTGATCATACCCTCGATAACCTTCTCCGGCTTCTGGGACTCCTTCGGATCGTTCATAATCTGAGCCTTAATGATTTCCTTCTCATGTGCGATGTAATCAGCATCTACATCATCCTTGGAAACATACTTCGGATTCATAGCTGCAACCTGCATTGCTACGTTCTTTGCACATTCCTTTGCTGCTGCATTCATCTCGGAAGCATCCATCTGAATCAATACGCCGATCTTACCGCCGCTGTGGATGTAGGACTCAACAAATCCATTCTCAGCAACAACTCTCTCGAAACGACGAATCTTCATGTTCTCACCGATTACTGCGATCTGAGCTGCAAGCTCTTCAGCAACGGTCTTGGACGGATCTGCTGCCCAGGTCTCTGCAAGGAAAGCATCGATGTCTGCTGCAGTGCTGTTAGCAGCCTGCTCAACAACGGTCTTAACATATCCACGGAACTTATCGTTCTTTGCAACGAAGTCGGTCTCAGAGTTAACTTCTACGATTGCTGCAACCTTACCGTCAGCACTAACGGTGGTCTCACAAATACCTTCAGCTGCAATTCTGCTAGCCTTCTTAGCTGCCTTTGCAAGGCCTTTTTCTCTTAAGTATTCTACAGCCTTATCCATATCGCCATTGGTCTCTGCAAGAGCCTTCTTATAGTCCATCATACCTGCGCCGGTCATCTCTCTTAACTCTTTTACCATAGATGCACTAATATC
>JAFVSN010000022.1 GCA_017503735.1 Lachnospiraceae bacterium
CTACCCTTAGTCTGCGAAAGTGTAAGCAGGGAAGTAATGTTTGACCATAAAACATATACACTCATCATAGGCACAATATCTTGACGAACAATTCCGTCTACTTTTCCCTTTTCAATAAAAGTTGCAAGCAATTCATTTATTTCAGTTCCCAAAACCAAAATATGTTTTACTGTGTCAGAAAGGGTACTGTAATCAAAATTGTGCGATTTAGCATTATTTACATTCTCTACTGAATGAGGACATTCCTCATGGTATTTTTTCATGGCATTAAAGACCGCTTTATATTGCATAACAAAATCACCATTGAGATTTAACGCATTTTCAAGGTCAGCCTTTAGATCAACCAGTCCTTTCTCAATAATGTGGTGAAGAATATCGTCTTTGCTTTCAAAGTAAGTATAGATTGTACGACGACTATATTCAGAAATCTTTGAAATATCTTCAATCGTCGTTTGTACATATCCTTTCTCTGAAAAAAGCGTTTCGGCCGCTTTCATGATCTGCTCTCTGTGTAATGCAGCGATCGCTTCTTTTTTATTTCCTCTCCCCATGATATACCTCCATTCTATTTAGTACACTGACAGTATACTATAATTGAGAGCATTTTTCAATAGCGTACACAGAAAAGTTACATTTTTCTTCATTTTATTTGCAAAGCAACACTTCTTGCCATTGTTTTTCTTTACATGGTTGATTGAAACTAAAAATTAGAAACATATTGGCTAACAATCACACTCCTTCGTCAAATTCAAATCTTCTGTTCTATTCATTCCAATAATCTATTGTCTCCTGTGGTGTGGTATCTACCCCAAACAAATGCCACATAAAATCTTCTTTCTCATGATAAAGATTGATTATTCGAATACACTTATCTTCGATTCTATAAAACACATAATTTCCAGACACAAATATGTATCGATAATCCGACACTACATCAAACATTTTTGATACTTCAGGTCCTTTTTCTTCATAATCACAAAGTCCTCTTATCGCATCCGTTATTCTCTTGACAATCTTTTTAGCACTATCGGCACCATATTCTTGCGATATTGTCGTTTTTATTTCACGTAGCTTATCCGCCGCATCAGGAGTATATTTTATCTTTTTCAATCAAGTACCCCCAATTCCCGTTCTAAATCATCTGCATCAATCCATCCTTCTGCATCAGCTCTTTCCTCAGCCCGTTTTAAGTCAAGCATAAGCATTGCGACTGCCTGTTCCCTCAACGCTTCTTTGCTATTCTTTGTAACAATAAATGGAAGCCCTTCAACGTTTAAAGACTGTTGAATAAAGATGTTAAATGCATCCGTTAATGTCATTCCGGTTTTTGCATAAATATCCTCAACCGCTCTCTTGATTTCTGAATTTATCCTTACCTGAAAAGTTGAATCCTTTGGTGCAATAGCAACATTCAAATTTGTATCCATAAGACATACCTCCTCACTTTTTCTATATCATAGCACTTCTTTTGTTGTGCGTCAATACATTGTCATTACACCCGTTTTTATGATATATACTTTCTATGCGACAATTTCACATTGTTTTGATTTACCATAGTCCTTCTAAACTTATGTGGCTTATTTAAAGAAACAAATAATGCACTATTATTATCTGCCCTTGATTCAATATAATTCATTAAATGAATTTTAGTCTTTGCATCAAAGTATGCTTTCCGCTCTTTATCTCCTTTTCCATAGACAACACACTCTCGTTCAGAAAAATCTATATCATCAATATTCAGTCTAACTAATTCACCCACACGAATACCTGTTGAAAGCAGAAAATCAATCATCGCCCTATCGCGCAAATTATTACAATTATCTCTTAAAATCTCAACCTTTTCATCCAGAATAGTATCTTTTACAATAATCGCAGTCTTTACCTTGTGGATTCTTTTCATAGGACTTTTTATTATATAATCTTCTTCCTCCAACCAAGACCTGAAATGCCACCGGATGCAGCAGTATATCTGAAATATGCTAAGGTTAAGGATGAACTTGACAGGCAGAATAAGCAGATATTTGAAGCCGAGCGTGAAAGGGGCAATCTGGTAATACAGCTTAGTGACCTTCGAGCAATTGCAAGAATTACCCAAAAAGGCAGCTTAGAGCGACAGATAGCCGACAAAGAGGAGGAAATCAACATCCGTAAGACTGGATTATCCAACACCGTCAGGAAGTACGGGAACGGGAAGAAACTTATGGAGAAAAGCCACAAAAAAGAGAAACTCTCACAGAACGCTTACAGCGATATGATAAAGAAAAGGTTAATCGACTGCAGACGGAGCAGCATTACCATCAGCAAAAGGATAGAGGGGCAAGATAAATAAATCCCTTAAAAATTGCCCTATCCTATTCATATGGATAGGGCGATTCTATAAAATGCAGAATATGCATAAAACTGAAAGAATTTACACCTTATTCATAAATGTGGGGCACTTCATATTGTCCTATAAAAATATCATAAACACAGAACTTATATTTACCACCTATGCAAAGTAGAGAAACAACTCAAATTTCTCTTATTTAAAATCAGAAAGCTGCTAAAATCTAAGCATTATGAAGCCAGATCCCTTTTTGCGTAAATCATACCGGCTCCCACAGTCATAGCCACAATCATTATCGTCCCTAAAATCAAAGCCACACAATCCTTTGATTCTCCGGCAAAAATAGATGTCGCATTTGAATAGGAAAACGGAGAAATAAAGATAGCTTCCTTTAAATCAGGAACAACTCTCGCCATCAAATCATACACATACAGCAGCATTGCAACTGAAATTCCAATTCCCAACCTGTTCTTTTTACTTACCCCAGAGATAACAAAGCAAATAGCCGCAATTTCGATATTCATCATTAACTGGAAAAGCATATATTCTGCGAATGTGCTTCTAAAATCCGTTCCCCCAAGAAAAACAAACCCGACTTCATAAAGCAAGCCACAAATTAATGTAAAACAAATAAGATTTATCAACACTGCCAAAAACTTCATTGCTATGACCTTGCCCCTTGAAACCGGAAGCGTAAACGTATATTCTGCAGTATGCCCATCCTCTTCCTTTGAAAGAATTACTGTGGCAATGGAAGCCGCAAACATACTGCTTCCAAGTGCATGAATCGTGCCAATCTCTGTGGAAAAATATCCCTTTAATGTTGCTATGCTGAGTGTACTAGTTCCAAAAGCATCCGAAAACGCGCCCATTGTTGCAAAACTCTCTGCCATATCTGCCATGCTATCTTCCATGCCCTTATATAAAATGATGCAGATGAGCCCCATTCCGCCCACGGAAAGCGCCCATATCAAAAGACTTTTCCAACCTGATTTCCATTCGTTTTTCAATATTGCCGGCATTTACTTTTCCTCCTTCAAATAATAGTGCATAAATACTTCTTCTATGGACGGTTCCTCGATGATAATATCCTCGATATGATGTCCTTCCAGTTCCTTATATAAATTGTTCAGGTTATCCTTGTAGATATAATCAAGCTTTTCGCCATCCCGTATCATTTTGATTCTCTTTGATCGACTGCTCAGAAGATTATCGACGGTATCTGTGACAACCAGCCTGCCTTCCTTCATAATTGCCACACGAGTACAGTGATTTCTTACTTCCGATAAAACGTGAGTGGAAAGCATACAGGTCGCACCCTCATCCACATACTCCTGAATCAACTCAAAGAAAACATTTTGCATCAGAGGATCAAGTCCGCTGGTCGGTTCATCAAAAACAAAAAGCTTTGGTCTGTGCTGCATTGCACAGATGATGCTGACCTTTTTCCTGTTTCCAAGTGAGAGCTCATTGATTTTTCTTTTTACGTCCACCTGAAGTCTGTCGCAAAGTTTTTCTGCTTCATCGGTACAATCAACCTTTCTGACATCTGCCGAATGCTTCAGCATTTCCCTGATTGTCATGCCTGAATAAAACCACGCTTCACTTGGCATATAGCCAATGTCTGCAAGGATTTTTTCTCTGTCCTTTACGCTGTCAAGACCATTGATTCTTATTTCTCCTTGGTCATACTTTATCAATCCAAGCATTGAGCGTATAGTCGTTGATTTTCCGGCACCATTCGGTCCAAGGAAACCAAAAATTTCACCTTCCCGAACTGAGAATGTTATATCCTCCACACCTCTGTTTTTTCCATAATTTTTTGTTAAATTTTGAATCGTTATCATATCTTTCATTTCTCATGTACCTCCGTCTGATGATAGAATAGTACAAAAAAAAGATGGGCACAATAGCTGTACCCATCAGTGACACTTTTTCAACTCTAAGTTGCACTATTTATTATCTGTCCTTGTTTTAAATACTTTCAAATCAGAATTCAATATTTTATCATCAATTCTGCGCCTGCATTTATATACCAAATAAACACAAAAATATATGAATACAATATAGGCGGCGAACCCAAAAGTCACATAAGGATTTTTATCAAACCAGTTTCCTATGTATGACACTACCGTATATATTATTGTGCAGATTATTATACCTATCAGTTCCTTCTTGCTCATTGCGTCTGCCTCATCAAAATTCCAAAGCACATAAACCTGAAGATACCCAACTGCATAGGTCAAAAAAATCATTTCCGCCATATGCAGTATTTCTGCCACAGTCACACCAATGCAGAGCCGATATGTACAGTAGTAAAAAAGAACCCCGAAAAAATAAAGACATGCCTTAAACTCGATTCCAATTTCCTTTGTAAGATACCTTTCCCAGAGGGATACTTTTTTCTTATCACTTTTTTTCATGCCCTTTCTCCTTTCAGAAGCTTCCTAAAATCCGATGCGTATGTACGGGAAATAATGATATGCTCACCGCTGACAAGTGTTGCATCAATCCTATTCGACGGCATACTTTTTAGCTTTTCCACCTTGTTGACATTGATAATCATCGACTTGCTACAGCGGAAATAACTCTCATCGTCTAAAAATAATTCGATTGAATATAATGACATGTCTACTTGAATTTCATTATCGTCTGTGTAGACAAATGTCTTATTATCCACCTTTTCTACATACAGAATTTCCTCCGGTGTAACAACAATTGTCTCGTCGTTTTTTCGTCCTATTAGTTTTCTTTGACGTTTGTCCATAAAAAGCAACACCGCCTCAACCTCAGGATTTTTCTCCTTATAATTTAAAATCAGCTCATCTTCGCCTTTATTAGTCTGATTAATCGTGTATCGCATAGAACTCCTTTCTTAGCAATCCTCCTGTATAATTACCACAATTCTAAACTGTCCTCTGCATCAATCCACATTTGCATAGTCCCATCAAGGTAAAGTCGTGCATACTCCAAAGGGTTGTCTATGGCAAGAGCATTCAATGCACATTCAGACCCGGGAGTTGTTTTTAAATTCTTTTCTGCCTCCCAGCAGTCAATCCTCTTTCTTGAAAATGTATTATAAGCATCTCATCCAGTTCCAACTGCCATTTTCATAATTTATTATAAGTTGTTACCAGATTTTCTTTCCCTTATTTTTTCCCTTATCAGCGGTCATAATCAAGGGTAAAACGATATAACACGATACAAGATGTGACAGAGACGACACCCACGAAAACTTTAGTATTTTCAAGGGTTTAACGAGATTTTTATAACAAAATATAACAGTTATTAAATCCTTAAAAATACCTCAAGTGAGAATTCAAAGTTTCTTAACATTTTTCCAAATATACAAATTGCAGTTCCTCAGATACTGCTTCCTCTTTAAAAATTTTATATCCCAATCTTTCATATAATCTTATGTTGCTAATACTTTTGGTACTGGTAAACAACTCATACCTGAAATTTGGAAATTCATTCTCCATTGCCAATAAAAGTTGCGTACCGATTCCCTGCTTTTGCATTTTAGGATGTACCATCAATTTGCCAATATAAACGGTTCCGTTCTCTTCATACGCCCTGACAGAACCAATAATATCTCCGCTGTCATCCACTACTTTTAAAACAGTACCCTGTGTAAATTCTTCGCCCACTTCCTCTATCGTTTGCTTTAAAGGCGGAATATCCGTATTTCCAAAGAGTTTAGCTTCGCTTTGATAAGCCAAATATTGCAATTCAAGTATTTCCTTTAAATCTTCTTTCTGTGCCTTCTGTATCAAAATCACTTTCCTCCTAACGCAACATCATAACAGCAAATTCAAATCTTTAAGTGCTTTCAATCTCTCCTCAAGCTTGAAAGTTTCTGTTCCATACAAATTGGAATTCGTATAATCAGTGCTGATTTATATAATCAAAAAATTCTTGTGTTTTTGACCAATATTTAATTCCCCAATTTTCAAAATTCCATTCTTCCATATAATTATTACATTCGTAGTCAATGTAATATATCAGTTCATCTTGTACAACAAAATTGGTTGGAAAGTAATCAATATTTAATCCAACAGAATATACCTTTTTTGCCATCTCTTTTATTTGACTTAAATATGACTCTTTCATCGCATCATCTTTAACTAGGTCATATATTGTTGGTCCATCAATATACTCTTTTAGTATTCTTTCATTTTGAATATCGATATCCAACATTTTAGGAAGTCTAATTCCTGTTTCTACTAATCGGTTGTAGTCGTTTCTTTCTGCTTCTATTTTATTTCCGAAGGAATAATATTCACAAGGTTCATGATGTATCTGTTTTAACACATATCGTTTACCATCTTTTTCTGCTAAATAAGAATATCCTCCCTTTCCTCGCCCTAGCAATTTAATAACAGTGTATTCTGTTTGATTAACAGTCATTGTATTCTGCATGATAATCTCCTCGCCCAAAATTCAAATTCTCTGTCGATTTCACTCTCTCTGTAAGCCTGAAAGTTTCACGTCCTCGATAAATTGAGTTTTGCCTACATCTTACTTATTATTTTTATTTCATCTACCATATCTTTTATTACTGGTGATATTTTATCACAGAACATTCCATTAAAAAGTTTATTTAAATTCTCATCAAAATTATTTGGCAAAATCTTACATTCCTTAGCGCAAATGCTTTGCATTCTTTTTTCACCAGGATGTGTCATTTCATTTAGTGCAAATATAATATCAAAATAACTAGCTAAAAATTCTGCAACTCTGTGATTTACACTTACGAAATCGTTTCTATTCTCTGCTTTTTCTATTTGTGTATCAAACGAGGGTAACATTCCACTAAGCAATTTCATATTATTTGATATAATATTTTCCTTTAATTTTTTTGGATATGGTATCTGATATTTTGTTTGTAACTCCTGCAACTTACCATTCTTGTCATATACAATCTTTGATGTTATAAGATTATGCCACATACATGTCGTATATCCATTCCATGCAACACAATCATTCACAACAGACGAAACCATGTTCTCAAAATCTGTCATATTCCTATATATAATATCCATATCTATTCCATCATTTAGTGTAACATCATCCTCTAGTTCCCAAAAAGAATTTCCTATTTCCATGTATTTGCAATACTTTTCTAATATATTTCTTCGCATACTCTTATCAACACTATCTGATAAATACACATATACATCATAATCCGATTTCTCATCATTTCTTCCAGTAGCTCGTGAACCTCCAAGCGCAATTGCTTCAACCTGTAAAATATGACTAAATTCATCAAATAATTTCTGAACATCAACTTTCATAGATTCCCTCCGTAAAATTCAAATTTTCGCTCTCTTTAAACACAACAATTATACTATGATATATACAATTCTTCTACATGCTTTTTTACCTATGTAATATACCGTAATGTCTAAACACCACATTTTTATCACAATATAGCCCTTTAGTCAGTCTTCACTTTTTGATCTTTTGGACACGATGACCAAAAGATAATAGAATTATAACCGTACTAAACTTTGCGTTTAGCCAGTAAACAGCCAACTAAACTTTACGTCGGTTGCTGTATTCTGTTATAACCTCTATAATATGAACCAGAAAAAAGAAAGGAGTACTTGATTATGGATGCCAAAAAATTCGGAACATTCATCGCATCCTTGCGAAAAGAAAATAATATGACACAAGCTGACTTAGCAAAAAAACTGCAAGTAACCGATAAGGCTATTAGTAAATGGGAACGTGGGTTGGGATTTCCTGATATAAATTCTATTGAACCATTAGCAGATGCTTTAGGTGTAAGTATACTGGAAATTATGCGTTCTGAAAAACTAGATGAATCGGTAATAACACAAGATACTATCTCCGCTGCTTTGACCGATACCTTTGAACTTGTAAAGCTCCAACGTAAAGCAGAACGTAAATCTATCGCCAAAATTATTGGGATTGTTGCTTCTATTTTATTTTTGATTTTTTTGATTGATGGAATGGGATGGCTCATCTTTGTAATGACATATTTTCCTGTTATTTGTCTCTTGGGCAGTTTAACCCTCATATTCTATGGTATATGGCGAAAGCGAAATAAACTTCCTTGTTTGCAGACTTTTGTTCTTGCCATCATACTATTATTAGTCCCTATTGCTTTTGTTATTTTTCTCTTCTTAATCGGAGCTTTAGGGCTAGGTCCGGTGCCAACTTAACCATAAAACAAAGAAGCGAAGCTATATCGGCCTCGCTTCTTCTTAATTTACGCTGTTAATCTTTCATACTTCTCTTCCGGAGTAAGTTCAGTATCATTAAGGATGCCCGAAAACATTTCATATCTCTCTGTATCATCCTCAAACTCATCACTGTACCAGAACTTTTCCGAAGCATTTCTTCTTAGGATTTCCCATAAATAATATACGGAAACTCCCTCTCCCTCCTCAAAGCTCTTGCCGGATAATATTTCAACCCCCTTCTCAAGTTTGATAATACCCTCCGTCACTTTGATTAAATCAATGTAATCCCTTTTGTCCATACACACCTCATGTTATTTCTCTACTCGTATAATCTTGGTTCTATTCATTTCTTTCTTCTGCAACCAAGGAACAATCGCATTGGAGAATATACCAAGTTCCAAAAACACTGCAATCGCAAGAATAACTACCTTGAGCAAAATTCGTATGAAGTTATTTCCAATGCCATCCACTAATGCCCAAAACATTGCAGTAAGCATAATCACACTTGCAACGCATGGAACCGCTGCTATTATCGGCAACATACTTAATACCACATATCCTATTACAAAAATTCCACAAAGTAAAAGAGTCATCCAAAAGTTTGCATCCGGGAAAAGTTTCTGATGCATGGGAATACTCCATACCACTGCCGGAATAATGTTGATTAAAGGCAGACCATAATTCTTCTGATACTTCTCGGTCTCCTTCGTCTGTACTATGTATGTTGCCATATCTGCTCCTCCTAAATTTTTATCGTCCTCTATGTGCTCTTCTTGTTTGCTCTTTCCAGTTATCATCGCACCTTTGCAAGTAATCCTCAATCGTCCCGGAACACTCCGCTTTGATAGGGTTGACATCTATCAGAACACCATTCATCCGTTGCTCCTCTTCGTGTAAAATATTGAAAATGGTATCCTCTCTTGCAGACCCTTCATATTCCACCAAAACGTCCAAATCCGAATCTTCTGTTGCCTTACCGCTTACCCTGCTTCCATACGCCCGAATCCCCACATAAGAAAATTCTGTAGCATCATACCCGGCATCTTCAACGGTATCAAGAATCCAGTCCCTTACTTTGTCAATATCTACGCCTACATCCAATTTCTCAACTCCTTTCATTATACATCATCCGTTCATCCTACTCCATACAAATCATGATTCACTTCTGCATTGTAATAATGATTCATGGTATTAGGAGCGTTATACAAAGCAGTAATCAAATATGCCTTAATATTGCTAACCTTGGTTGTATTACGTTCCATGCATCCAATCACATATTGCAGGTGAGAAGAATTAAGCTTAAGGAATTTACTCTTCACAAGTGCATAAGGGTAATCCTCTCCTGCTATACGAATTGTCTTTCTTGGAACACATACCACTTCACAAATCAACTGATACAATTCTTCATAATACTCTCTGTCTCTCCAAGTAGGACAGCTCATCAAAGCATCATACTCTATATTTTCTCTGATAAGTTCCATGTAAGCTTCTGCCTCATCCATCTCATCTGCATCACCGGATTGAATGATATGATTAGTCTTATTCATATTAGTATTATTAAAATCATTATTATTAGGGTCTAAATTTTTGACTGGTGGCAGTCCACTTTCCGTACTGGTTCCGGTATGAATATCAACCTCGTCCTCTTTTTGCACCAGTTCACTTTCTGTACCGGTTAAAATATCAGACTGGTCTTCCACCTGCGGTACAGATTTCTTACTGGTCTGTTTTTTAGACCGGTCTACCTGCTCTGACTTGTCTTGTGATACAAAGTTTTTCACATAAATAATATTTGCCTTACCGTTTTGTTGAATCATATCTATAAGCCCTATATCGTTTAAATCTTTTACTGCCCCAACTGCAGTCTGTTTGCTGCAGTTGAGGTCTTCCATAATACTTGCGATAGAATATTTGATATAGACTCTGTTTGCTTCGTCAAACCATCCACTTCTAGCTGACAAAGACATACGGTCAAGCATAAGTCCGTAGAGAAGCTTTGCATTATTGGAAACATCCTTAAAACGAGCATCACTAATCAGAGCTTTCGGCAAACGATAAAATGTAAACTGCTCTGCTTCTTGCCCATAATAAAATTCTAAATCCAATCTACTCACGTTTATACTTGACCTCCTTTCTTCTTCCATTCATCAAGAAGCTTTACAATAAGCTCCTCAATATCACTGTTGCTCATGTTCGGCTCAAAGTAAGAATCCAATTTTTTCTGATTGAATACCACCTTACGCACTGGTTGCTTAACGTAGGTAAGCATATCTTTGATATACGCCTCGTTTAAGTAACCCTTTTTATCCGCTTCTCTAATACGTGAAGCCTGCTCAACGCTAATTACGCATCCAAGTTCTTCTATAACCTTGTACACGATACTCTGCTGAGTTTCATCCAAATATGAAATTTCCAGACCTTGCATAACACCAAGTTTCTTATTGTCTACAAGTTCAAGCAGTTCATCACTTAATCGTGCCAAACAGATATATCGCTGAATAGTCTTTCTGCTCTCGCCGGATTCCTCACTCATCTTCTCCAAACTGATTCCTCCTGCGGCTCCCTGATGCTTCATAGCCTCATATTTCATGCTGTATGCTTTTGCTTTCTCACTGATGGAAATATCCTCACGCTGAATGTTTGAATCTACCATGATAATAGTTGCTTCATCATCCGTATATTCACGAACCATAAAAGGCATTTCCGTCTTTCCTGCAATCTCCGAAGCACGTCTTCTACGATGGCCGGAAATAATCTCGTACCCACCGCCTTTTCTTGGTCTTGCAATACCCGGCACTAATACACCATGGGCTTTTACACTTTCAACGGTTTCTTCCATCTTTTCATCATCCAAAACCTTAAACGGATGATTCTTAAATGTATACAGTTCACTCAGAGGGACATTGATAATCTGCCCCTCCGACTTTTGGTCATCGTGACCAAAAGTGTCCGTTCCAAACATTTCATCATAAGTCGATAACTTAATTTTCTCTCCCAAATTTCTTTTAGCCATTATTCGCCACCTCCTCTGTCAATGCTTCATATGCCGCAGCTACCTTTCCTTTTGCATCATGCTTATAAATACTCACACCCATTGCAGGAGTCTCTGCCGCCCTAACTGACATCGGAATTGACGTATCAAAGATATGGATGCTTGAACCGTACACACTATATAAAACATCTGTAATCTCACTTGCGTAATTGGTTCTGTAGTCCACCATTGTCAATAAAATGCCCATAATATGCAATTTAGGATTCATCTTACGTTTTACCCTACTAATTGTCTTTAAGAGCTGTTCTAAGCCCTTAATCGGCAAATATGCGGCTTGTACCGGGATAATAACCTCATCTGCCGCTACAAGTGCATTTAATGTAAGCTGACCTAAGTTTGGTGAGCAGTCAATGAGGATATAATCATACTTCGCACCAATCAATGCGATATAATCCTTTAATACTGTTTCACTGCTCATAATCCCAATAAGGGAAGTTTCTACACCGGACAATTCAATATTTGCAGGCATAAGGTCTACTCCCTCTTCATGATGAAGAATTCCTGCTTCCAAATCGAAATCCTCTTCGTTCAATACCCATTCCATAATCTGAGCCATGGTTGTCTCTAATCTGTCCGGTTCTTGATATCCTAACGCCTCAGTGAGTGACCCCTGAGGATCGTTGTCTATCAACAATACTTTCTTGCCTAATCTGGCAAGTCCAATTCCTAAATTTAATGTTGTGGTGGTCTTTGCTACGCCACCTTTCTGATTTGCACAAATAATAACTTTACTCATATGGTTTAATCTCCTTTTCTCTACTCTTTTACTGTTGCTGTTTTCTCAATTTCTAAATACTTACGGAAATACTTGTTGGTTCCCTTGTTGCTAAATAACTCTGAGGATTCTGTGATTTGTACATTTGGAATTTGTTCCATCTGCTTCTCTAACCACTCCATATCCTCTTTGGTTCCCTGCAATCTCACTTTAACCATGTCGCCACCTCCCAAACCTTCTGGATAAATGACCATATGAGCTGCACTTAACGCTGTGTTTCTCATTCGAGCTTGCCTCCTTTCTTTATTCGCTTACTGTTCCATATCGCATACAGAAACGTAAAAAAAGGACCTTCCCTTAGATTTCTCTAAAGGAAAGTCCTTCATTTTACTTCTTTTTTATCCTATTGAATTTAGACTCTATTCGTCAGTTGAGACCATATTTCTTCATATCTCGTTACGAATTTGTTGTAGTAAGCGTTGTACCTAGGTACTTTTGAAAGCCCGCAAACCCGCATAAATACTGGGTTTTTACTTATCAAAACTCTTCATTGTCGGGAACAATAACACATCTCTGATCGCCGGGCTGTTGGTTAACAACATTACCAATCTGTCGATACCGTAACCGATACCACCGGTCGGCGGCATACCGATTTCAAGGGCATTCATGAAGTCCTCATCGGTGGTGTTTGCTTCCTCATCGCCTGCGGCGAGGGCAGCTTCCTGTGCTTTGAAACGCTCTCTCTGGTCGATCGGGTCATTGAGCTCGGAGTATGCGTTACACATCTCCCAGGTGTTGATAAACAACTCGAAACGCTCTACATAATCCGGCTTGTCCGGCTTTCTCTTCGTAAGAGGAGAAACCTCTACCGGATGATCCATAATGAAGGTCGGCTGAATCAAATGCTCTTCTACAAACTCCTCGAAGAAAAGATTTAAGATGTCGCCCTTCTCGTGACGTGCCTCGTAGTGTACATCCTTTTCATCCGCAATCTTCTTTGCTTCTGCGGTATCCTTTACCTGATCAAAGTCCACACCGGTGTACTTCTTAACCGCTTCAATCATGGTCATACGCTCAAACGGCTTACCGAGGTCGATGGTGTGCTCACCGTAGGTAATGGTGGTGGTGCCGCAAACCTCTTCCGCAAGATAACGGAACAGATTCTCGGTCAAATCCATCATGCCATAGTAGTCGGTGTATGCTTGGTACAGTTCCATAAGGGTGAACTCCGGGTTGTGTCTGGTATCCAAACCTTCGTTACGGAATACACGGCCAATTTCGTATACACGCTCCAGACCGCCTACAATTAATCTCTTTAAGTAAAGCTCTAAGGAAATACGAAGCTTTACATCCTCATCAAGTGCATTATAATGCGTTTCAAACGGTCTTGCGGAAGCACCGCCTGCATTTGCCACCAGCATCGGAGTCTCAACTTCCATAAAGCCCTGTCCGTCCAAATAATGACGAATGGAACTGATGATTTTGGAACGCTTTACAAAGGTTTCCTTTACTTCTGCGTTCATAATAAGATCCGTATATCTCTGACGATAACGGATATCCGTATTGGTCAGACCGTGGTACTTCTCCGGAAGCACCTGTAAGCTCTTGCTGAGCAGGGTCACATTCGTAGCGTGTACGGAAATCTCGCCGGTCTTCGTCTTAAATACTTCACCTTCGATACCTACGATATCGCCCACGTCAAACTTCTTGAAATCCGCATACGGTGCCTCACCGATGCTGTCTCTTGCCACATAAGACTGAATATTTCCCTTTAAATCCTGCACATTACAGAAGGAAGCCTTACCCATAACACGTTTTGACATCACACGGCCTGCGATGCGTACGGTTTTGCCTTCCATCTCCTCGAAATTATCCTTAATCTCGGTGCTGTGATGGGTTACGTCATACTTTGTAATCTGGAACGGGTCTTTCCCGTCTGCCTGCAACTGTGCAAGCTTTTCTCTGCGGACACGCAAAAGTTCATTCAAGTCCTGCTGCGGTGCCGCCTGTGCAGTCTTCTGCATATTTTCTTCTGCCACTGGTCTTTCCTCCGAAACTTCTTTTTATCAAACAAAACCGGTACTGTAGGTCAAACCACGTACCGGTTGTTTCTGCGCCGTTATACTAGTTAGACTTCTGAATCTCTAAAATCTTGTACTCAATCACACCGGCCTGGGTCTCAACCTCAACCACATCGCCTACCTTGTGACGAAGCAATGCCTTTCCTACCGGAGACTCATTGGAAATCTTGCCCTGAAGACTGCTCGCCTCGGTAGAACCTACGATACGGAACTCAAGCTCCTCGTCAAATTCCATATCCAGTACCTTTACCTTACAACCGATGTTGATGGTATCTACATCTACTTCATCCTCATCTACCACTTCGGCATTCTTTAAAATCTTCTCAAGCTCTTCGATACGTGCTTCGATTTCGCGCTGCTCGTCCTTTGCTGCGTCATATTCCGCATTCTCGGATAAATCACCCTGTTCTCTTGCTTCCTTAATTTTATCCGCAACTTCTTTACGACGAACCACCTTTAAATCTTCCAGTTCATCCTCAAGTTTCTTCAAACCCTCATAAGTCAGTATGTTTTTCTTTTCAGCCGCCATGTCGCAAAATCCTCCTTTATCCATACTTCTCCAGTATTCCTAAGATTATAGCGTATCTTCCGATATTTGTCAATGTTTTTCTGGAATGCGCATCTCTTTCCTCCTTGTTACGCCGGGAGGCACGGAACTTTCCCCGAAAACCCTCTCTCGCTCATGCACCGGCATAACGGTACTAGGCTCGACAAAACCTTTTTCTACCTACTCCTTAACCTCTTTTTCCTGCCCCACTCTCCACTTCCATACTGCCGTTCCGATAATTATTGCGTACCCAACAAAGCTCCATACATCCGGCAGGTCACGGAAGAAGATAAAGCTTAAGATTGCCGCAAAGATAACCTGAGTGTAATCGAAAACCGAGATTTCTTTTGCCGGTGCATGGAAGTAGGCGGCGGTGATGGAGAATTGTCCTCCGGCTGCCGAAGCTCCCGCCAGCAACAGGCAAACAAGTTGCATCGTTGTCATCGGTTCATAAGTGAAAAGCATTCCCGGAATCACCGATACGCAGGAAAATACCGCAAAGCAAAAAACGATAATGTCACCTTTCATACCGTTTTTACTCATTTTCCGCACGCAGGTATAGGCAAGGCCCGCGCCAAGTCCGCCCAACACACCGAAGACCGCCGGAATGCATTCCATTTGAAATGACGGTTTCACTACAAACAATGCTCCGGTGAATGCCAGTATAACCGCAATGACCTCTTTTCTGTTCGGACGCTCCTTTAATACGAAGATAGACAGAATAATACAAAAGAACGGCGACAGTTTATTTAACATGGAAGCATCTGCGATATTCATTTGCCCGATGGCATAGAAGTTGCAGAGAATTCCAAGGGTCCCTCCGACGCAGCGAAGTAACAGCGGCCAAAAATTTCCCTTCGGAATCACGATGCGTTCCTTCTTTTTTATAAGCATTCCCACAGCGATAAAGCCCGCCACCAGATTCCGGAAAAAGCACTTTTGCCACACCGGCAAATCCCCCGCCATCTTTACAAACAAATTCATAGAGGCAAAGAAAAACGCCGCACAAAGGATATATTGTATTCCGCGGAATTTCTGTTTATTCATCCTATTTCCTTCTTTCCTATCGTTCTTTTCAATTTTATATGTCTGTTCTTCCCATTCACATTATCTTCTTCATTTTCGTTCTTTTTATGTACTGCCCGGTTCCACGGGTTTCTTGCTATGCTTTTACATCCATCGGAAGTTCATCTTAAAATATTACTTCCATATTATATAGCCGGCACCGCGTCTTTTCAAGAATGAATTTGGCATAGTTGGCGCAGTATCATACTTTCCGTCCCGCGTCAGACCAGATGATTGGTGGTAGGCTACACATGGCTTCTTTCAACGTATCCTCTCTCTTACTCCTCAAATTAAACTCCCCTCATCAGTTTGACAATTTTTTCACTATTTTTACGCAAGAAACACTTTACACTTGTCGGTTTTCGTGGTATTCTATATGTTAGGTATTTTTGTGTTCTTTCAAAAAATACAATTATTACAATCCGTGTCGGAATTCCAAAATTCCGCACTAAACTTACAAGGAGGATATGTAACATGGCAAGAAAAATGAAAACCATGGATGGTAACACCGCTGCGGCTCACGTGTCTTACGCGTTCACCGATGTGGCTGCTATCTATCCGATCACCCCTTCTTCTCCGATGGCAGACTACACTGATATGTGGGCTACCCAGGGAAGAAAGAACATCTTCGGTCACGAAGTTATGTTGTCCGAGATGCAGTCCGAGGCAGGTGCTGCAGGTGCCGTTCACGGTTCCTTACAGGCTGGTGCTTTAACCACCACCTACACCGCTTCTCAGGGCTTACTTTTGATGATCCCGAACATGTACAAGATTGCCGGTGAGCTTCTTCCGGGCGTAATTCACGTTACCGCTCGTGCTCTTGCAAGCCACGCACTCTCCATCTTCGGTGACCACTCCGACGTTTACGCATGTCGTCAGACCGGTTTTGCTATGCTTTGTGCTAGCAACGTTCAGGAAGTTATGGACCTCGGTGCAGTTGCTCACTTAACCGCAATTGAGAGCCGCGTTCCGTTCTTACACTTCTTCGACGGTTTCCGTACTTCCCACGAGATCCAGAAGATTGAGATCTGGGATTACGATGACTTAAAGGATATGTGCAACATGGAGGCTGTTGAAGCTTTCCGTAATCGCGCTTTGAATCCGGAGCATCCGATTCAGCGTGGTACCGCTCAGAACCCGGATGTATTCTTCCAGGCTAGAGAAGCTTGTAACCCGTACTATGATGCTGTTCCGGAAATCGCTCAGCAGTACATGGATAAGGTTAACGCAAAGATCGGTACCGACTACAAGTTGTTCAACTACCACGGTGCTGCAGACGCTGAGTCTGTTATCGTTTGTATGGGTTCCGCTTGTGACACCATCGACGAGACCGTTGATTTCTTAACCGCTCGCGGTGAGAAGGTTGGTGTTGTAAAGGTTCGTCTTTACAGACCGTTCTCCGCTAAGCACTTAATCGACGCTATTCCGGATACTGTTAAGCGCATCAGCGTTCTTGACAGAACCAAGGAGCCGGGTGCTCTCGGCGAGCCGCTCTACCTTGATGTAGTTGCAGCTTTAAAGGGTACCAAGTTCAATGATATTCCGGTATTCTGCGGCCGTTACGGTTTAGGTTCCAAGGACACCACCCCGGCTCAGATTATTTCCGTATTCAAGAACACCGAGAAGAAGACCTTCACCATCGGTATCGTTGATGACGTTACCAATCTTTCTCTCGAAATTACCGAAAATCCGGTTACCGCTCCGGCAGGCACCACTGCTTGTAAGTTCTGGGGTCTCGGCGCAGACGGTACTGTAGGTGCAAATAAGAACTCCATCAAGATCATCGGTGACCACACCGACAAGTTTGCTCAGGCATACTTCGATTACGACTCCAAGAAGTCCGGTGGTGTTACGATTTCCCACTTACGTTTCGGTGACAAGAAGATTCAGTCTACCTACTTAATCAACCAGGCAAACTTCGTAGCATGTCATACTCCGGCTTACGTTCGTAAGTACAACATGGTACAGGATTTGGTTGACGGCGGTACTTTCCTTCTTAACTGCTCCTGGAACATGGATGAGTTAGAAGAGCATTTACCGGGTCAGGTAAAGAGATACATTGCTGAGCACAACATTAAGTTCTACACCATCGATGGTATCAACATCGGTAAGGAAGTAGGTCTCGGCGGACGTATCAACACCATTTTACAGGCTGCATTCTTCAAGCTTGCTAACATCATCCCGATTGAGGATGCTGTGAAGTACATGAAGGACGCTGCTACCGCTTCTTATTCCAAGAAGGGTGATGACGTTGTTAAGATGAACCATGAGGCAATTGACCGTGGTGTTCAGGGTATCGTTGAGATTCAGGTTCCGGCTTCCTGGAAGGATGCTAAGGATGAGGACCTCACCGAAAAGGCTACCTGCGGCGGTGCTGATGTTCTTAAGTATGTTAACTCTGTTCAGGCTAAGATCAACGCTCAGGATGGTAACAGCCTTCCGGTATCTGCATTCGTAGATTACGCAGACGGTTCCACCCCGACCGGTTCCGCAGCTTACGAGAAGCGCGGTATCGCAGTTGACGTTCCGGTTTGGAATCCGGAGAGCTGCTTACAGTGTAACCTTTGTTCCTATGTATGTCCGCACGCTGTTATCCGTCCGGTAGTTATGGACGCTGACGCTGCTGCAAAGGCTCCGGCTGGTGCAGCTATGGCTGACATGAAGGGTATGGAAGGTAAGAAGTTTGCTATGTCCATCTCCGTACTTGACTGTACCGGATGTGGTTCCTGTGTAAATGTATGTCCGGAAGTTAAGGGCAACAAGGCACTTTCCATGGCAAATCTTGAGACTCAGCTTGAGGCTCAGAAGATGTTCGATTACGGTACTACCTTAGAGACCCCGGCAGATGTACTTGAGAAGTTCAAGGTAACCACTCCGAAGGGATCCCAGTTCAAGCAGCCGTTACTTGAGTTCTCCGGTGCTTGTGCAGGTTGTGGTGAGACCCCGTATGCGAAGTTAATTACCCAGTTGTTCGGTGATAGAATGTATATCTCCAACGCAACCGGTTGTTCCTCTATCTGGGGCGGTTCTTCCCCGTCCTGTCCGTACACTGTAAATAAGGAAGGCAAGGGTCCGGCTTGGGCTAACTCCTTATTCGAGGATAACGCAGAGTACGGTTTCGGTATGCAGCTTGCACAGAAGGCTCTCAGAAAGCGCGTTGTAGCAGCAGCTGAGAACTTACTTGCAGTAGCAGAGAAGGATGATGTTAAGGCAGCACTTCAGGGTTACCTTGATACCATTAACTCCTCCACCGAGAATGGTCCGGCTACCAAGAAGATGATCGCAGCTTTAGAGGCTTGCGGTTGTGACAACGAAGATCGCAAGTACATCCTTGCAAACAAGGATTTCGCTGCTAAGAAGTCCCAGTGGATCTTCGGTGGTGACGGTTGGGCATACGACATCGGTTTCGGCGGCGTTGACCATGTTCTCGCAGCTAACCAGGATGTAAACATCTTCGTATTCGATACCGAAGTTTACTCCAATACCGGTGGTCAGTCCTCCAAGGCTACTCCGACCGGTGCTATCGCACAGTTCGCAGCAGCAGGTAAGGACGTTAAGAAGAAAGACCTTGCAGCAATCGCAATGAGCTACGGTTACGTATATGTTGCACAGATCGCTCAGGGTGCTGACTACAATCAGTGTGTAAAGGCAATCGCAGAGGCTGAGGCATATCCGGGTCCGTCCCTCATCATCGCTTACGCTCCGTGTATCAACCACGGTATCAAGGGCGGTATGAAGAACGCACAGACCGAGGAGAAGAACGCAGTAGCAGCAGGTTACTGGCACCTCTTCCGCTTCGATCCGCGTCTTGCAGAGGAAGGCAAGAATCCGTTCCAGCTTGACTCCAAGGCACCGACCGCTGATTACAAGGCATTCATCGAAAGCGAAGTACGTTACAACAGACTTTCCAGAACCAATCCGGAGAGAGCAGAAGCCCTCTTCACCAAGGCTGCAAAGGATGCTGCTGACAAGTACGCTAAGCTTGCAAAGATGGCAGAGAACTAAGATCGCGAAAGCCTTAAGTAAGAATTAATAAAGAGCTCCGTTGGAAGTTTACTTCCGAACGGGGCTCTTTTTAATTCGCAACGCGGCACGCGTGTTGGCGGGTGCGTAGCAAAATACGAGCATTTACTTTTGGGTCATTTTTCTTATCTTCATATCATCTGACCCGCTACTCGTCTCCATACCATCATTTTCAATATTCTTTTGTCTGATTTTCAGGCATCTGCTGCCGGCATTTTCTCAAATCCTACTAGAAATCAAAATTTGAGAAAATTTTTCTTGATTTCTTGGGTATAAACAACAGAAATGAACATTTCTGAGAAAATTCATGCCCGGAAACTTCAAAAACTTCTTCTCCCTCACGATTTGACCATGCCTTTTGGGTCAAATCATCATGAAATCTATTTTTTGAGAAACACAGTTCCGAAACCGGCTTTTATATATTCTTATAGGCACGGTAGGCACAGAACAAAGTCTCTCTCTTGCGAAATTATCCGCCCCGGGTGGATTGCTTCACGCGCAACACCCCTTTATCCTCTCTAATCCACTCTTGCTCCAAACGGTGCCAGCGACAGCGTTGCCATCTTAAAGCACTGTTTCCCGAACGGAATTCCGATCATCGTAATACAGCAAATAACACCGCCTACAACATAAGCAATTGCCAGTTCCAATCCTCCAAAAATAATCCAGATCAGATTTGCAATCGGATGGGCTCCGAAATTTCCGTTCACATTCTTTTTAAACGGCCAGAATACAAGCCCTGCAATTTTAAATGCCTGCAATCCGAAAGGAATTCCGATAATGGTAATGCACCACAGAACCCCCAAACAAAACCATACAACTGCAGACCATAACCCAAAAAACAACATCCATAAAATATTCCCGATTGTTCGCATAATACCCTCCTTATCTCTTGTACCCACTCTTTTTACCCTGGTTTGGTACACATATCAGCTTCCGCTGTTTATAAGAATCCAAAAACAGTGTCAGTCGGCTACGGTCCCATCGTTTCGAAACCGCACCCGACTGCCAACATTGCCAAACACGCATTAACATCAATAATACCTTGTTTCCTCATCTCTCCCAACACCATTGTAAACGCCTATAACTGCTTAATATAAGACTCGATTACCTTCACATTTGCGTTCAAATTCTCAATCGTTGCCGCAATTTCCTGCAAGGAAGCCGCCTGTTGCGTAAATGCATCCGTTGTCTCTTTCGACTTCTCACTGATATCATTGACCTGCAATTCGATACCGCCAAGCATATCTCCGATTTCTCTTGCGGACTGGGTTGTATTTCCGGACAAACGCTCAATCTCCTGAGCAACTACGGAAAAGCCTTTACCTGCCGCACCGGCTCTTGCCGCTTCGATAGAAGCATTCAAACCTAAAATCTTCGTAGAATTACTGAACTTGTTAATTACCGCCAGAATATCATTCATCTTCTGCGTCTCGGTCAATAAGTTCCCCATAAGTCCGAATACCATCTGGTTGTTCTCCGATGCCAAATGCACACCATCCGTAATCTCATTGACTGCTTCCATTACCTGCTCTACTTCCTCGGACAAACTGGCAATGGCATCCTTCACACTTCGAATGGTTTCGATACTCTTGGCAATCATAAGACATCCCACCACTTCGTTTCCGTCACGAAGCGGAATCGCATAGGACTTGAACGGAACACCGTACACCTTTGCCGGCACTTCACGGGCAGTACGCTCTCCCGACTGAATCACCATAAGAGGAGTCGCTCCTTCCGGGAACGGTGCACCCAGTTCACAAGCCAACGGAATCTCCTTACACGGCTGGTTATAAATAAAACCGACTGTATTTGTAATCGCCACCGACACCGGTTCATCAATAAACAACGGAATATACGGCGCCACCTGAACTACCGCCTGCAACACCTTATTTTCATTTGAAATATCCATTCTGCTTCTCCTTTCCAATACAACCGTAACACAACTGTGCACCATCCCACAGTATCTTATAACAACATAACACCCTTTTTCTCTGCTTCTTCTCTTATGTCATCCGGCCAAATGGATGCTTGCACTTCACCGATATGGGCTTTCCTTAAAAAGAACATGCAAATACGGGACTGACCGATACCGCCGCCTACCGTATACGGAAGCTCTTTCTTTAACACTGCTTTCTGGAACGCAAGCTCTGCCCTGTCCTGACAATTTGCCTTCTCAAGCTGCTCCGCGAGAGAAACCTCATCCACGCGGATTCCCATGGAAGACAACTCCAATGCCATATCAAGCACCGGATAATATACCATAATATCGCCGTTCAACTGCCAATCGTCATAGTCCGGTGCTCTACCGTCGTGACGTTCGCCGGAAGCCAGCTTATCACCGATTTGCATAATAAACACCGCACCCTTTAAACGGGTAATCTTGTTCTCACGTTCTTTTGCCGTATCGTTCGGATACATATTTTCCAGTTCCTGTGTTGTCACAAAGGTAATCTCTTCCGGCAAAATCTCTTCTATGTATTCGTATTTGTCCGCGATATAGTGCTCGGTCTCACGAAGTGCCGCATAGACACTGCGTACCGTTGATTTTAAATTCTCGATGTTACGCTCATCGTGAAGAATTACCTTCTCCCAGTCCCATTGGTCTACAAAGATAGAATGAATATTATCCGTATCTTCATCCCGGCGAATTGCATTCATGTCGGTATAAAGACCCTCGCCATACACAAAACCGTATTTTTTCAGTGCCATACGCTTCCATTTTGCAAGGGAATGTACAATCTCTACTATCGCATCGTTCTGTTCCTTGATTCCAAAAGCAACCGGACGCTCTACACCGTTTAAGTTATCATTCAAACCGGACTCCGGCTTTACAAAAAGCGGAGCGGACACGCGAGTCAGATTTAACTGCTTCGCCAACTGACGCTCAAAATAGTCCTTCACATGTTTGATAGCTCCCTGTGTCTCCTTAATAGACAGAGCCGAATGATACCCTTCCGGGACATAAAAACGTTCCATAACAACCTCTTTCCGCGCTGCTTATGCCAAAACGGATTCCCCGTGGCATAATATTGCTAGCATACTATATACGAGATAGTTTACCATCTTTTTTTGAAAAATACAAGACAAAAAAACCATTTCGCAAAGAATGCGTTGCTCTGTCTTTTTTCGACAAAGCAACGCATCCGCATAACAAACTCAATTTACTTTTCCGACTTTTTCTTTCACGTCTTTTCCCTACTCAAAAAGGAACGATAAGTCCGCATCCCGCGGGACAATGAAGCAATAGGTTTCATATATATTGTATCCGTCCCGCGGTACATCCAGACACACTCTGTAATTTTCGTATCGTTCAAAGCCCGGTCTTCCGTAATAATACAGTTCTTCCCAAGTACAGAGCGCATACAATCGCTCGTAATCCTCCGGCTCCACCGGAATCGTATTGTACCCGTAATCCCAGTCTTCCGGATAAGCAATTTTCACATCCCCAAACTGTTCCCCGATTCCTACCTTAACATACTCCGTCAATTCCACGGAAGCATCTTTGGTATATACCTCACCTGTATACAACTCCGGTTCCTTGATTGCGATTTCCGGAAGCTCCAACCGCATCATCTCCTTCCCGGTCCACTCATACTCCCCGGTTGCCGCAAAGCCCCGTTCTTTCATAAACCGAAGCGTTTCCGTAAAGGATGGGTACACCGGAAGTTCCGTAGAATAATCATAAATATGATCCACCGGCATTCCGTCGGAATCATACCGGGGTGTTCTTTCCACTACTTTCATGTTTAATACAGCCACCGGTAACGTTTCGATTTTCTCCTTTAAGGTCTGGGCGGAAAGCTCTCTCCGTAATGTCGCCATAAACTCCGCTCCTTCTGCCGCACTCAGATTCATTTGCAACTCATTCATGGCATGCACCGCAGTAATGGAAGTGACAAAGGAATCCGGTATAGTATAGATATCACTGTAGTGTGCTTCTTTGTATTCCATGCTTTCAAAAATCGGTGCAAACAAATCTTCCCGGAGTCCGTTTGCCCGGTATTCACGATATACCGTCTTTCCGTTCTCCAAGCGATAAGCCACATTCACCCGCGTAAAATCCGATGTCCTTCCGTTTTCCCTTAAGTCCCAGTAAGCCTCGTTATCCGAAACCAGAGACTCCAAATACGGATACACTGCCGGAACATTCGTTAATTCCATCTCCTCCAGTTCTTCGGTCCAAATAATTGAACTTCCCGTATACGTAAAGTTATTACGATACCGGTCAAGCCCGGTTACTTCCACCGCAACAGATTCGATTTTCTTCTCTTTCGGAAGATACTTGTCGTATCCGAAGGTGTCATACCGCATCACCAGTACAAACAAAACAGCCACCACCGCACATACACCCATAGACCACTTCCCGGCAAAGCACTTTCTGATATCGAAGTGGAAAATACTCTGAATCAACATATGACTTAACACCACTCCGAGAATCACACCGAACATCATCCAGCCCGGCACTCCGGTGCTTCGGTCTGCCATACTGTAAAACATCATTCCCATCAACGCCCCCGCCAGAAGCTCCACGGAAACACGAATCACCGGTTTTAACACAGCAAACGCAATAGCCTTGCCTGCACCGTCGGACGGTCTTGCCCGATACACAAGCAACGTGATTACGGTAAGCACCACTACAAAAGCCAGCTCCTGTAACAGCAGACTCACCGTACTGACTGCAAGCCCGCTTGCATCTACGGAATAGATGTAAAAATATCCCGGGAACAAAAAACGCAACGAATACAGCCATTCATTAAAAGAATCACCTAAATAGCTGTAGGTATTGAAGAACGTTTCCTCAAACCAGTTGAACACCAATAAGGTAATCGGGGTAATGCCGAATACCCATCCGCTGACCGCAAAAAATACCACAATATTTCCTACAAAAACCACACATAAAATACATGTCGTATAAATTGCCAGATATCCAAGCAGATGCACTGCCAATCCTTTCAACACAATCGAAAATACAACCGCTCTCATATTCCCGGTGAAAGCAATAATCAAGACACTTACCAGCACCATTGCCAGATACGGCACCAGATAAATTAATACGCCATTGATATAACGTACCGCAAACAACGTCTCACGCTTTACCGGCAACGAATGGAAAAAGTCTACCTTCTTTTTGGAAAACAAATATCCGAAACCGCTGACCGCACAAATCAGGGCTCCCACTATCGTCACCAACACCAGCCAGACACTGTTCCGCGCCATAGGCTCCGCCAGATTCCTTGCAAAATTATCTATTAGTCCTGTCCCGAACCCTCTGGAACCGGAAATCTCCATGGCAATATAAATCGGCACCGGCAAAATAAATACAATGGCTGCCAAAACAATGGTCCAAAGACGCTGTCTTACATCTTCTTTTATCAATTTAAAGAATGAGCTTCTTGAAATCATATCCTGCCACCTCCGTCTCACTAATAAAGATTTCTTCCAAGGTTAACGGAAGCATCTCAAAAAATACCGGTTCCGCCGCTGCCACGCGGTTTGCGATTTCATCCCGGGTTCCCCGCACCGTAAGGGTCTTTAATCGGCCGCGCTGTTCCTTATTGACTACCTCCAAGCCCATGAGAACTCTTGCTTCCTGCTCCTCATCCGCAAATACACACTGAATCTTGTGAATCCCGGTACGCATCTCTTCCAAATCTCTGGAAAGCAAAACGCCACCCTTATGAAGCAGTCCCACATGGTCACAGATATCCTCCAACTCACGAAGGTTGTGGGATGCCAGCACCGGCGTCAAACCGCGTTCCGTAATCTCCTTCGCAAAAATGCTCTTGACTGCCTGACGCATCACCGGGTCCAGACCGTCAAAGGTCTCGTCACAAAGTAAATACTTTGTGCCCGCACAAACCCCAAGTAAAATCGATACCTGCTTCTTCATACCCTTGGAAAAGGTACTGATTTTACGGGAAAGCGGCAATCCCAACTGACTTAAAAGTTCCAGATAACGCTTTCTGTTAAACTTTTCATACACGGCGCCGTAATAATCCGCCATATCCACCGGCGTACCGTTATTTAAGTAATACGCATCATCGGAAATATAAAATACTTCCTTCTTTGCTACCGGATTCTCAAACACCGGCTCACCGTCCACCGTAATAGTCCCTTCGTCTGCCTTTAATACACCCGCTATCATACGAAGCAGGGTAGATTTACCGGCACCGTTGGTTCCCACCATGCCGAACACAACACCTTCTTTTATCTCAACGGAAACCCGGTCCACCGCCGAAATTCCGTCAAAACGCTTTATCACATTTTCCGCTTTAATCATCCGCTTCACCTCCTACACCTTGTTCCGACGCAGCCTGTTGCGCCGGTTCCGTCCCATCCGCCTGCGGTAGCCGGGAAACCACCTGTTTTCCGGTCTCCTTCCATGCTGCATCCAGCAATACGCCCAGCGTCTCTCTTGTCATTCCGGCCTCTTTTGCCTTTTGCACCAGACGTCCGGCCTCTTCCTTCACTTCCTTTTCCCGAAGTTTAAGCAAGGCCTGAATATCCGCCACAAAATTACCTTTCCCTTTTACCGCATAAATCACACCCCGACGTTCTAACTCCGTGTAAGCCCGTTGAATCGTATTCGGATTAATGGAAAGCTCCATGGCAAGATTCCGCACACTGGGAAGCGACGCATCCTTTTCCAGAACACCGCACAGCACCAAACTTTGAAACCGTTCCACAATTTGCTCGTAAATCGGTCTGCGGTCCGTGTAATCAATGATAATCACGCAACATCTCCTCCTTTCCTTCCCCCGCCTCACTCCGGGGCAAAATGATCCTATCGATTCCCATTCCCTGTTATTCTATGCATATTAACTGTACTAATATCCTCAGTACAGTTTGAGTATAGCACGGCGCAGGTCACCTGTCAATGATTTCCTGCGCCGAAAAGTTTTAATTATTTCTTAAGTGTTCTTTTGTTCTCTTTTCCGCTGTTCTATACACTCTACAACTAAAAATGCTACGATGATAAGCAACGCCCAACCCAGACCTTTATAAATCAATCCGGTATTCCAATAGTCATATTTTTCGTAAAACATCGATCCTCTCTCATCATAACCGATTCCCACACCGTATGCCGACCCGATCATCAACACTGTAGGAAGCAGCAATACATTACGTAAACCGTGAAACAGTACCTTTTGCTTCTCCTTCTTTTCCAAAACAAGAAACAAAATCAAAAGTCCCGGTACTATTGTAAAAAACATCAGTGGAACCATAGGTCCTAACGCAAACGTATTTTGAATACGATCCATTACCGGATCATACTCATTAAAGCGCGGTACAATCAGCATAAAAGCCAATGCAAGAGCCAAAACACCTAACTGGATTGCATTCATAATCACGCAATTCCGGTTCATCGTCTTATCCCGCTCTCTGCCGGTAATCCACCGTAGATACGGTCCTCTTACCAACTGACAAAGCAAAATCAATGCAAGGGCAATTCCCACAAAACACAGGAGATAGCTTCGAAATGCCAAAACACTTTCGATATAATCCGAACGAATCAGCACCAAAGGAAGCGATACCGCCACTGCCGACAATGCCGTGTAAAATCCTGCAAAAGAGTGCGTTCCAAGGCAGTCACCCACCCGCTTCACGTCTTTTTCGTCCGCATCCTCGAATAGCTCGTTATCCGTCAGTTCCTTTAACTTATTTACTGCAATTACCGCAAGTACCACCGCCGCCGCTTCCAATAAAAGAAGCACCGCAAAGCCGATAACCGGCCGGTAAAAACCGTAGGAAATTCCGAACATAAAAATCAGGCCTACTGCCGACAATGCGATGGAAATCAATATTTTGATTTTAAAACCCGACAAAGCACGGCCGATCAGCGCTTTTCGTTGCCGTTCCGCTCTCTTGTCCGTTCTTCCTTTTTCCGCAGCTTCCCTTTCCGTACCATCTTCTCCCGGTGTCTGCACCACAGGGCTCTGGGAGATACGTTCCCCCCGGAGAAGCTCATCACAGGTCACCCCGTACATCTCCGCAATTGCCGGTATCAACGTAATGTCCGGTGCACATTCATCCCGCTCCCATCGGCTCACCGCCTTATTGGACACACTCAGACGGTTAGCCACCTCCTGTTGTGTCATACCGTTTGCCTTTCGTAAGGCCGCCATAAACTGGCCCATAGAATTTCTTGTCATAAAAAAACCTCCCGTTGAATTTATTTTCAACCCAATTCTACAAAATCGGTACAGGAAATCACAGCCCACAGACCGAAAATGAGTCTCGCAAAGCGAGACTCATCCGTCATCCTGCTTCTTCTCACTTAATATGTGACTTTTCCTGTTAAAACTTCACTTCTCTCGGTGCACCGCCAAAAGATGCAAAGGTGGCCGTAGCATCCTTAAAATAGAGTACCTGGGTATTTCCGTCGTCCGCAGAGTACATGGCCTGCAAATGCGGATAAGCATCAAGCATCGCCTGACGTGCTTCTCGTCTGTCATCCTCAATCAGCTCCCCAGCCACACGAAGCCAGGTTCCTTCCATAAACGCACAAACCTCTGCCTTCGGATTCTTCTGTAACTGCTGCGACACCGGCTTTACCTTACCGGTCTGAATGTAAAGCTTGTCCTCAAAAATATGTACCGTACCAAACGGCCTTACTCTCGGCTGGTCGCCCTCCACCGTTGCTAAATAGTAGGTTCCCGCCTTCTTTAAAAACTCATAAACTTCCTGCATGTTTCTTACCTCCTCCTTATTTAAAAGTAACTGTAAACTCTCCCGCACCGATTCCTATACAATCATAATATATTCTACCGGTCAATTTTCCGTCCTTATAACTAAGGGATGGTGTAACATCAAAGGTTAGATCTGCCTTCGAATTAAAAATAAATTGATAAGCTACATATACTTTTTGCTGATACGAGTTAATGGATATGTCATTCTCCGGATATTCCATTCTACCGTTCAACTGCAAATAGAGATTCCCCACATAGCCGTTAATTGTAACTGTTCTGTCGGTACGAATCGTCATGCTTAACTCAGCAGTCCCCGCAGACGGCATCCCCACAGGAGTTGCATTGTTACAGCTTAGGCTGTATTCTACCGGAATCACTGCCTTGCTCTCCTCCGGAATCGTCGCTAGAATCGTCGTATCTTTTAACCAGCTATAGTTACGCGTTCCATCGGATGCAGTTCCCAACAATGTAAGTTCCACGCTCCGATTTACCACAAAATATCCTTCTACACAATCGTAAGTCATATTCAATACGATTCCGCCGGCGGTATAACTTACCCCCGTAATCGCGACATTATCCACATTCTTTTTATTCTCATACTCTGTGGCAACCGTTACAAAATCGGAAATCAGGCCTTCACGTTTATCTTCTTTAAAGGTTGTTAAGGTTGTGGTTTCTTCCGTCAGTTCCTGAAATACATATCCCTGAAGAATCGTTTCGTCAAAGTAAGCCCGAATCTTATTCTCGAGATAAAAGTACTCACTCTCCGAGTTATAAACCGCCTCAACATACATACCTTCCCGTGTAACTGTCGTACCGGTAATCTGAACATCGGTTACATTTGTCTTCTCCGTGCATTTTTCCAAAATACTTCTCTTTATCATTGTAAAAAGTTCCGTATCGGTTACTTCCTTATATCTGGTCTTTGTAGTATTTACCAATGTTACGGAAGAAAGCACCCATGTTCTGCCTCTGTACTCAAACGTTGCCTCAAAATCTCCGTCAAGGCGCACATCGGCATTGTCCCAAGCGGCATCACATCGTAATGTGGCTTTTGTATATGCTTCCGAATAGGACGGCTCGAAGCTTTCCGGTTTCAAAAACTGCCCCGGAAGTTTTTCTCCCATATATGTAATAGAAGAATTTGCCAACAAACCGGTAATGATATCACGATTTAAAATCGTTTCCTTCGGTGATAACTGAACCTCCAGATAAGTATCGACACTCCATTGACCGTCCCGAATATACGTATACGGCACTTCCACTACTGTTTCCGTAGCCCCGTTCCGATACTCTATCCGTAACGTCACCGGAACCGTTGCCTTTGTCTTCTTTACGCGAACATCGGAATAATCAATCTCATATTCCACCGTAAGACTTCCGGAATCCGATTCATCACCGTCCACAAAAACCGAACCGCCTTCATAATACAAGTACATGTCCGGACGTGGGAAACTATCCTTTTTTGTAATCTCATGCTTCGGAATAAACGTATACTCCCTACAATTTCCGCTGACACACCTAAATTTCCCGCTCCGTTTGAGAAAATTAAGAGCTACTGTTACCTCCGTCTCATCCCCGTTTTCAAGCTTCGACGTAATCTCTACTACCGCTTGAATCCTGGACCCTTCTTTTTCCTTCTCAATCTCAAATTCGATTATCTCGTACTCTTCCCCTATGCACTCCAGCATATATTCTTCCGCCTCTGCGAGAATCTTCTTATCACTCGGCGGTAGCCCGATTACAATCTTAACCGCAACGACTGCCACTGCAATCACGGCAACCGCGCTAAGCGCAAGAATCGTAATCTTCTTCGCTTTTTTCTTTGTCTGCGCAGCCTTTAATCCAAATTCGGTTAAGCCGGTCTCAATCTCCTCTAACATTGCCTTACAACGATCTAACGATTCCTCACTGACTTTCGTTGCTTCCAACAATTGAACCGTCCGCTCTACCCTGCTCTTTAATCCTCTCAACATGCCGGCATTTTTACAAGCATCCTTTTCCGCCAACAGCCGGGTTACATTGTCTGTTATTCTTCGAACCACAGCCTCATCCGTGTTTTTCAGAGATTGGGTGTTGTCCCTTCCGCAATTGGTACATACATGATATCCCACATGTCCGCAGGTACAAATCCAAAGCCCTTCTTCTAACGGTTGATACCAATAGTTCTCATCAAATCCCAGTCCCAATAATTCCATCAAATCTGCATCCATACCGTCGCAAAGAGGTGTCAGTTCCGGAAACTTTTTCGTATCTTCCTCCTCCAGTTTTGTCACTTCAAAGTTTCCGTTTACCGTTTGTGTCAGATAGACTTCTACTTTTCGAACCATCGGGTCAAACAGCTCCAACCGTCCGGAACAAAATCCGGTATTCGGAGCAACATTCAAATCAATCAGTGTGTACTCCTTCTCTCCCAGGTCTTCTCCCGCCACACCGTAGCCTTTTATCGTAAAATAAACAGCAGCCAGATTCACATCACCGATATTTCGGAATTCCAATGTGACATATGCTTTATTCGTATCATCCTTCGATATTGCGATGGAATCAATTAACACCTTACCCTTTGCGCAATAATATTCGGCCGCCGTTTTGGATAATTCCGTGTATGTCGTTTGTGTCTTCACCGGCTCCGTAGCATTTGTCCCCATAGCCGCCGGCTGATTCTCATACACATGATGCACCGTTACATTCGCCGGAATCGTACCTGCATTGTTTCCCTGCATCGCATCCGGCTTCCGTTTCTTTTCCATAGCAAACTGTACAATCATTCCTAATATAGACAGGAATACTCCCATGGCAATACAGATGGCAATTTCCAACTCCATCGTCATCCCCAGCATTACTCCGCCGGTCATACCGCCGGAGAAAGAGGTCGTAATAATGACAAAGCCCTTATGGAGCACCACTGCCAGCACGCCGATTACCAAACCGATGATAACCGAAACACCGATTAAATCCCAGTTTCCGGCCATAATAAACACGACTGCGAATATCACCGTCCCCAAAAACCAGAAATGAAGAAAAATACCAAGCTTGTACAACTTAAATGCCAAAAAGCCGAACAATAACATAAACAGCACGCCAAGCACGACTATCATGGCTTCTTCCCCACTTAAAACACCCAAAAGAGCGCCAACCACCGCTCCCACAAGCGCACCGCCTAATGTTATCATGATTTTCAAAATCTTATACCCGAAAAAACAATTCAATAACATGGGAACCAGAAGAACTACCGTCAATCCCTCGATCAAATCTCTCAAATTCCCAAGCATATCAGCTATTTCGCCCATTTTATGCCTCCTCTTTTGTATTTCCTATCTTAATAGAAGAATACCATACGCCGAGAAAATACGCAAGACAAAAGAAAAAGCACCGCATATATGCGATGCTCTAAGCTGGGGTACAAGGATTCGAACCTTGAGATGACGGAGTCAGAGTCCGTTGCCTTACCGTTTGGCGATACCCCAAAAATATTCCGCTGTGCTTGTCACAGCCACGAATGATATTATATCCAATCTTTTTAAAAAATGCAAGTACTTTTTTAATTTTTTTCAATTTTTCTGTTTGACAACATTTTTTACAGCGAATCACATCTGCTTTTACCCCATTTCTGTCGGTGTATCTACACACTCATTGCCATCTTTCGCCGACTGTTCTCAAAAATTTCCCTTTCACCACATTTTTCCTACCATCCACATCTTTTTATTGTTTTTGCATCATTCCTATGCTATACTCTACTTGTAAGCCAAACAACCGCTTACACCTGCGGCTCGGGGACGGCACCCATAGCAAAAAACAGCACCGCACACAAATCTTCTGTGAGAGGGGAAGACACCCATGACAAAAAACGTAACGGTAACAGATGCACAAGGAAACATTATCGGCACCACTTACCCCAAACGGGCAAGTGGGCTCATTAAGAATGGACGGGCGATTTTCGTGGACGACTGTACCATTCGTTTGTCCGGAAAACCGGAGCCGTCCGATACATACAACACATCGGAGGTAAATCAAATGAATTATATCTTTTTTAATCCACGGAATTGGTCTTTTGATCAGATGCAGAACAGCAATCAAAACAACTTCGGCTACGGCAGAAACAACGGGTTTTCACAGTCTTTCCCTGCGGAGCGCAGCTTTATCAACGACTTCGACGGCAGCCTGATAGAAAGCCTTATGTTCGGCGACTGGAACACATCCTATGCCCGTGCTGTCTCTAAGGAGCTTTTGCTTCTTCCGGATACGGAATACTGCTTCATATTTTGGTTAAACGGCGGCGAGAATGACACAAGCACCGAACTATGCCGGTTACAGATTTCTTTCGGCGGTAACTGGGACGATTGTTATACCTACAAGTTAAACCGGAACTACATCAAGCCGGTTCTGCACAAGGACGGTTGGGAATTGTATTCCATCCCGTTCCGCACACCGGTAGCGTATGCTTCCGCAAACTCCGGTTTTGGTACAACATCAACAGGTTCTGTTGCAGGTTCCGCAGCTTCTGCCACCGCGCAGTCCGGCAATAGCGACACCGCTCCTACGGTAGCCACCCACCTTGCATTTGTAGTAGGGGTTGCCCCGATGGCAGTAAAACCCGCCAAGGAGCTTGCATTTTATGCCGATTGGGAAGACGCACCTGACGAGTTTGCAAGTGAGCGTCCGCAACGTCACAATCTGGTTTTTGCAGACGGTTGGCCGAGCATCAGCCAGTATGGCGGCGATCAGTATTCTACGGAAGCTTTACAAGCAAAGAAAGCCCGGCGAATGGCAGAAGAAGCAGGCAAATCAAACAGCCATCAGAAAACTGCTACACAAGGCACGAATTCCTTTCATACCGGAATCGACCTCAACGCTGTTGACTTAAGTAAGCCGGCAGAAGTTCAAAAAGCACTTAGTACCCTTCCCGACAGTATCAGAGAACAGGCAGCCCACTTAGAGGAATACTCCGACGAAGTATTCGATTTCATCGACGATTTGCAGGCACGCTGTGATGAGCTTCGGAGCAAAGCAGAGACGGTGGGAGAGCAAATCGGTGTTACGTCAAAGTCCTTCGGCAAAACCGTGGACCTTTCCGTACGTGTTTCCGTATTAAAGGATGAGTTGTGTGCCCTGAAAGACAATTCGGAACCGTTATTTGTTCGTTCCTGTCAGGCCGACCTTGAGGTTCTTACACAGAGAATGTCCGGCGATGCCGGAGAAGCTTACATGGATTCCTTGGAAGCCGGTCTGGATGCTTTGGAATGTCAGGCGGATGACATTGAAGGAAAGCTGGATGACATCGAGGAGATGTTGGACTCTATCGAAGATGCGATGAATGACGAAGAATAGTTTTCATCATTTATTCGGTAAAAGACCGATTTTTGCGGATGATAGACCGATCCATTGATATTATTTAACGCACAATAACGGCAGAGCCTTTTACGGACTCTGCCGTTTTCAAGTTTCCTCAAAATTTAAAGATTTGCCCCCCAAAAAGGGAACAGAAACCAAACCTCTAAAAAAGGTTCGCAGAAAGGGGCGTTCCTCTACACCATCCCCACAAGCAACACTGCTGCTCCCAACACCACCAGAATCACACCCGTTACACGATTTAGGGTGGCAGGCTTTGCCTTATTGGCGAATTTTGCCGCAATCCGAGCCCACACAAGGGTAGACACGATACAGCATACCAGGCAGAACCAGTCCGGAGCCCCACCGATGGCAAAATGGCTGAGGGCACCGGTAAGTGCCGTAAACGTCATAATAAATACACTGGTTCCCACTGCAGTCTTTAATTCATAGCCAAGCACACCGGTTAATATGAGAAGCATCATCATTCCGCCGCCGGCGCCGATAAATCCGCATATAAATCCAATCAATACACCGCAGACAACCGATTGCTGAAAACGCTTCTTTTCCGAAGTTTCCGCCATCTTTTCCTTTGTTGTCATGACCGGCCTTACGATAAACTTCACCCCGAGGAACATCGTCATTACCACCGAAAAACTTCCCATGGTTGTATTCGGCACCAGACTGGCAACGAAGCTTCCCACCATGGTAAACACAAGCACGGCTGCCATCATTACAAGACCGTTTTTTACATCCAAATTCTTATTTTTCCCGTAGGTATATGCACTGACTGCACTGGCAAGCACGTCGCTGGCAAGAGCAATCCCCACCGCCTCATAAGCAGGCATTCCAAGAAACGCCACCAGCATCGGCGTAATCACCGCGGCTGCACTCATTCCGGCAAATCCGGTACCGAGTCCTGCGCCCATCCCCGCAATAAAACAAATCAATAATTCAAACCAATCCATAACCTTCCCTGCTTTCTGCCATACGAAACAGGTCCTCCGGATGCACTGTCGTCGTACTCTTTTGTCAAAGAATTATTTTACGGAAGCAAACACAAAAAGTCAATTAAATAAGTATAAATTATCTTACACTCTCTCGTACTACACGAACGCCCTGTCTGCTCGCAAAAAATGTTCTCTTTTTCTCATTGCGTTCATACATATAGTATCGAAGGCTTGTCATCGGTTCATGTTTTTATAGTTTCCGGCACAAGGATTTCAGACAAAAACTGCAACAGATTTCTTGCAAAATTGCTGAAATGTGTCTTAAAATATTATAACAAAAAATATCTTGGAACACCATGCCGATTATTGACAGAAAGCCTAAAAACAACTATAATAGAGGGTAGCGTAACTGTATCGTTACAAAACAAATTTTAAAGAAAAGAAAGGAAGACTAAAATGAACAATATGCCAAAAGTTAAAATCGGTATTGTTGCTGTTAGCCGTGACTGCTTCCCGGAAAGCCTGTCCGTTAACAGAAGAAAAGCAGTCGTTGCTGCTTACGCTGCAAAGTACGGTATGGATGACATCTATGAGTGTCCGGTATGTATCGTAGAGAGCGAAATTCAGATGTTAGAAGCTGTTGAAGATTTAAAGAAGAACGGATGTAACGCACTTTGCGTATATCTCGGAAACTTCGGTCCGGAAATCGCTGAGACCTTGCTTGTAAAGCACTTCGACGGTCCGGCCATGATTTGTGCAGCTGCTGAGGAGTCCCAGAACGACCTTATGGACGGCCGTGGCGACGCTTACTGTGGCGTACTTAACGCAAGCTACAACTTAAAGCTTCGTAACTTAAAGGCATACATTCCGGAGTACCCGGTTGGTACCGCTGAAGAGTGTGCTGATATGATTAAGGAATTCGTTCCGATTGCAAAGGCTATCGTTGGTCTTCGCAACTTAAAGATTATTTCCTTCGGTCCGAGACCGCTCAACTTCCTTGCTTGTAACGCTCCGATTAAGCAGCTTTACAACCTTGGTGTTGAAATCGAGGAGAACTCCGAGCTCGACCTTTTCGAAGCATTCAACAACCATGCAGGCGATGCAAGAATCCCGGGCGTTGTTAAGGAAATGGAAGCAGAGCTTGGCGCAGGCAACAAGAGACCGGAAGTTCTCGAGAAGCTTGCTCAGTATGAGCTTACCTTACTTGACTGGGTTGAGGCACACAAAGGTAGCCGTGAGTACGTTGCTATCGCTGGTAAGTGCTGGCCGGCATTCCAGACTCAGTTCAAGTTCGTTCCGTGTTATGTTAACAGCCGTCTGACCGCAAAGGGTATTCCGGTATCTTGTGAAGTAGATATCTACGGTGCTCTTTCCGAGTTCATCGGTACTGTTGTATCTGAGGATGTTGTTACCTTACTTGATATCAACAACTCCGTTCCGGCTGATATGTACAAGGAAGCAATCGAGGGCAAGTTCCCGTACACCCACAAGGATACCTTCATGGGCTTCCACTGTGGTAACACCGCTTCCTCTAAGCTTGCATTCTGCGAGATGAAGTATCAGAAGATTATGGCTAGAAACCTTCCGATCGAGTGCACCAACGGTACCCTCGAAGGTGATATCGCTCCGGGCAAGATTACGTTCTTCCGTCTTCAGTCTACTGCTGATGCACAGATTCGTGCATACATCGCAGAAGGTGAAGTTCTCGATGTTCGTACCAAGTCCTTCGGTGCAATCGGCGTATTTGCTATTCCGGAAATGGGACGTTTCTACCGTCACGTATTGATCGAGAGAAACTACCCGCACCACGGCGCAGTAGCATTCGGTCACTTCGGAAAGGCTCTTTACGAGGTATTCAAGTATCTCGGTGTTGAAGAAGTTAAGTTCAACCAGCCGAAGGGTATGCTTTACCCGACCGAGAATCCGTTTGCTTAAACCTTAATACGGTATCTTACAAGGCCGTCCCAAAAGGGGCGGCCTTTTGTTGTCGTGCGCGGGCTTTTCGATATTCACACCATAACAAGAGCGGGGATGCTCATTCACATACGCACCCCCGCTCACCATCTTACTTATTATACTCGGAACGCACCCAGTTTCTTGTTAATCTCAGCTGCAATAGACTTTAAGACTACCGACTGCTTCGAGATTCCCTTTACCACATCATTTACTAACGAAATCGATGCTAAGGTTTCTTCCGTACCTGCCGCATTCTCTTCCGATATAGCGGTAAGGCTCTGTACAATATCAATTACATTGATACGCGCTTCATCCATCTGTTCCGTCTGCTTTGTTACCTTATTTACCATCACAAAGGAATCTTCGATTCCCTGTAATACTTCGGTAATCTTCACATTCGTTTCACGCATATCATTATCCTGCATCTCCACGATATCACGCACATGCTGCATGGTCTCTACCGCCTCGGTGGAATCCGTTACCAGCATCTCCGCAATTTCCGATATCTGCAATGCAGATTCATTACTTTGCTCCGCAAGCTTTTGTATCTGGGATGCAACCACCGCAAAGCCCTTGCCTTGTTCACCTGCTCTGGCTGCTTCAATGGAAGCATTTAAAGCAAGCAAGTTGGTTTCTTCCGCAATCGATGTTATAAATGCCGTTGCCTCTTGAATCTTCTGTGCCGACTCATTGGTAACATTGGTCTGCTCATGAATCTTTCCGATGGACTGCATTACCTTCTTGTTGGTCTTATTCAAAGCTTCAAATGTTTGTACCGCAGCACGTCCTGCCTCCTGCATCTTTGTTGCGTTTACATTCAGAGCTTCCGTATCCTCCAGATTTCCGCTGATCATGTTTCCGATGGTTACGACATTTTCTGTAGCAACCTGAGTCTCTTCCGCCTGATTTCCGGCACCTTCCGCAATCTCACCCACCGCATTTTCTACCTGAGTAATACTGTCCGCCGTTTCTCTTGTCTGGAGCTTTAACTGATTTGCCAAATCATCCATGGTCTCACACTGGACTTTAATCTCGGTCACAATTCCGTACAACTCCGTCTTCAACTTATCAATCGCACGACCGATATTTCCGATTTCGTCTCCTCTCTTTAACAGTTTCGGAGACACCTCTACACCCAGATTTCCGTCCGACAATTCCTCCAATGCCGTAACACCTCTGCGTAATGCACGAATCAGACTGGAAATAATCAAACAACCCGCAACAATCGCAAATACCAATACGACAAAAATAATCGTTGAAATGTTATAAGAAATTATTTTACCGCCTTCGGCCACATGGTCTGTACTGAGTCCGGCAAACACCATGCCCACCGGCACGCTTCCGCCTTCGTTATAAAGCGGTATATAATATGCCAGGTAATCCTTTCCGGCTATGTCCATGGCTTCATTGAAATAATTTTCTCCGCCCTTTAATACGCATTCCGCAATCTCGGCTCCTGCTTTCCCTCCTAGCGCAAGTGCTCCCGTTTCATCGGTTACCGTAGTAAGATAGCGGGTATCTCCGAAAAACACCGATACTTCAACACCGGATTCCTTTTTTATGTCGTCTACAATGTTTGGATTCTTTGAAATATTGAAGTCCCCTTTTACCAGTTCCCCCGCATCATTCAACCGAAAATCACCATCTCCGATATACAACAACGTATTTCTGACCGAAGTTGCTGTTGCACTCAGAGAAGTCTCCAACTTATCTTCCAATACATTTGTAACGGTAGTTTTGCTTAATTGCATTACCGCAATACCCAAGAGTAGTAACGGAAACAAAATTGTACTAATTAATTTTCCGCGTAACTTCATCTTCATTTGTACACCTCCTCAACATACTACAAGACATAGTTTGCCTGTACGTCACTCATTATAGCATACTTCCCTTAAATTTTCCATATCTTTTTAAAAATGTTTACATTTTATTAAAAAATAAATATTTTTCACCGTTAAATGCATGAATATTGTGTAAAAAAGGGCGCGAACAATAAATGTCGCGCCCTTTTCCATATTCTGTTCCTTTTTATCTTGCCTTATCCGCCAAAAAAGCCGGATTGATTGCATAAAAATTCTTGGAATCCAGATTATCCTGTACAATCCGCAGGCTTTCACCAAACCGCTGGAAATGCACGATTTCCCGCTCACGCAGATAACGAATCGGATC
>JAFVSN010000023.1 GCA_017503735.1 Lachnospiraceae bacterium
AATCCCGGCGGCGGACTTAATTTTTACCTTTTGAATACCGATGGAAGAACTGTTTCCGAAATTCCTTTAAACAAAGAAAATGCCCTTTGGGTTTCGGAAATTCTTAAACCCGCCGTTTATAATTTTGAAAAAGCCGAAGATGGACATTTTATCCTTACCGGATTTTCTTACTAATATTAAAATCCAAAAAAAGCCCGCATTTGCGGGCTTTTTCTTTGTTTTAACTGTTGTCATTTTTATTTAAATATGTTAAAATAAGATGTTCTATTATGCAATAAAATAACCTTTTGAAAGGAAGATAAAATAAATGGCTGAACAGATTATGGAACAGGAACAGCAGGAACTTTCTGCAGAACAGCTTTCCGAACTTCTCCAGATTCGCCGCGATAAACTCACTGCTCTTCGCGAAGCAGGCAAAGACCCTTTTACCATCACCAAATTTAACGTAACCGGTTATTCCGGCACCATTAAAGAAACTTTCGTTGACCCCGCAGAAGGCGAAGAAAGCACCATGACCGTTTCTCTTGCAGGACGCATTATGAGCAAACGCGGAATGGGCAAAGCCTCCTTTGCGGACCTTCAGGATAAAGAAGGCAGAATCCAGCTTTATATCCGCAAAGATATGGTTGGCGAAGAAGATTATGCAGATTTCAAAAAATGGGATATCGGCGACATCATCGGAGTTGAAGGTATTGTTTTCCGCACCCATATGGGCGAAATTTCCGTAAAGGCAACCAAAATTGTTCTTCTTGCAAAATCTCTTCTTCCCCTTCCGGAAAAATTCCACGGCCTTAAAGACCAGGAACTCCGCTACAGACAGAGATACGTTGACCTTATCATCAACCCCGAAGTAAAAGATACCTTCATCAAACGCAGCCAGATTATGCGCGAGCTTCGCTCCTTCCTTGACGGACGCGGCTTCCTTGAAGTTGAAACCCCTATCCTTACTCCTTTTGAAATCGGCGCTTCCGCAAGACCTTTCCTTACCCATCACAACACCCTTGATATGGACATGGTTCTCCGCATTGAAACTGAGCTTTACCTCAAACGCCTTATCGTTGGCGGTCTTGACAGAGTTTACGAAGTCGGCCGTATCTTCCGTAACGAAGGTATGGACACCAAACACAACCCCGAATTCACCTCCATTGAACTTTATCAGGCTTTCACCGATTTCCGCGGCATGATGGACCTTGTTGAAGATATGATGAAAACCGTTGCAATGAACGTTTGCGGAACCCTTAAAATCAATTATCAGGGAACCGAAATTGACCTTGGACACTGGGAAAGACTTACCATGATCGAAGCGGTCAAAAAATATTCCGGCGTTGATTTTGCCGAAGTTGCTTCCGACGAAGAAGCCATTGAACTTGCCAAAAAACACAACGTTGAACTTCCGGAAGTTCCCACCAAAGGCGCAATTCTTGCTGAATTCTTTGATGCATTCGTTGAAGAAAACCTTATCCAGCCTACCTTCATCTACGATTACCCCGTAGAAATCAGCCCCCTTGCAAAACGCAAACCGGAAGATCCCGCATTTACCGAACGTTTTGAATATTTCATCAACGCAACCGAATTCGGCAACGCATTCAGCGAACTTAACGATCCCATCGACCAGAAAGGCCGTTTTGAACGTCAGGTTGCGGAACGTCTTGAACTTGACCCCACCAGCAAAGCGCAGGTTGACTACGACTACGTAACCGCTCTTGAATACGGTATGGCTCCTACCGGCGGACTTGGCTTCGGCGTTGACAGACTTGTAATGCTTCTTACCGACAGCGCTTCCATCCGTGACGTTCTTCTCTTCCCCACCATGAAACCCACCGATAAATAATTAATTTTAAAAAAATGGGCAGTCCCGAAGCGGGATTGCCCATTTAGCATAAAGGAACTGATTTATTATGGAACTTTGCGAAAAATTGCAGGAACTTCGGAAACGAAAAGGCCTTACCCAGGAAGAACTTGCCGGAATTTTATATGTTTCCCGAACCGCCGTTTCAAAATGGGAATCCGGAAGAGGCGTTCCGAACATTGAATCTCTCAAAGCTATTTCGAAATATTTTTCCGTTTCAATCGACGAACTTCTTTCCGGCGAAGAAATTCTTGCGGTTGCAGACGAAGATTTTAAGCAAAGGGAAAGCCGCCTTTTCGATATTATTTTCGGTCTTTTGGATTTGAGTATGATTTTGTTTTTATTTCTTCCGTTTTTTGGAGAAAGAAATGGTGAAATTATTAAGGAGGTTTCCCTCCTTTCCCTTTCCGGCACTTCCGGATATATTAAAGCCGCTTATTTTGCCGTTATTTTCTCACTTTTCCTCATTGGAATTCTCATCCTTGCCTTGCAAAGTTGCGAAGCAGATTTTTGGATTAAATATAAACGCTGGTTTTCACTTGGTTTCGGCGCACTTGGCGCAATCTGTTTTATTATGACTCTTCAGCCATATGCCGCTTTTTTAACCTTCGTTTTTCTTGCAATAAAAGCTGTTATGCTTATTAAACGCCGCTGACACGGAAAGTATCGGCAATGTGACGCCGCAATTCTTTATGTTTCCGCCTTATCCGTCTATGCTTTAATAAAAAATGTAAAGGACGGATTTAAAATGAACAGAAAAATTTTGCTTTCCGGTTTTGGAAGCATTGCAGCGTTTGTTTTGTGGACGCTTTTTATTAAATTTATTGACGTTAAAGCTATCGGCCCGAATGGTTCAAATATCGGTTTTGCAACGCTTAACGAATTTTTCCATAACCTTACCGGTGTGAACATGGATTTATACGTTCTGACGGATTGGCTTGGGTTTATTCCGATTTTTATTATGTTCGGGTTCGCTGTTTTTGGTTTTATTCAGCTTTTAAAACGCAAAAATTTGTTCAAAGTTGATTTTGATATACTTTTGCTCGGCGGATTTTACATTATCTTGGCGTCGATTTTTCTTTTCTTCGAGGTTTTTGTAATAAACTACCGCCCTGTTTTAATTGATGGAATTCTCGAAGCGTCCTACCCTTCCTCAACAACGCTTCTTGTTATGTGTATTATGCCGACCTCGGCGATTCAGTTTAAGCGAAGAATTAAAAACGTACGCTTAAAAAAAACATTTCTTTGGCTGATAAGCATTTTTACCGTTTTTATGGTTACTGCAAGACTGATTTCCGGGGTGCATTGGCTTACGGATATCATCGGCGGTTTGCTTTTAAGCATTGGCCTTGTTTTGATTTATTACAGTATTATAAATTTGAAAAGATAAAAGCGTCCTCGGGAGCGGTCCAATAAAACAGTATATTGTTTTCGGTGAGCGGCATGAGTAATCATGCCGCTTTTCCGTTCATAATGTCATAGAGTAAATTGGCGGGGAGTATGCCGATGTGATTGTAGCTGATGTCTACATCCTGCACTCTGTGTCCGCTGGATTTGTCCGGTGCATGAACATATACAGCTTTCACCATATCGTTCAGAACCTCGGGTGTCAGCTTTTCCAGATACAAGTGCTTCTTCGCTAAGCGAATGAAGGTATCGACACTCTCCACATGATTTTCTTGATTCTGTATTTCGTTTTCAAGCATTTCAATCTTGGCTCTCAGTTCTTCCTGCTCCTGCTCGTAATCATCAGACAACATCTGAAAACGAGCTTCGGACAGTTTTCCATTGACCATATCCTCGTAAATACGCTTGAACAATCGGTCCAGTTCCGCCAGACGGTTTTCAGACTTCCGCAAAGTGCGTTTCTTGGCAGAAAGCTCCTTCTTGGCTTCGGCAGTTCGCTTTGCACCCAGTGCCTTGCGGAACTCATCCTCATAATTTGCGATGCAGAGGAAAAGCAAACGCATATGCTGCAAAGTTCCTTCCTCCAATACAACTGCACGAATGAAGTGTGTGTCGCAGACATCCTTTCCCTTCTTGCGGGAAATGGAGCATACGAAGTGGTCTTGTCTGGTTTCAAAACTGTTGCTGGTACAGTAGTACAATTTCTCACCGCAATCAGCACAACGAGCGATACCGGAAAACATATTGGTCTTGCCTGTTCGGGTAGGTCTGCGCTTGTTTTTGCGAAGCTCCTGCACACGGGCAAAGGTATCTTCATCAACAATGGCTTCGTGGGTGTTCTCGAAAATCTTCCATTGGTCGGGAGGGTTTTCGAGTTTCTTTTTGCTCTTGTACGACAGCTTGCGGGTCTTGAAGTTGACCATGTGACCAAGGTATTCCTGCTTCTCCAGTATGCCGGTGATGGTGCGTGGTGCCCATGCGTAAAGGTCATCGGGTATGTTGGCAGGAGCATTTCTTCCCATCTTCATCCAATGAACCGTAGGACAATCCACCTTTGCTTCCTTCAGCTTCTTGGCGATCTGAGAGGGGCCGAAGCCCTCCATGCACCAAGCGAAGATTTGACGGACAACGGCTGCGGCTTCATCGTCCACAATCCAATGTCTCTTTGGATTGTCGGGGTCTTTCATATAGCCGTAGGGCGGGTTGGTGGTCAGATACTCACCGGATTCGCCTTTCTGCTTCATGGATGCCTTGACCTTTTTACTGCTGTCCTTAACATAAAACTCATTCATAATGTTCAGGAACGGAGTAAAGTCGTTGTCAATTTGATTGGCACTGTCCACGCCGCTGTTCACGGCAATGAAGCGGACATTGTGTTCAGGGAAGAGAATTTCCGTGTAGATGCCGACTTCCAAATAGTTTCTGCCGATACGGCTCATGTCCTTGGCGAGAATGATACCAACTTTATCATTCTCCACCAGTTCAATCATGCGCTGCCAGTCGGGTCTTTTGAAGTTAGCCCCGGAGTACCCGTCATCCACGAAAAACTGGATATTTTTGAAACCTTGTTCTTTAGCGTACCTTTTGAGAATCGCCTTTTGATTGACAATGCTGTTGCTATCGCCTGTCAGTTCATCGTCACGACTTAATCTGCAGTAGATAGCGGTAATTTTGTCAGACTGCCTATTCATATCTTGTTCCTCCTTAATCGGCGGGCAGTCTGCCAATACAGGATTGCTTGTATTTATCATATCACACATTTGTGAATAAATCCACCCTTTCGTTAAAATATTTTTTCTTAGTTTTCGTTGTCTCTAACCATGCGGTCGAGTAGCTTTGCGGGCAAACTGCGGGTTCCGTCATAGCTACCGTTGAAGCGGTAAGTAGTCTGACCGGAACGAATAGTCACAGTGATCTTTGGCAGCTCAGCTGCACAGTAGTTGTGAACAGTCAGATGTCCGTCCGCATTGAACAAGCGGCTCTGAGCTTGTTCAGGGGGCGTATGCTCCATTTTGAAGTAAGGGTCGGGTTCAGAGAACGGCAGACAAGGTGCATCATCCTCCGGTGCGGGCAAGGATGCCAGCCACTCATTCAGTTCTTCGGGTGTCATGTCGATTGCTTTCTTTTGTTCGTTCATATATGAATTGTCCTTTCTGTTTGGTGGTGGCAAGTTCCCAATTTGGGAACTTGCCGGATGGGAACGGAAACGAATCGAAGGGAATGATTATCGTTCCTGTTCTTTCTTGTGTTCGATTTTTCTGCCAAGGGTCTGTTCGAGATTGTGGCGAATGGTATCAAGGCGCTGCGCTTCTTCCTTGGCGGTCTGGTACTGGTTGTACAGCTCGTTTTTCTCTTTGATGAGCTGTTCCACTTCCGTCTGCAACGCCTTGTGGCTCGGCAGCTTCTTCAAGCTCTTGGAGTCAAAATATCGTTTGGCGGCGTTCAGAATGATGAAGTCGCTGTCATGCTCGTCACGATATTTCTGACGAGCTTTGTCATTCTTGCAGGCTTTCAGTTCGTCAACCACATATTTGGTTTTGAGGTAGTTCAGCACATTATTACGAAGTTCTTTCTTTTCTGCGATAGCAGCTTCCACGGTTTTCATTTCGGTGCGAATATCGCTCAGCTTCTCATGGGCGGCATCACAGGCGGCTGCCAGTTCTTCGGGAGAATCAAATCCCATTTCCTGATACAACAGATAGGCTCGGCTGGCGTTTTTGAGATTGTGTTTCTTTGCCCAATGCTCGTAACCTTTGCCTTTCTCTTTTGCGGCGTTTACATCCACCATGCGGCTGACGGTGTTCTGCTGATTAACACGGTCTTGAATGGTCGGTGCAGAATGGGCGGGTTCAGCTTTCGCCCTCACTCGTTTTGCGTTTCTGACAAAGATAGCGAACACAGCAGCTTTATCAAAATCATCGCCCAGCTTTCGTGCTGTGATAGGCTTTGTGCGGTCGGGCGTGAGGTAGGACAATCGCCCTCGGCTCTCCTTGACAGTAATGCCACGGCGGAGAAGTTTTTCAGCGAAATCCTCAAAGCTGACTGCATCGGAAAGTGCCCTGCGGATTTCTTCACGAAGCTTGTCTTTGTCGGTTTCAAACTTGGTCTGTTTGACCGGCAAGTCCTGTTCGGCAAGAACAGCATTTTCTTCATCCAGTGCAAGCTGTCCTTTCTTCTTTGCCCAATACTCACGCTCGGTCACTCTTGTCTTGCTTCCGTTCAGCAGATCAATCTGATATAGACCCGCATCGTGGCACATCTCCATGACCTCGGAACGAAAATACTCCATAGCGGCATTGGTGCATCGGTGCTTCATGCCTGGTTGAGTATCGCATGGTCTGTCCATATATGGCATGAACGGCACTTCCATAATTCGCAGAGAATTGATAACGATGTGTACATGAACATTGCCGCTGCCGTTGTGTCCGTCGGGATGAGTACAGACGATAGCTTGGTGTCCTGGAAAATGATTTTTACAATATTCCTCGCCTAACTGCTGCGCTCGGTCAACGGTTAATCCGTGGTCGGGAACATCCTTGGGGTCAAAAGAAATGATATAGTGATGGCTTTTGACATCCTCCCGTTTTTGATTTTTGCCGTAGCGGAGGTTGGCACGGAGACAGGCAATCGCAAAATCTTCGTCACCGCAGTTCAGCGTAGAAATGCGGTAATCCTGTCTTGGGATAAGTCTGCCGTTTTCATCCAGGGTGGGCTTCATGGTAAACTCGTCATGCTCAAAAGTAAGATAGGCTTCAGCGGCAGAGTAGTCGGCATTTTTAGAGCTTATATGCTTGAACGTTGCCAACAGCATCACCTACCTTTTTCATCACCTCAAATTTCAGAGTAGCGAGATCAGCGGCGGCATCCTGCAATTCCTTTGCCATGGCAGGATAGGGACTGTGCCATTCGTTGAGGTGTCGGGCAATCTGATTCAGATTGTTACCGATTCTTCCATACTCAGCGGTCAGTTTGCCAACAGCAGCGAGCAGGTCATCGCTGACCAATGTTGCAACGATGGTCGGCTTGATGGTTGCACCGGAGATGGCTTCACGGATAAACTCCGATTGATTCATGTCGTAAATCTCCAGGCGATGAAGAAAGTCGGCGTGTTCTTCATCGTCCAGACGGGTTTTTACGATGTGGGTTCGCTTCGGTGTGTTGTAGGTTTTTGTCATTCGGTTCCTCCTTCGTTTTTTGAAAAATGAAAATCGGCGCAGCCGTATCGCTTCCGCTTTGCGGAACAGAGCAGGGTTTGGGGAAGGCACTCCCCAACAAGATTCCATGAGGGGCAAATTGAGCGATAGGCGAAATTTGGACCCATGGTAGAATCTTGCTCTACGCTACCCAGCCTTTTCGTATTCGCCGATTTTTCA
>JAFVSN010000024.1 GCA_017503735.1 Lachnospiraceae bacterium
GAAGAAGGAGAGCCAGCCCACCAGCCGTTCCTTCGGGTCTCTACATTTAGCATACTCGCTTTTTCGGAATACGTCAAGGGCGACCAGATAGAATTCCTGTAAAAAGTTTAACTTAAGTCCACTATCGCAGGTCATCTTTGCATGATGGGTACAAATTTCCGGATATTCCTTAAACACTTCGATACTTTGCTCGTAAAAGATAATGGTATAGACCTTCTGCAAATCCTTGTAGCTGAAGGCTTTTCCTTTTTCGGTTTTTACACGACTGTACTGGCGAAGCAGTAGGTCTGCCGAGTAACAGGAGGCACGCTCCGCAGGGAAATAATACGGTATCTTTTGGATTTCCACCAAGACAAGCGCACCATCGTCCAGTCTGACTAAAATATCCATAACCATTGTAGAGACACCGTCCATCAGGATGTTTTCCATCGGCAGTACCGTCTGGATGGTTACCCTTTGTTTCAACAGACAGGAAATGCAATCCTCCAGCCGCTCCGGATGGGTGTCCGGATTCATCAGTGTCTTAAATACGGTGTCATAGAGCACCGGCAGGGTTTTCTTTCCGGTACAGAATGCCATAAAACGTTCTCTTAAATCCTCGGTCCATCCCTGATATGTCCGGTAAGCCCCCGGCATTTCTTTCAGTTCCCGAAGCACTTCTTCCTCTGTGTGACGCACAAAAATCTTTTCTTCCACTAAAACACTCTCCTTTGCATAAACAACTACACGTTACGTTTTCTTTGTTACATTTTCATTCCATGGAATTATCGATAAGACTTTACCGAAGACCCAAAGCCTCGACTGTGCCCGGACATCTGCGCATGTGTCGGAAAGGCACGGCTTTGTTGTAACTTAACTATAGTATAACATGACCCCCGCGAAAGTTCAAGAACATTCGTCCAGTGATATTTCACAAAGTTTTTGAAGAATTTTGTGAAAAGTGCATAAAGCTTTTTAATGAAAAAAGAGTCCTTGAAATCAGCGGGTTTCAAGGACTTTTACGTCTTTTGTGTCCGGTATCGTATTATACTCATACTTTATCAGTATACATTAAATAAGCAGTTCCTTTACTTCCTCATCCCCCGGCACCAACATCGCCAATTCCGAAAGAACCGTCTTTGCTTCCTCTGTCTTTCCTTCGATTAACAGATTCCGCGCCATTGTTTTTAATTGCCCTGCCAAAATAGCAACTTCTTTTTCCGCAAGCAATGCCTTTGCTACCGGAAGCATGACCGGATACAGTGCCACCACTTGCTTCAATTTTTCACCACATACAGCCAAATCCGGTTCTGCCAATACCTCTTCCAGCATACGGGCAAGCTGTATGACCGGTAGCTGCTCCTGTTCATCTTCGTCTGCCCGTTCCCCGGTTCCCCGCAAAGCTTCCTCGTATCGTTTTGCCCAAAGGATATACTCTTTTACGGTAGCTTCCGCGGTCATACCGGTTTCTAAAGTCCCGAACCCGGACAACTTCCGTTCACAACCTTTCAAAAACAGTTCCGCCACTTCCACATCATATTTCCGGTCACTTTTTTCGTAATAATCCGCAATGTCCTGCTCGGTGGTAATTCCTTTTTCCTCCGTGTTAATTAAATGGAAAAAGCCGAAATTTCCGTCTCTGCGGTTCAGTTGCTCCAAAACTTCCGCCAATTCCGGGCGTCGTTCCGAGAACTCTACATATGCAGAATGTAAAATCGCATACACCGGCATTCGCAACGTCTCTACCTTTAATACACGCTCCAATTCCCGCAAAAGTAAAGATTCGTCTTTGCTAAACAAATAACACTGCACCAGTGCTTTTACCATTTCTTTCGATATTTCCGTATCATGCGCCCAGTCCAGCCCCGCAAAAAGTCGTCCCAAATATCCGTACTCCTTACTTAACATAGCACTGGTGATACCGCCCTTTATTACCCTCTGCCGGTTAAATTTGGATCGATACTGCTCAAAGTCCATAATCGGGAATTCCTGGGGTTCCTCTTTTCCCGGAACAATCCCGTACTCCTCCAGATATCGTAAGCTTTCTTCCGCAGCCTCCTTTTCCCGGTTCTCTCTGCCGTATAAGAATGCTCTTTCACAATAGATCGCTAACTTACTCTGATGCAACAGCACCTCTTCATTAAGAAGACGTTCATACTCTGCAAGTGCCTTCTCTATCTCTTCAGCCTCCATATAAATTTTTGGAAGGGTAATCAGCAAATACTGTACAAAGGAATTGGTTTTTTCGTATTTCGTCTGCTGTAAAGTCTGTTTTGCAAACCTCTCTGCATCTTCAAAACGCTTGGCTGACCGGTATTCCTGCACCAACTGACAACACATCCGGATATCCTCCGGGTTTTCTTTTACTGCCGCTTCTTCCAAGGAAAGATTCCGTTCCAAATGTTTTTTTCTGTCTTCCTCTGTCTTAAACACATACCCGTAATGATGCACAAAAGAATCTACCTGCTTAATTCTCTGTGGTAACGGTTCTAACCATTCATGAATCTTACCGCAAAACTTTGTCTGGGACGTTCTTTTTACACACCTGCCCACATAGCTGTCCGAGTATGCGGTTCCTTCAAAATCATTATAGTTTCTCTGGATATACCACAGCGTATCGTAATGTTTCCTTTCCTCCCCACGAAAGAAAGCAATCAACTCCGATACATCCTCGAACCATTCATCATCATCCAGATATAAAAACCATTCTCCGGTACATTCGAAAAGACCTGCATTTCTCGCCGCAGAAAAATCTTTGCACCAGGTAAACCGCACCACCTTATCCGCATACTTTCTTGCAATGTCTACGGAACCGTCGGTGCATCCCGTATCTACAATAATAAGCTCACTCGGTACTGCATTCATAAGCGGCACCAAGGACTCCATACACTTTTCTATGGTATCTCTCCGGTTGTTGGAAACCAACATGGAGATACTTAATACCGGTCTTGTCTTTTCCATAAAAATCCCCCTTTTGGGTATAGTAACCCTTATTCTGTATATCGACAAAAAAGAGGAAAACACTTAGGTGTTTCCTCTTTTTTTCTGTAACTGAAAGAGGAGCCCCACTCCTAGGTGCGGGACCCCTCTGAAAAAAGCTTATGTGTAGGTTACGTTTACCCTGCGAGGCTATTAGCCAAGTAAGGAAAGAACACCCTGGTTGGACTGATTAGCCTGAGCCAACATAGACTGGGAAGCCTGAGACAAGATGTTGTTCTTGCTGTACTCAACCATTTCCTTAGCCATGTCAACGTCACGGATACGAGACTCAGCGGTCTGTAAGTTCTCAGCTGCAACGTCAAGGTTTGCAATGGTGTGCTCCAGACGGTTCTGGATAGCACCGAGTGCGGAACGCTGCTTGGAAACCTTCTCGATAGCACCGTCGATAGCCTTAATGGAGCTAGCAGCCTTATCCTGATCGTCTACGCGTACGTTAGTACCGTTTACACCAAGGGAAAGAGCGCTCATATCGTCGATGTTGAAGCTGATGGTCTGTCCCTCGTTAGCACCAACCTGAAGCTTCATTCCGCCTGCTGCGGAAGTTACATCATAGTTAGCCTGACCAAGGAATGCATCGGTATCACCAAGACCTGCGCCACCATCTAATACGAGATCCTGCTTAGCTGCTGTAGAATCAACTGCCATAAGGGTATTCGGCTCGTCAGTACCGTTGTTAGCAACGTTACCGCTTAACTTAACGGTCAAATCCAGACCACCCTTAGCTAAGATCTCTTCGATATCCTCAGCGGTATATTCCTTACCAGCCTGTAACTTTAAAGTATAAACCGCTTCGTTACCATCAACATCACCATCTGCTGCAGTCATGTCATATGCTGCCGGAGTCTTAAGAGCCGCTTCTTCCTTTCCAGCCTCAGCATCAAAGGTAAGCTCAATGGTGATATTCATATCTGCACCATACTTGTTTGCAGTAAGCTCAATCTTATTTGCACCTACTGCTGCAGCGGTAATTGCAGTCGCTGCCATGTTAGCCTTAAGGCCCTGGCTGGTTGCTGCACTGGTTACAGTGGTAGCAGAGGTTGCAGTGTATACACCATTTGCGAACTTAACAGATACGTTAGCCGGAACATTAGTTGCATTGGAGTCTTCCTGTACAGCCTTCTCAATAAGAGAATCAATCTCTTCCTGAGAGTAGGTTACATTCAGTGCAAGATTCAAGGTCAAGGTCTTACCATCATTGGACCAAACTGCAGACTCACCGCCCTGCTTTGCTACCGTAGTTGCTTCTACCTTAACACCGTTTACATCAGAAGTAATGAAAGCGCCAAGACCTGCACCATCATATACGCCATACTTCGGGCCTGCAGTAGTGCTTCCTGCTGCTCTGCCGCTGAAGGAACCGTCAAGTAACTTCATGGTGTTGAACTCGGTGGTCTCAGCGATACGATCTAACTCGTCCTGAAGCTGAGCAACTTCGTCCTGAAGGTTGGAACGGTCTTCATCGGTCTCAGTACCGTTGGCTGCCTGTACGGAGAGCTGTCTCATTCTCTGAAGAATGGAGTGAGTCTCGTTAAGAGCACCTTCAGCGGTCTGAATTAAGGAAATACCGTCCTGTGCGTTGGTGGAAGCCTGGTTCAAACCTCTGATCTGGCTTCTCATCTTCTCGGAAATAGCCAAGCCTGCTGCATCATCTGCTGCACGATTGATTCTGAATCCGGAAGAAAGCTTCTCAGTGGACTTACTTAAAGAACCGGTTGCGATACCTAACTGTCTGTTGGCATTCATAGCCTGCATGTTGTGTTGAACTACCATACTCATAATAATTACCTCCTTATAATGGTTCCATCCTCTCGCTATGAGGGATGAAGTCCCCCGAATCCTTTCGGGTCACTTTTGTTTTTAGGTTTTTGTTTGCGGCAGTGGGTTCACCTAGGATTTGAACTTCTGCCTGTGGGAAGAAACTTCCCTGTGGACAAGTGTTTTGTCCTTACACTAACTATATCGGCAGTGCCGAAGAATTACTTTAGAGTCTTTTCGAAACTTTTTCAGAAAAATTTAGGGCAAAAGTCCCAGTAGGGACATTTCCTTATATCTGCTACATTTCCAAGGAATCCGGATGAAGCAGGAAGTCATATACATTCATAAAAAGAATTCCTTCCTCGCTGTAAAACGGCTTCGGCGTATCGGAAGTAATCACTATCTTCTTGAATGAATCATTGATTTTTAAAAACGGTCGTATTTCTTGTGCCGTTTTCTCCGCAGTCCCAAGCATATAAGCAGACTGGATATAGTACTTCTTCGCCCCCTTGCTACATATAAAATCAACTTCCAGATGTTTCTTTACAAGTTTTCCTTCTTTTCCGTTTTCTATCACAGTCAGATTCCCCACATCCACATGAAATCCTCTCATTCTAAGCTCGTTATATATTACATTTTCCATGGAATGGGTAACTTCCATCTGTCTGAAGCTGATTCTGGAATTTCGAAGCCCCATATCCATGAAATAATATTTCAACGGAGTCCCGATGTAAGATTTCCCCTTAATATCATAGCGATTCGCGTCCTCTATTAAGAACGCATCCTCCAGATATTCTATATACTTTGTAATTGTGGTTGCTGTAATCTTTGACTTATTTACACTCTTGAATGTATTCTGTAACTTATTGGGATTCGTCAACGACCCGATTGCGGATGCCAAAACATCCAATAGTGCTTCCATTTCTCCCACATTTCTGATTTTATTACGTTTCACAATATCGCGAATGTAAGTCTCTTTCAATAAGCTTTCAAGCAAGGAAATCTTCTGTTCCTCGGTCTCCGCCAATACCACAAGAGGAATTCCTCCGTACGTAATGTATTCATTCCACCCATCGTAACGATTCCCGTCATATACACTCATAAACTCCGAAAAGCTTAACGGATACATATGAATCTCGTCTCCTCTGCCTCCAAACTCCGTAGTGATATCCCTTGATAAAAATTTTGCATTACTTCCCGTCACATACACATCACAATTCTTCCTGTCAGCCAGACCGTTTAAAACGCTCACAAACTCGTCCAACATTTGAACCTCATCCAGAAGAATATAATATTTCCCTTCATCTTTTAGTTGCTCTTTTATCCATGGGTAAAACACCTTCGGATTGCGATACTCCATATTATCAAACAAGTCAAAGGCTATTTCAATAATGTGCTCTTTGTCTACTCCATTTTCCAAAAGATAGTTTTTAAACAACGTACGAAGCAAAAAGGACTTTCCGCATCTTCTAATCCCGGTCACAATCTTTATTAACCCATTTCCTCTACGATTAATTAACTGTCCCAAATAGTAATCTCTTTTAATCTGTTTTTCCATACGCATCACCTCTATAAGATATTTCGGTTAGTTTTAACTAAAATTTCTTTTATTATACCTTATTTCATGTCATATTTCAAGTTTCTAAAAGATATTTCGGTTAGAACATCCCAAAATATATAGTAGCAAATTCATCTTATCTGTGGTAAAATCATATGGAACTCGTCACAGATAAAGCAACACACTTTTATGAAAGGAATACCCCCATGCATAAAGAAAATGAACCATTACTCAAAACATCAAACGAAATCTCTCCTTGCCGTGTGGACGTTTTTGGTTCATGTGTCAGCCGCTCCATATTTTTAAACGGAATCCCTGACGCCAGAGGATGTGCTGATCCCAGAATCAAGATTAATCGATATTTTTTTCGGCATTCCATATTAAGTTGCATGACTCCACCGCCAAACACAACCGAGTTGAATGCTGACATAGCCAAAACTTTATCCAATGACAGTGCATGGACAACAGAATACTATTTCAAAGCATTAAAAGAAGAACTGCTAAAATCCGTTCTTCCAATGATTCGAGAAAGTGATGGTGACTATTTTGTCTTTGATATGTATGATATGTTTACACGCCATGTACTATACGACAATACTATACTTGCACCAATTGACACCGTTTTGTTTTCACTGGATGCTTTTCAAAATAAAAACAACTTCTCTCATTTTTTCCCATATGACTATCCTATTGGTCTATGGTATGGATATATCAAACTCTTCATGGATGAAATCGTAGAAAAATATGGTAATGAGCATGTTATTCTGGTACGTTTACGCGCCTGCCATTCATATATTTCGAAAAGCAACGAAATATTGCCGATTCCCCCCGAGCGAGCCGGTTCCTATTCTGCCGTACCAAAGTACAACCATCCGGCACGAATGCTTGAGAACTTTATCATACGTGAATACACTCCTAATGTCATTGACTTTTCTAAATATTACATCGGAGACCAAAATTATTGGGATCATCTACAAGGTGCACATTTTGGCAAAGGCTATTACACTGAAAGCTTCAAGGCAATGCAGAAAATCATGCTTGATACAAGTCCCACTCAGCAAAGCCGCTATTTTTCGCAACTAAGTTTTCACGGTATTTCCGATATACTGAAAACTCCTATTTCAACCGAACAATTTCTCATTCTGTGGCAACAAATCGATTCACCTCTGCAGGAGGTCACCGGAGTTCCTGCTTTAAAACGCCTTGCACACTATAGGGACGAAATCATCATTATTAACAGGTTATTTATATCTAATCTGTACCTCATTGCAGAATCCATCAGCTACATATTGGAAAATGACTTGTTTACAGAGAACGAAAAAGACTGGTTGTATTATCAAGAAATTAACAGACTAATGCCTCAGCCATATACTACTATCCAGCAACAAATACTCCATGATATCTTTCCCGATATTTCCGTGGAAAAGGATTCATTCTTACTTGAACTCTGCAGTAAACACCCGGACTGCCCTGCATTTTCCTTTAAATGCATTTGGGAAAAATTTTTACTGCTTTTTGAAAAAGAAAACCTTTGCTGGGTTACTTATTTACAACATGCCGAATACCTCAATCCACTCCATCCGGAAGTTTTGCAGTATCTATTCTATTATGCCACAGCAACAGACGATGCCAGTTTGATTGAGCATTATCGTCTTCGTTTGGATACACTAAAAATCAAACAATCCGACAATAAAAAATAAAATTCTCATGGTGCAGAAGGTTGCACCATGAGAATTTTTATCCATTTCAAACTGAACCCATCCACCCTGTATACTTTAAATAATCCCCTGAAAACAACTGCTTCGTTCTCTCTCTAGCCCAAATCTCCTCAAAGCATCTCTGTTGCTCACTCTCATCTAATTTCGAATTCTTTACCACACGAACCGTACTCTCAATACACTTCCGGTAAGTTGTAGAAATAAACTCCTTATTTTCTGCAGAAATACGTCCGCATTTCCTTAGCAAAAAGCGCTCCATTTCACTCACAAAGGTTTCATCCGACTGAATCCGCACCGGGTCGTATCGAAAGGATGCCGATCCTTGTCTAATATTATATTTGTGAAGGGATTTTGCCAGAACGCCAAACCGATCTATCTCTGCCGTAAAATTTAGCACGTATGCCGTATCCCAACCAAAGGAAATCTTTCCGGTAAAGGAATCGCGTTTCACACTGTCAAACACAGAAAAATGATACAGCTTTCCCCACAAGGTTCTTAAATATTTGAAGTAAAAGCTGAACTGCTGCTCAAACTCAGCTTCCCCGATAAACAAATCCTGTTGAAGCCGGGTATTGTTCACAAGTTGTTGTTTCTGAACATCAAAATAATCCGACTGACATACCGCAAGTTTTAAATCATTCGCAAGTGCAAAACGAAGTGTATCTTCCAAAAACGTAGGATAATAAACATCATCATCGCACAAATCACAGAACCACCAGTTATCCTCCGGATTCATGAGGACAAATTGTTTAAATTCCTTAAAAAAAGTATGGTATACCCCCATATTTTTTTCATTTGTCCGTACCACAATCCGGTCATCCAACCGTCGGTATTTTTCAATCAGCTCCGCCGTAATTCCATCATTCGAAGCATTATCAATGATATACAGCACAAAATTCGGAAAGCTCTGATTTAATACGCACTCAATCGCATTTTCTATGCTCGCACTTCCGTTGTATGTATGCAAGGCTACAAATACCTTATTCATGGAAAACACCTTTCAAAACATGTAATATCTCGTCCCAAATAGTTTCGAATTCTTCGAATGCTGCTCCGTTCACCTTCATAAACTCAGCCGCATACTTTAGGCATTCTTCCTTTTCCTCCTTCGGAATGAAGCTTTTTCCCAGCATCTGCCTTGTCACGTCATTTGTGAGCATAAATCTCAATTCCTCTAATTTCTTTTCTGTTGGAATCATTGCATCACATACAATCGGAAACGCATTCATCAAATGCCGCAAATAAATTTGACGAAAAAGGAACTCCTCGTTTCTGTCCGACAAATACCCCACCTTTTTTTCAAAATAATCCAATATGTTCGCAAACAAGCCATAGGAAGCCTTATGTCTGTTGGAGGTATATGACATAGACAAAGCATTTTCATGTATATAGTACGTATGCAATGTTTCATTCAAAACCCCCATTTTATTCGCATGGTTCATCATTGCCAGCATAAAACGATTGTCTCCGCCATATTCAACATTCACTCTCTCATCCGCTGACCCCATTTCAGATTCATACGGAATTTTCGTTATATGTCCCCAGTTCGCCCGGAAATATCTCCAGTACTCTGGAAACTTCTCACCAAAGTCTTTCTCTTCAACAATCAGATTTTCCGTAATCCCCACGTTCTTGTTGTACACACGACCGTGCACATCTCCTGTAAATTGAGAACGACATGCCGCAATATCCAAGTCATTTTCCAAAGCAAAGTTCATCAGCTTTTCAAAGCAAGTAACATCAAGTTCATCATCCGCAGATAAGGAAGCATACCATGCAGGTTCCCGGTAAAGACGTGTGAATAACATCCGAATTACCATATTCATCCACTTAACGGTATGATTCTCCGGAAAGTGATATGCCACCACCCGGTTATCTTCCTTTGCATACCGTTTGATAATTTCCAGCGTCCCGTCCGTCGATGCATTATCCAGCACATGCAATTCCAAATTCCTATAGGTTTGATTCAATATGGAATCAATCGCACGTTCTATGGTATCTTCCGCATTAAATGCATGCATCTCCACATAAATTTTGTTTTTCATTTGTTATTTCTCCCCCTGCAAGCCTTATCAGTACTGCCCTTTCCATACTCTGATATCTTCCCGCCGCAAATAATTTCCTGTCTTCTTCATATTTTTATACACATAACAGCTTCCACACGGAGTTGTATCCGGCAACTCCTCTGCACTTTCCCCCAAGAGCACTTTTTTTGCCCTCATATACTCCTCCGAAGACAAAGCACCACGTAATCCATCTCGAAACACATTTGCACCAAATTCCTTTTCCGCGTATGCACTCACCCTACAGCAGCCCACTAACTTACCGTCAAAATTAATCGCAGGAAAATCAAACAATTCTCTACAAGACATATTATAAAACTTTCCTGTCTTCTCTAATACTTCGCCCTCCGACAGATACTTCAGCCCGGTTACCTCTTTTATAAACTCCGGATCCTGGAATTCATAATCCCTTGTCGCATCAAGCTTGTAGTATATTTTCATATTCAGTTCTTCTGCCATATGTTTTGCTTCCAACACCTGATGTTGATTATGCTCCATTAAAATAAACTGCCACTGTAATACAGGACATTCACTGGCATACTTATTCTTATAAAAGTTAACAAGCTTAATGTTTTCCATAACCTTTCCGAAATCTCCGCCTCGGCGATACATGGAATATACTTCCTGACTTGCTCCATCAATAGAAAAATTGATAAACTTAACCTTCGTTCTTACCAAAGTCTCTATCACATCTTCACTTACATTGTTAAAGTTGGTACCGTTTCGAAATGTAATACTAACACCCTTTTCAGCGGCATATTCTAAAATCGCCTTCATATCCGGATTCAAAAACGGTTCTCCGTTATTTGACAACTCAATTTCAGCCAATCCGGTGTTTTCATCCAAAAGCCTTTTGAAATCACTGAACTTTAAATATCCATCTCCCACTGCCGGATGTTCATGCAAACGCATATAGCATCCCGGGCAATCCAACTGACACAGGGTGCTGGAATCCAATCGGATTTTCTTAGGCAAAATACCTCCGTCAACAATCGCTTCCTTCATGTATTCATTCACAGATAACACCTTATCCATTGGGATATGAAGTTCTTGACAACACTGTCTAAAGATTTGTAACAAATAATTGTTCGTTGCAATTACTACCGCATTATACGGATAATCCTTAATCTCTGACGGCTTGATTACCGGCTTTCCCATCATTTCCTTCTCAGTAGCATTATTGGAAGTAAATGCAATGACATTATCCAATATACTCGGCTGCTCTTCAAGCATCTTTTTGCAGTCTCCGCCCATTCCAAATACAATCACTTTTTTCATCAGTTCTTCCCTCCAAGGCAACATGCACAATCCTCTCCAAAACCAAATCTCTTAGAGCTGTTCAGCCGGTGTCACACGCTTATTCGGGTCATCCGTTCCGAGACTTCCATCACAATATGCACATGCTGTAATCGCCTTGCATTCCAACATATTCCGGATAATCTCCCTCTTTTCCTCGATAGAAAGCGACGGATCATGAATATCCAAATAATCCACGTTTTTAACAGACGGAATCGCCCCATGCTGAGTTCCCTGCAGACATCGAGCGCATAAATGCAACTTTCCGTTTAACAAAAGCCAGCATCCCCCCAATTCCTTATAAACAGCACAATTATGATATACCTTTTCTGTCTCTTCCGGACTGCGCTTTCTGTCAAATACCTTTCCGTTGTCAATCCAACCGCCGAAATACGCATCTTCTCCGTAATACTTACGCAATTGATGATTTACATTATTCTCCGTAAGGATTCTATCGTTTTCTTCTGCCTTTCTGGATATCTCTCCATAATTGCTTACAAAAACCTCTACCAAATCACCATACTTCTTTATCTCGTCAATCAGCTCCTGACGTACCGGAATCGTACCGTTGGTATCCAGACGAATCCACTTGAACTGGTCCTTATATTTTACGGATTCTCTTACAAAATCTTCCAAATCTCTACGTAAAAACGGTTCTCCTCCCGTAAGCTCAAATTTGCCGACACGATCTACGATTTGAAAGAACATCTCCAAATCCTTCTTAAACTGTTCCAACGTCAAATCTTCTTTCGTTTCAAAATACTGTAATTCATTAATACAATACTTGCACTTTAAATTACACCGTAAAATCACCGGTATTGTTACGCGCGGTAAAGCAAATTCACTCATTACATTTCCTCCTGTTCTGCCGGTCTGTGCCGCTTTGACATATCCGTGGTTCCGAAATCACCGCTACAATAATTGCATGCCTCAATAGTCTTTACCTTCATGAGATTGCGAATCGCTTCTCTTTTTTCTTCCCGTGTCATGTTCTTGTCCAGCAAATCTACATAATCCTTATTTGCCACTGACGGAATAAGCCCCTGCTCTGTTCCGCACAAAGAGCGGCTGCACCAATGAAGCTTTCCGTCACGGGTACGCCAATTACCCTTCATATCCTTTACAATTCCGCAAGCCGCAAAAACTGCTTCCTTCTCCTCTTCGGAGCGCCCATGACATTCATAATCTCCTAAATCAACCCAACCACCGAATTCTGCCTCGTCCTCATGATAATGACGTCTCCTGATGATGATACCGGTATCCTTTACCTGCTCCATTAACCTCTCAAACTTATCGGAGTAGAAGCCGTAGTCCGTAGCATGTAAAATAATTTTATTACCGTATTTTTTAAATACATCATATAACTCCTGCCTCATCGGGATGGTTCCGTTTGTAAATACCATCAAATTGTCAAATCTGTCTGCATAGCGCATAGTATGGTCAATCATTTCCGCCAGATCCTTATGTACAAACGGTTCTCCACCGGACAAATGAAGCAACTTCACACTATCTACAACATCAAAGGAAGCTTCCAGCAGTTCGTCCAACTGTGCTACCGTCAGATTTGGCAACATACGATTTTCCTTTCTGAATCGTGCAATATCCTCCGTACACAGCTTACAGTTCAAATTACACTGCATTGTGATGAGATATGTCAGTTTTAAAAGTCTTAACTCCTTGTCTTGCATTTTTTCTCCTCCTTATATCCCTTCCGGTTATTTTTCTATTTGTTCCGCTGCCGGATAACGCTTTCTCTTATCCCGGGTGCCGTAATCACCGCTGCAATAATCGCATGCCGTAATATAATCAGCCGTTAATATTGCTTTTATCTTTTCCTGCTTTTGTTCCACACTTAAGGATTCATCCAACAAATCTACATAATCCTTTTCGACTCTCGGAACCAGTCCGAGTTGCATTCCACGCTGAGACCGGGTACAGATATGCAGTTCTCCGTCACGCGAGCGCCAATTTCCGTTCAAATCACGTTTGGTTGCACATTCGGCAAACATCCTTTTTAGTTCATCCTCCGACCGGTTGTATTTTACATAGTCGCCGTAATCTACCCAACCACCGTAATCCTGGTCCTCACCGCTATACTTAATCATGTGATACTTCACATGATTTGCTTCAAAAAGTTGCTGTAGATTCCGTTCCTTTTCCGGATACAATCCGTAACAGCTCATTCGAACCGTTATGACATCACTATACTTCCCCAAAGTATCCAGTAACTCCTGATTCGGAGTAATCGTACTGTTAGTAAAAATAATGAACTCATCGAACTGCTTCCGATACACCATACATTCTTCAATCAATTCCGGCAAACGCGCATGCAAAAACGGTTCTCCGCCGCCGGAGATATGCATCTTTCCGATATGGTCCACCGTTTCAAAAAAACTTTTTAAAATCTTCCGTGCCTGCTCCACCGTCATATCCGGCTCCGGCTTATGATTCGGTATACTTTCACTGCAAAGCTTACATCGCAAATTACAGCGATCATTTGCTAAAAGTAAAAATCTGGATAAATCAAACATGTGCTCCTCCTAAACGTATTAATATTGCTTATCATTCATTTCAACCGTTAATTACACCTGTGCAATTAACAAAGTTTCTGCCACTACAGTGTTATTTCCTAACGGTTTATACACCGAAAATTTGTATCCTAAATTCCAACTGTCAATCATTGGTTTAATTTCAAAGAAATCACTCGGATTATGGTACATACTGATGAGAAGCACCGGACGATACTTCTCAATCGTTTTTCTAGCTCCTTTCAAAAGGAATTGTTCCATCCCTTCTATGTCCGACTTAATAAGTCCGATATCCGACACACTATGCTCTTCCACATAATCATCCAGACTAACCAGTGGCACCTTCACAATATCTGTATACTCCAACCCTTTTCGTCCCACTCCGTTCGAGGAACTGCTCAGCACTTGGAACTCTATTGTCCCCTTTGCTTCTCCAAGCGCCGTTTGCTCTACGGTTACATTGGAAATGTCGTTTAATTCCAAGGTTTTTCGTATCAACGTACAATGTGATTCCACTGCCTCAAAGCATATAATCCTGCCAGGACACAACTCTTCCATGACCAACACAGAATCCCCGACAAAAGCACCGGCGTCAATAAATGTTTTCCCCTTCAATCCTTCCGGACAAACAATCTCCTTAAATCCATGTTTATAAACAAACACACTACTCTCAAAATGATTTATCGGTAAAAAATAATTCCTGTACGAAAACACCTCTGCAGAAGGGAACCGCATTATAACATCATGAAATTGTTCCTTACATTTTTGTATAAATTCTTTCTCTTCTTCCGTATAAAAATCATACGCTTCCCGCTCTTCATCCAATATCCTTTTAATCCTATTCAGTATCCGGGCAATAAGGTCTATGCTGTTCTCATCCAATCCGGCAATTAGTTTCCTATACTTAGAAAACATTGCTTCATCAAACGAAAAAGCCTTCCACCCGTTTTCTCTGAGAAGCGTCATCTCATGCTTATTGCGATAAATCCCCTTGCCGTTCCGGTTTGTCCTTCCGGTAAGTATTTGGCAGAGTTCGTTACTTAATAACTCAAATCCGGTGTAGCCCTCCTGCTCCAAGGCTCCTTTAATTCCGGCTTGCCATTTCTCCACTACGGTTACGAGGAAAAATTGCTCCTTTCCTTTACACTGTAACTCAGATAATTTAACTACCGGAAATCCAAGTAATTTCCCTTCCTTATAACTATCTACAACCGTATCGACTTTATCCAACCATCCGTGCTTTTCCATATAGAGAATTATGGCTTGACAAACCTCTCCTCCTCCGTATAACACAATTTGCTCATGCGATTCAATTACCCTCTGTAACTGTTCGATACTTTCAATCATTTCTATTCTCCATTTTCTTTTGCATCATCAATAGCTCCCCGTCCTCCGGAAGCAGTTGCATCCACTCCGCCAATTCTCTTTTGGCACTATCTATATCTTCATGTTCTATGTACCACATAATTAGTCTTTTTGAAAAAAACACATAGTTTCTTTCATCATTCCTAAGCGCTGTTAACATCTGTCCTAAAACCACTGGGGATTTCGGCACCTTTTTGTTTTCCGTTTCGTTAATGAAATACCCCATCAAATTATTGATTGCCCGTTCATATTCCCCTAGTGCAACATGCCTAACCACCTCTGCCATATGATTTAAATACCACTTTAAATCTTCCGATAAAATCATTTCTTTAAATCCGGCATTTAAGGCAGTCAAACACTCAGCCACCTCTATCAGATAAGCTTCATCTGCTTCCTTGGCAACGTTTAACAGATGAGACACAAAGAAATGCAACAATTCTTTTTTACTTTCCTCTTCGGCACACCCGCTTTCTTTAAATACCTGTTTTGTTATTGTATTGCAAAACAGGTATTTTGCAATACCGATTTTTCGCTCTGCAGGCAAAGACGAGCCAAACAACACATTCAAGGTATCACGCAAAGCATAGAACTGTACCCCATAAAGAAAGCTTAAATTATCATCAGATACAAAGCCGCATTTCATCTCCAGAAGTTCTTTTGCTTTCTCAAATAAAATAAAATCACACTTTTCTCTTCCTTCAATCCATCGATGTGATACAGAATCTAATGACACCGTGTATAAATGCAATGCCTTTCCATAGACTCCTATCCTCTCTGCCACCTTCACACACTCATAGATATTTGCTGTATCCCCACCATAAGCTCTCGGAAACCACTCCGGAAAATTTCTCTCATAACGTGCTTTTGCCACCCTTGCAGTAAATAATTTTCCCCATGATTGTCTCAAATTCCAGTGAATCACCGGAAAAAACCATCCAAACTGCTGTCCGTCCCAAATAACAATGCTATCAGTCAGGACTTTCTCCCCGATTACTTTTCCACTGGTCGCATCTACAAATTTCGAACCGCATACTGCCATGTCCAATTTGTTTTCTTCTAAAAACACATACATCTCTTCCAAAAAAGTCGGCTCGTATGCATCGTCTCCATCCAGAATACAAAACAAGTCATCCTCTTGCAAATAATCAATCATGTTCCAAAATTCTTTATTTACAGACTGGTCAAAATTTTTATCAGCATAAAAAGGAACGATTCTTGCGTCCTGTTCTGCATATTTTCTTATAATGTCCCGCGTCCCATCCGTAGAACCATTGTCCAACAGATAGTATCTGAATTCTCCGTATGTCTGATTTAAAATACTTTTTATCGCATTCTCAATCACTTTTTCTGCATTATACGCATAGGTTCGAATGTAAATCATATTAGCTCCCTTTTCTCACTCAAATTGACGAGTATATACTTCCTCATAAACTCCCGTTCAAACTCCTCAATATATTCCGACTCGTAAAACTCCTTATAATGCGCCGTCAATTCTTTCTTTACAAACTCCAACTGTTTCTGACAGGACACCAGATTGTTTTTCGATATCTTATTACACATAGATATCATATAGGACCACTCACTGTACCGGGCATAATCCGCAATTTTTGGAAGCTTTGCCGAAAGATACTCCGTCCGTTCCCGAAACGCATTGAAATATTCATCTAATTGCTCCGGAGTCAAAAGTAAATCATTTGTGGTAAATGCCGAATTATTCCCCGGATGCCGCCAAAAGCAATACTTCGGCATACCGTAAGCCGCCACCTTATTTGCACATGCAAAGTATTTATAAGTTGCCCTGATGTCGTCGTATTTTCCTTCCGGCAGGAAACATATCTCATCAAATAATTCTCTTTTTACCAGCTTCGTCGGCATTGCCGCATTACACTTTTTACGTTTCAGAAGCATAATCACTGCCTCTTCCGGTGTCATAACCAGTTTCTCTTCAAACATGCAATTCGGAAGGAATTCACCTTCTACCTCTTTGGTTGAGCCACAGAAAGAAATATCTGCTCCCGCTTCCTTTGCCAACCCATACAAAAAATCCAGCATATCCGGCTCTGCGGTATCGTCATCATCAATAAACGCCACATACTCTCCCCGCGCCATATCCAGTCCCGCATTTCGTCCGGTTCCGATATTACTCTTCGGAATATGCAGTACATGGATACGGGAGTCCGTCTTCGCATACTCTTCTGCAATATCTCCGCTTCTATCCGTAGAACCGTTATCTACGATAATATACTCAAAATCCCGCATGGTCTGAGTCAGAACAGACTCAATCGCCCGTCTCACCAGTGTTTCCCTGTTGTATGTCAGCATAATGACACTTACCTTTACCATTTCACCCACGGAGCATCACCTTTCTCTAATTTTCTTTCCAAATACTGCTTGTCTCTCTGGGTATCCATACACTGCCAGAATCCATCATATTTATACGCCACCAGCTCTCCCATGGATGCCAGTGTCTCAAAAGGCTTCCGTTCCAGTACAGTGGAGTCTTCATCTATCATATCAAAAACCTCCGGTTCCAGTACCATAAATCCGGCATTAATCCAACCGCCTTCTTCTTTCCCCTTCTCCGTAAACTTCTGAATCACCTGATTCTCCCCAATATCCAGCACACCGAATTTATTACCCGGCTGTACCGCAGTGATTGTGGCAATTTTTCCGTGACTCTTGTGAAACTCTACCAACTTACTAATGTCCACATCCGATACACCGTCACCGTAAGTACAGAGGAACGGTTCGGCCCCAATATAGTTACGGATGCGCTTGATACGTCCTCCTGTCTGGGTATGGAGACCGGTGTCCACCAATGTTACCTTCCACGGCTCCGCCACGTTGTTGTGCACAATCATGTCATTCCCATTGGTAAAATCAAAGGTAATGTCGGAACGATGTAAATAATAGTCCGCAAAATACTCCTTGATAATGTGTCCCTTATAGCCACAGCAAATCACGAATTCATTAAATCCATAATAGGAATAGCCTTTCATAATGTGCCAGAGAATCGGCGCATCTCCGATAGCAATCATCGGCTTCGGCTTCAAATGACTTTCTTCACTGATACGGGTTCCGAGACCACCCGCCAAGATAACAACCTTCATATCTTTACCCTCATTTCTACTGTATTTCACGATCCCTCAAAGATTCTTTTTAAGGCATCCTTTCTTTGATATACCTATACAGATTTTATCGGCAAAATGTCGGAGATTCTTTAGAACAAGCACTCAATTTTAAAGACAAAAGATATTCCGGTATAAATTAACCAAAATATCTTTTAGAACCTATAAAAAAACCGACGGTTGACACCGTCGGTTTTCTCAGATATAGTTATAGTAATGTTGTTCCTTAACGAATTGCTCCCGCAAACAACGGAATAATCATAGTCAAGACTAAAATGCCGGCAACCACTGCCGCAATTATTTTTTTGGTTTTTTTATTGTACATGAAGAATCCACCTCTTTTCCATGAAAGGTTGTGACAAAATGCCTATCTTATTCGGCCTGACACTTATTATAATTGTTTTTCTTGCGTTTAGCAAGTCCCGCGACAAAAATGCGAAAAAAAACTCCGAGTCCTTCTGGCAGAAGGAACGGTCCTCCCATTTTGTGCCGAAACAGGATATTTCCGGTTTGGATTATCTTACGATTCCCTACGATAGCTTACCCTTTCGGTTTGTTACACCGGGCGGTCATTCCCCGGTTCCTTCCCCGGAAAATACATTTCCTCCGGAAGATGGTTCCGATAATACAAATGAAGGTTTCGAGTTTTCCGTGGAATCCCCGGTTACTTCCGGCGAAAGTGCTTATGTTCGCGCCGCCGAGCACACTGCTCCGTTGGCCCATGAGCTTTCCGCCACCGAGCGGGAACTTTGTAATCTTTCCGACAGTAAGATTTTAAATCTAACCGGCATCTCCAATACGGAACTTCGTCTGACTTACGGTACGGCAAACTTGGATTTGCTTACCTCCTATGACCAGAATTTTACCACCTTAATCCGTACCCTGCAAAAATGGGGCACCCAGCTTGTTTCCGCCGGAAATCCTTCCGACGCAATTACCGTATTGTCGTACGCCGTAAGCATCGGCTCGGACATTGCGGGAACTTACGCGCTCCTTGCAAGGTTGTATAAAGAGCAGGGACAACTGCAAAAAATCGAAGAACTAAAGGTATCTGCGGAAGCGCTTACCACATTAATGAAGCCTTCCATTCTGCGGGATTTGGAACAGATTTCCGAACAAACCTCGTAGGTTATCCTTTTCTTCCGTACTTCGCAAGCAACGTATCAATCAATCTGGACGCTTCGCTCTTCGTAAGTGTCTCGTAATCCGGTGTCAAATCCAGCCCGTGCATTGCAATAATTCCTTGTAGATAACTGCACTGGCGTTTTGTCACCGGTTCTGTTTTTTTCGGACGATAATACAGAGGCTTTGGTTCAAACCATGCCGGATTCGCCTCACCGTATTGTTCGTACATGGCAAAATAAAGCTGTGCAGCTGCGCAGGCATCCTCGTATGCCCGGTGCGCCCGCTCCGTACGGATTCCGTATACCTCCCGCATGGCAGAAAGCGTCTTACTCGGCAGTTCCGGATGACAGTGTCTGGCTATCACCAATGTATCGATTCCGTCGTATTCAAAAGTTTCCCCCAATCGTCCCGCTGCCACCTTCAGAAAACTGAAATCAAAGGGAATGTTATGCCCCAACAAAACGGTCTCGCCCTTTAAAAAGCGCAAAAGTGACGCCATTGCTTCCGCTTCCCCCGGCGCATCCTTCACCATTTCGTCCGTAATTCCGGTAAGCTCTGTAATCCGCTCCGGTATCCCTGCCGTTTGCGGACGAATCAGCGTGGAAAACACTTCTCTTTGTTCTCCATCCTCATACTTTACCGCTCCGATTTCTATTATTTTAGCTTTCTCGGGACCCAGGCCCGTTGTCTCGATATCAATTGCCGTAAATTTCATATCCTGTCCTCTTTCGCATTTTTCTTGCCTTTCCCGTTTCCTTACCATCCGGCTCCCCTGCTATCCTTTCCTTCAAACAGCTTCCGGTCCTTTTATTTCTCCTTTTTACAGGACGGACAAACTTCTTTTAAGAAGCACTCCCCGCACTTCGGTGCACGGGCGGTGCATATGGTTCGTCCCAATTGTATGATATGGATATTATACAAAATCCAGTAATCCTCCGGCAACACTTTCATCAGTGCAAACTCTATTTTCTCCGGGTCCTCCTCCTCCGTAAGCCCCAGCTTTTTGGAGATCCGTTTTACATGGGTATCCACCACAATACTGGGTTGGTGATAAATATTTCCCCGGATTACATTTGCCGTTTTTCGTCCCACTCCCGGCAACTGCGTCAATTCCTCTATGGAATCCGGCACTTCTCCGTGATGCCGTTCCAACAGCATCCGGGCACAAGCAATGATGTTTTTTGCCTTATTATGATAAAATCCGGTGGATCGGATATCCTCTTCCAGCTCTTTTAATTCGGCACCGGCAAAGGCTTCCACATCCGGATATTTTCGAAACAGCTCTTCCGTTACGATATTCACCCTGGCATCGGTACACTGGGCACTCAATATGGTAGCAAACAAAAGTTGCCACGGGGTTTCGTGGTTCAGATAGCAGCGATATTCTGTGGTATATTCCTTCTTTAAAAGATCTGCCACGCAAACCGCATGCTTGCGCTTTTCATTCAAATTCATTGTTCCGGTTCTTTTTTTCATATGCGCTCCTCTTTCTCAAACGTTCCTGCCTACTCCTTGTCAAAATTTTAGCATTCTTTTAACTTTTTGCATAATTCCCTTTATTTGCCTTTATTTTATGACTTTTTGATTTTCCATCTTCCTTTTTTCGACAAAACGTGGTATACTAAATGCAAACATAGTTTAAGGAGGTCTTCCCCATGGTACAGAAATTATTAAAAACTAAGACATTAAAGGATTTATTAATCCGCATTCTGATTTTCATTTTGATTCCGACGGTTCTCGGTGTTGTTGCAAAAATCATCGGCATCATCCCGATTATCGGCTGGATTGTTGCCTGGGTACTCGGTATCCTGGGTGCGGTTGTAGGCATCCTTTGCCTGGTCGGCATCATCCTTTGTATTGTCGGCTTTGTAAAAAACAACGCTTAAATGGATTTTAGGAAAAGATTGCCGCTCCGTTTGGAGCGGCTCTTTTTGTTTTACGGTTCTGATAAACAGATTCTTCCGCCTCTTTCTCGTCTCATTCGGAAAGAGGCAATAAATTTTTCCATACAAAGGAACTTTCCGGCGGTAATGTTACCGGAAATACGTTTCCCGTTGTTTGTATAATCGTTGCTTCCGCGGAATATCCTTCCCGACCGGTCGCAAACAGTGAAACAAGAGGCTTCCCTTCCTGTATCCCCAATTCCCATACCGGCAGCTCCACTCTCTGTTCTCTTTCTCCCCGGTTTACCGCTACCACAAAGGCGTCGTCTTTATCAAACCTGCCATATGCAATTACATCCTGTGCCAAATAAATCAGTTTCACGGAACCGGTTTTCAGTGCCGGATAGGAACGATGAATTCGTATCAGCTCCCGGTGCAATCCGATGAGTTCCTTATCTTCCTTCCCCCACGGATAGGTACGCCGGTTATCCGGATCGGTAAATCCGCAGACTCCCGCTTCGTCGCCGTAATAAACCGTCGGTGCCCCCACCCAGGTCATCTGTATGGTAACCGCCGCCATAAACAGGGAACGACGTATTCCCTGAGAAGCCGCCTCCGTTCCCAGATTCGCCAGACGTCCCACCTTCCCGTTTGTTCTGGTAAGGAAACGAGAGTGGTCATGATTCGACAATTCATTCATTGCCGCCTGCAATGAACTCGTCTGAAACTGTGCCATATGATGGGTCATGGCATCGGAAAACGCCGTGGCATTTCCCACCAAATCTCCCCGGAACGCATCACTGTGCTTTTCCATTCCGGTCAGAAACCAGGTCACCGGTTCCATGAACGCATCGTAATTCATAACGGAATCCCATTCATTTCCCGAAAGCCATGCTCTTGCGCTTCCGTAATGTTCCGCAAGAATCAACGCATCCGGATTTTCTTCCTTTACCGCATTTCGGAATCTCTGCCAAAACGCATGATTAAACGCCTCGGAATGGCCCAAATCCGCAGCCACATCCAAACGCCATCCGTCCACACGGTAAGGCGGTGCAATCCATTTCTTTGCCACTTTTAAAATATACTCACACAACGCTTCCGAGCCTTCGTAATTCAGTTTCGGCAAGGTGGCGTGTCCCCACCACCCCGTATAATCCGGATTATACGGCCACGCTTCGCTTTTAAACTCAAAAAACTCCCGGTAAGAACTTTCTGCCGAAACATATGCTCCTTTCTCATATCCCGGTACATTTTCGTAAATCCGTTCCCTATCCAACCATTTATGGAAGGAACCGCAATGATTAAACACACCGTCTAAAATGACACGCATGCCACGTTTGTGTACTTCTTTCATGAACGCCGCAAAAAAAGCATTGCTGGCATCTAAGTTCTCTCTCCTGCTGACCCTGGAACCGTAAAGAGTGGCATGGGAATTATCCGTGTCTCCCGGTTGCAGACATTCTCCCTCCTCCTGCAAAATCACACCGTAATGGGGGTCAATATAATCATAGTCCTGACTGTCGTACTTATGATTGGACGGCGAAACAAACAGGGGATTGAAATAGATAACTTCTACACCAAGCTCCTGAAGATAGTCCAGTTTCTTCCATACGCCCTCCAAATCACCGCCGTAAAAACACCCCACATCCATACTTTGGGGTGGGCGGTTCCAATCCGTAACTCCCTGTACCGGCTGTCCGATATAGCAATATTCGTTTGTTTTTACATCGTTACTTCCCGTTCCGTTGCAAAAACGGTCCGTGAAAATCTGATACATTACGGCACCCTTTGCCCACTCCGGCACGGTAAAGCCCGGAGTGATACGGAATCCGTATCCCTCCCGTGGTTCATAAGCCGGCCCCCTCCGGTCATACACCCGGCATCCGTTCTCAAAATGAACTTCAAAATAATATGTTACAACCGTTTCTCCCAGAGAATAGTCCGTGCTGTAATAAGCAAAGCAACCTTCCGCCTTTTCCGGTGCCATGTTTCTCCGTTCTCCGTTGATGCAGAGAATCACTTCTTTTACACTTCCCTTTAAGGTACGAAAACGAAGCCTTACCGTTTCACCGGCTTTCGGCTCCGTCGGAAATCGATATTCACTTGTCCCGTCCGAAAACAGTGCTTTGATTGCCCGATCCATACTGACCTCTTTCTTTCTGTTTACTTATCCGTTTCGAGTAGGCTCACGCAGCTTGCTTGCTCACTTTGCCTACCCGGAAAATGAAAAAACCGATGACAATGTCATCGGTTTTTTCGGAGAAGGTATTTTGTTACTTATGGGGTGTAGCAAAAACTATATAATGTATTGGGGTTTACGAGTGTTATTATAGCATCCCTTTTTCCAAAAGTGTGCACAAACATTTGCCCTTTTTTAAAATTTTTTTGTAGCTTTTGACATATGAGTTCCCATGTCATCCCATAACCGGTACAAAATTGTCCAAAAAAACCCGACCAACACCTATTGTTTTTGACTTAAGAGAAAAGTGCCTCAAATTCCTCACGATTGATACGTTCTTTTTCAATCAACAACTCCGCACATGCATGCAGTACACTCTCGTTTTCCTGTAAAATACGCTTTGCTTCCGCATAACACTCGTCAATAATACGACGAACTTCCTCATCAATGGAGTTTGCCACTCCTTCACTGTAGGAACGGGTATGCGCAAGATCACGACCGATGAACACCTCGTCATCATCGTTCTCACAATTTACCATACCGATGGCATCCGAGAAACCGTAGCGGGTTACCATACTTCTGGCAACCGCGGTTGCATGCTTAATATCCTGGGAAGCCCCCGTAGTTACATCATCCAAAATCAGCTCTTCCGCAATGCGTCCACCCAGGCTTACAATGATGTCCTGACGCATTCTCCCCTTGGTCATAAACATCTCATCACGCTCCGGAAGCGGCATGGTATAACCGGCAGCTCCGTTTCCTGTCGGAATCACAGACACGGCATACACCGGTCCCACATCCGGGAGCACATGGAATAAAATCGCATGGCCCGCTTCATGATATGCGGTAATTCTCTTTTCCTTATCGGAAATGATACGGCTCTTTTTCTCCGTACCGATTCCTACTTTAATAAAAGCTTTCTTTACATCTTCTTCTACAATAAAGCTCCGACCGTCCTTCGCCGCACCGATGGCTGCTTCGTTTAACAGATTTTCCAAATCCGCACCGGTCAGACCCGCCGTAGTCTGCGCAAGCTGGGAAAGGTCCACATCTTCCGCAAGCGGCTTTCCTTTTGCATGTACCTTTAAGATTTCTTCTCTGCCTCTTACATCCGGTCTGCCCACCAATACTTTCCGGTCAAAACGTCCCGGACGCAGAATTGCTGGGTCTAAAATATCCACACGGTTCGTTGCCGCCATTACGATGATACCTTCGTTTACACCGAAACCGTCCATTTCTACCAACATCTGATTTAAGGTCTGCTCACGTTCGTCGTGACCGCCGCCCATACCGGTACCGCGGCGTCTTGCCACAGCATCGATTTCGTCGATAAATACGATACATGGTGCATTCTTTTTCGCATCCGCAAACAAATCACGTACACGGGAGGCACCTACACCTACAAACATTTCTACAAAATCGGAACCGGAGATGGAGAAAAACGGCACCTTTGCCTCGCCCGCAACCGCTTTTGCAAGCAAAGTTTTACCGGTTCCCGGAGGACCCTCCAATAAGATACCCTTCGGAATACGGGCTCCTACCTTTGTATATTTTGCCGGGTCCGAAAGGAAGTCCACGATTTCACGCAACTCTTCTTTTTCTTCGATCAAACCTGCCACATCTTTAAAGGTAGTGGTACCGTTCATGGTCAGTCGTGCCCGGCTCTTTCCGAAGTTCATCATTTTGTTGCCGCCACCCGAAGACTGGTTCGTAAAGAAGGAAAACATCAAAAAGATTACGATAAATCCTAAAATATACGGAAGCACACCGGTCAAAAACCAATTCGGTTTCTTTACGGCATTCACATATACCTCCACGCCCTTTTCTAGCGCAGCATCCTCCGCATCTCCCACATCCGTTACATAGAAGGATTTTACCGTGCCGTTCTGCAACACCGCCTGTACCTCACCGGTAGGGGTCTCTTCATTCGGATGAATGGAGATACCGGCAATCTGACCGGCTTCTAAATCCACGTAATAATCCTTCATTCCGTATTTCTCTTCATTGTCCCGTAACGCATCCGAAATATACGTCACAAAAAACAGAATAAGAAAAATACTAATAATATAAAAACCGAAACCTTTCATGGAAACTTTCAAAACAAATCCTCACTTTCTGACTCTTGTAATACTAAGGCATCCTACCTCTGCCGTTTATTCCTCCACATCCACTACACCGATGTAAGGGAGATTGCGGTACTGCTGTGCATAATCCAGACCGTAGCCTACCACAAACAAATCCGGTATCGTAAACCCGGTATACGCCACCGGGACCTCAACCACACGGCGATCCGGTTTATCCAACAGCGTACAAAGCTGCAAACTGTTCGGCTTTCTGTCCCGCAACAAATCCAGCAAATGGTGCAATGTCCGACCGGTATCCAGAATATCCTCTACCACCAAAACATCCTTGCCTTCAATGGACTCATCCAAATCCTTTAAGATTTTGATTCTGCCGCTGCTGATGGTTCCGTCTCCGTAACTGGATACGGACATGAAATCATGGGTCACCGGGATCGTAATATGTTTTACCAATTCGCACATAAAAAATACGCCGCCCTTTAAAATACATACCACATGCAGCTCTTTTCCCGCATAATCGGTGTTGATTCTTTCTGCGATTTCCCGAATCTTTTTGTTTACATCCTCTTCGGAAATCAGAACCTTCACATTTACTTCCATTTTATTTTCCTCCGTTCCTTTGTACCTCTAAAACCGTCTTTGTCGTTTCGTCAATACGATAATTATCGCAACACCGTATCCCCGGAATCCAAAGCACTTGTTCTTCATCTGCCAAAAGGAGCTGTTGTTTTCTCCGTTCTATCGGCACCTTATGTTCCACCCAAACGGATTTTACCGTCTTGCTTCCTTGCAACATGCCGAGACGATCTCCCTCGCAATAGACACGCAAGCTTAGCTTTCCCCTTATTTTATCATAATCAAACCATTTCGTATACTCATTTTTTGGAATTTGTGCATTTTTTTTGTAAGAAAAGGTGCAAAACTTTAACGTCTCTCCGGACTCTCCCAACGGATACTCTCCCGGAATCTCTATCATGTAACACTCCATGCAATCCGTTTCTTCGGAAACTTCTTCTTTCTTTATAAAAATCCGGTCAAAGTTCCGTCCCGCCGTCAACCCGTAAGGCAACGAAATCCGCTTTCCGCTTTGGGCGTGAAGCAAGCCTGCCACCGCCTCCACATGTTCTTTGGTAATATCTTTCTTACTGCCTGCTACCGCACCGATCCACCGGTAAATCACCCGCCGCCGCATCACAGGCGGTTCCTTCTCAAGCAACTCCGCCGGAAACAAAAGACCTTCCGGCAATTCCTCTGCCTGTTTTACAAGCTCCTCCGTTTTCAGGGCAAGGTAATCCTCCACCTCGGTAAGCTCCGCGGCAACCGACGCCACATGGCAAACCGCCCCTTCATTAATCTCCTTTTCCGCATAAGAAAGAATCCGGTGCCGGATTTTATTTCTTGTATATTCTGTATCCGCATTGGTCGAATCCGTGCGGAACAATACGCCTTTTTCTTTCAGATAGGTCTCGATTTCATCTCGTCCGCACCGCAACAACGGACGAATTACCGCTCCCCGCTTTGCCGGAATAGAGCCGAGACCGTTTACCGAACTTCCGCGGAACAAATGAAACAATAACGTTTCCGCCACGTCGTTCTGTTGGTGTGCCAGCGCAATCTTTGTATAATTATGCTCTTTTGCAATCCGGTCCGCCACTTGATACCGCAACTCCCTGCCGGCTTCCTCTAATCCGATCTTCCGGGCTTTCGCAATGGCAGGCACATCCTCCTTTACGGAAAAGAACGGGATTCCGAAGGTTTCACACAGCTCCCCTGAAAACAATTCATCTTCATCCGCTTCTATACCGCGGATTCCGTGGTTTACATGAAACGCGCCGAAGGTTGCGGACAACTTTTTCGCCAGGTGCATCAGCACCACCAAAAGGCAGGCAGAATCCGCACCGCCGGACAGTCCGATTAATACCCGGTCCCCGGGCAAAATCAGCTTCTGTTCTTTGATAAAAGCCTCTACCTTTTTTTCAAACCCGCTCTGCATAGAGTCCCTCCGTCCGCTTTCGTTTCTTCTTCTGTTTATTCTACACCACTCCGATGGAAAAGGCAAGCATCCCATCGGTTTCCGTTTTAGGAATTCAACTGCAAGTAATACGGCGGCTGCTTCTTCACAAGCTCTGCCACCAATACCGTCATATCGTCTTTCGGTTTATATTCGCAGCACTCCAATGCCGCCTTTAAAATTTCCCCGGCAATTCCCTGAGGCGTCCGGTCTGTTTTTTTCTTCCCCGCCGAAAACAGCACTTCTTCCAACCGGCCTCCCAACGCATCCGGTACACCGTCACTCATCATAATGACATAATCCCCGTCGTACAACTTCTTTTCTTTCGTATCATAATCCGCTTCTCCGAACATTCCCACCGGCAACGTGGCAGACTCCACCTGCTCAATCCAGTTTTCCCGCTTAATAAAGGTTCCCGCCGCTCCCAGCTTAATAAATTCACAGGTCCCGCCGTATGGGTTGATTACACTGATATCCACAGTGGAATAACTTTTCCCCTCCGTCCGCAACAACAACACCGAATTAATCAGACGAACCGCCGTTTTTTCATCAAACCCCGCCGACAAAAACTGCTCCAGCAAACCGATGACCGCCTCGCTGTCCCGGCTGGCCGCTTCTCCGCTTCCCATGCCGTCGGATAACAACAACACCGTCTCGCCGCTATCGGGATATAAGAAAGAAAAACTGTCTCCGGAAAGCAGTTCCTCTTTTTTAATCGCCCGTGCCACGCCGGTTAAAATCATATACCCCGGTTCTTCCTCGAACGAAAACTCACCCATGGTTTCGTTTACAAACCGGTCCGAATCGTTTCCCGCCACCAAAGGACATCCGAACATTACACCCAGACACTGCACCGCACGACGGATGGGGATGCACTGCCCGTTTTTACTGTATGCCTGCATACGGATTCGCAATCCCTTCCCTTTTCGCTTCATAACCGCAATCTGTTCCGCATAAATCCCCTGTCGGCGTAATGCTTCCGCCACTTCTTCCTCTACGGCACCGTCTCCCATGGTAGTCTCGTACAACTCCTCGGAATACTCCTTTAACAAATCCGATACCACCTTTAGTTGGGTTACCACCGCAGTTTTACCTTCCTCCGTGCGACGTCGTACTACACGGTTCGCCTGTTCCCGTAACGGCAGCATGGCATATTCCTCCGTCATACGGTCCGCCCGCAAGCACCCGTCAAACCGATATTCGATTTCCGCATATTTCGGAACCGCTCCCTTTCGCGCCGCCTCATACATGGCATAGGCCTGTGTAAATCGTTCCTCCGGATGGTGTTCCCAGCACTCACTGCACTTGGCACAATCCGTACAAACCACCTCCGGTAACGTTACCGCAAAATTCCGGAAATCCTCCGTTTCTTCTTCCGTCACTCCGTCAAACACGCCGGACAACACATCAAAGGATGCCGCTGCCTCTAACAGTCGCTTCTTGGTGTGGCTCCGGATATCCGCCCGGATCAACTCTTCCCTTCCGGAACTGAGTAACGTCCGCAAGGCCTGTTCCCCGCCCCATAAAAAAAGAAAAACAAAGCCCGCCACCAGCGCGCCCAACCATATATATTTCATTGTAGATTCTTCCCATAAGCAACCGATTAACCCGGTGCAGAATGCGGTAGCGCCCCCTACCAGCCCCAGATATATCAACCATCGTCCCGCTGTTTTCTTTCTCCACATCATCCTTTTGTCCTCCTGCTTGTCCTTTTGGGAGATTCTAACACAAACCCGTATCGGTGTCTGTCGAAAAATCACAGCGTTCCAAAAAGTGTACGACAAAAAAGGACCCGAAGCCCGTACCCGGACCCGAATCCTAAAAAAGTCGACGTTATTCCCTTTTCTTTTCTATTCCGCCTCACGAAGCAATATCTCATCCGGCTTTACCAGACCGAGATGACTTCTTGCAGAATCTTCAATAAACTGTTTTGTCTGACGATACGCCACTTCTTCTTCCAGTTCCTTTTGGCGCTCCTTTGCCGAAGAAAGCTGTGTTTCATAAGAAGTCTTTTTATCCTGAAGCAATTTTTCCTTTTTTGCAGCTTCTCCTTTGTTGTACGTCAACAGTCCGCACATTACCAACACCATCAGCAGGAGTAGCTTAAGACCCGTTTTTCTTTTTCCGTTTTTCCGTCGCAAGTGCACCCTTCCTTCCATGGAGTTTCTTTTCGCGAACTTGTTTCACTGTTCTACCTAACAGTTTACCTTGTTTTTGTAAAAAAAGCAATCCTTTTCGTATGGGAAATGTCAAAAATCTCAACACTTTTACGCAATATTTTACAAAAAAGCGTCCGAGAGTCACCCAATACACCACGGCACCGAGAAAAATCCCCAGTAACACAAATAAACGTAAGGTTCCGGCATTGTGCCGGTACATCAGACGAAACCCCGCCAGTCCAAGAAAAAACCAGAACACAAAGTCCTGTACGGACACCGTAAACAGGTTCTGTTTATGAAGCCGTCTCCAGACGCGCAATCCGTCGTAACAAAGCGCTGCTGCCAGTCCCAACACCACGGTGGCAAGAAAAAAGCGCACATCCCCTGCAATTTCCCGATTCATCGGATATCTCCCCCTATCCGAACAACCGCTTTGCAAAGGATTCCGAACGTTTTGTTCCCTTTCCGCGTTCCGTATATATCAGGCTGTCGATCCGGCCTTCCAAATCCACCTCTCCCTTTTCCACCAAAAGCCTCGTCACGTTCATCTCATCTCCCCGGAGCAACAACATCCCCTGTACCGTATCCAGAATAACCTCCTTTGCATCAAAGGAAATCACTTCCTTTACCCCGGTAAGGGTCAGCGTCTTCCGCCCGATTAACGATAGCTTGTGAGCCCCCAACTCCTGTTTTTGTTCCATAGAGTGCCTCATACCGTCTTTTTTATAACCTATGCCCGGTTACAAACAGATATGACGCTTTCTTATAAATAGCGGAACAACTCTTTTGCTTCTTCCTTCCGGGTGGTTTCCTGAACATCCAGCACCTCAACCCGTACTGCCTTTCCACCGAAACCGATTTCGATGATATCCCCCACCTTCACATTGGTAGAAGCCTTTGCCGGCTTATCGTTGATCATCACACGTCCCGCATCACAGGCATCATTTGCCACGGTTCTGCGCTTAATCAGCCGGGAAACCTTTAAATACTTGTCTAATCGCATGTCTTTTTCCTTTCTAAACTACTAAAGGACCGCCCAAAGGCGATCCTTTATCAGTTCTTAATAACGTAACGTAAGTGAAAATTTAGGTACAAAATCCTTTATCCTCACAAACCCTTATCGTCACTACCTTCTTTGAGTTTTGTACGCTTTTTGAAAACGTACATTATTCTGTTTACGTACAAAATAATCCTAAGGGGTTTTGTACGTTTTTCTTGGATCACCTACCTCATTATACACTGTCCCCTCCGGATTTGCAAGTAAAGGCCGTTATATGTGATTTTTGCCCGGATATAACGAATTATTATCGAAAACGAAAAGTAATTCTAAAGACCTGTCTCCTCATTGAACATGCTTATATCTCATTAACAACCCGCATACACATACACCATGCACATACACAATATACAACCGCATTACACAATCACATTACACATGTTCATGCACAATCAGTACCATAACAACCTAACTCTTAAGCATGTCCTTAATTGCCAGTTCCGGATTCCCTTCTGGAATCATCCCAGTATCCAAAATTCATGTAGAACTGTTCCTCATCAATCCATGATATCATTATTTCAAGAATGCGTTTTATCCGTTTACCCGACTTTTCCACAATAAGATCCCTTATGTATTCAAATGGTAGCATCTTGTCGCCGGCAATAAATACAATCGCCAGTTCACCGCTATCGCGCCTCATAGAATGAAGCATCCCAGTCTCACCGTTTTGGGCTCTTTCTCTCGTGTCTTTCAGGCATTCTAAGAAAGCCGATATCTCACATCTGCCCAGATGTGCAAAGAAAGTTATAAGGTCAACGTTACCATTTCCCGAAGAACCATTTACTATCTGCTTTGGTAACTGATGAAGAAAGAATCGGAAGAAGTGTAAGTCCCTAATATGCTTTTCTGCTTCCGTTATTCCGTACACTTCGTTTAAAAATTGCATAATCAGCGCTTCACGTTGCCTTGGCTTAGTAAGGGTAATGTTACCGTCTTCACCATCGCAAATTGCCAAATCGACTTCTCCGTACCTCGTATAAAAATCCCTTCTATATTTCAGGTACATAAAGATTTCCATAGGAGAGATTAACATCTGGCACATCTTTTTGTAGTCTTCATACGACATACAGTTTATATCCATACCGGACTCAGAGTGTTTTCTTAATATATGCGGGTATGTATCAATGTAATCGTTCTTAAAAACAACCAGCGGCATTACTTCTGTATCTGTTTCAAACACTATGCTCTGTCCCTGCTTATTCTGAAATACCGGAAGCTTTCCAGAAACAATAAGCTGCATGGTTTTCTTTGCCTGGTCCTTAGCCTGCTTACATCTTTTTTGAAGCCAGGCCTGTTCCTTATCCACATCAAAGGTCTGATCCTTCTCATTTCGTTCTTTTAACTGAATGGCGATAATTACATCCTGCAAGTTAATAACCAAGTCCGCCAGTTCCTTCTCTGTTTCGCCTTCCGGTGTAAAAAGCAGGTTGTCAAAGACCGTTTCTTTGAAGAAATAACTTTCCGACAATATACTTAATAAACTCTCTGATTCTGTCATACACAATTTCCTCTTTGTCACATATAAAACAATACGATAATTATCCATGAGTTAGATACCCATGCACTCCTTAGAAATCTTGTATCTCTAACAATCTTATCAGATTTACATATTATAAATATCTACATATCTCTTTTAACGATGACTCGTATTAAAAAAGACTTTGCCTTTTTTAACCAAGCAAAGTCCTTTTAACTCATTTTCGTAATAACTTCCAATAGATACAATTCATGTGCTATTGATAAAACATTTATACTTCCTTCCGATATCGTAAAGAAAAGCTCGTTTGCATAATTATCGATATATGCTCCGTGATTAACAAGCACACTATCCGGCACTCTTATTCCATCATCAAACTTTTTCATTAAACTGTCTTTATCTTCCTGTGTAATATCACCGTTTTCCTGAATAGCAGCTATCGCAAAAGCTCTAACTATTGACAATCCAACAGTAATTGCAAGCGTCTCGTTAATAGCCAATGGAATATCTCTACCATCAATTTTTTTAGTAAATCTCATTGGCCTTAATGTAGCAATAGCAATCATATAGCATGCAGCCACTTTATGTCTATCCAACCTGACCACAGAGGCTCTCATATAATTACTCTTACAGTGATTATTTAATGAAACATATTTTTCCCATATTTCTTCTTTAATATTCGGAATTAGCTCAATACAATTAGTATAGACGGTTTGATAATTCGAAATCTCTTCACTAATAACCTTATCCCAAATCACTTCATAACTTGCGCGATCTGGATGCATCTCACTCATTACTCATTTTCTCCTTTTTCTTTAACATTAACTCCATTCGTAAGTTTAATATACCTTATTGCATCTTGAATTGAAGAATCGGTATTAACCATCTTGCATAGATAAATATTTTTGATTTCATTTACCTTTTGAGCGTTTAGCTTTGTAATAAATAAAGTTATTAGCGCAACAACACCCAACAAACCAACCAATCCCAACAACACCCCCATAACCATTTCGACTCCAGTCATAATCTTTCTCCTTTCAATTGTTTAACTTCTTTTCTGATTCTTTCTTTCACCAATTTTTCTTTCACAGATAGAACAACCAGTAGACTCATTTCTTTTAAGACACAAGACACAGCAGCTACAAATAAACAAACATTTATCAAAGCACTATGTTTCTCACAAATCATTTGAAAATCAGGATCTAAAGAGCAGAACGCCAACGCACAGGCGACAACTCCAACCCATTGATTAATTAACGACCAAACAATTAAAAAGGTAATATCATTCTTATTCTTTTTAAAACACATATCAATTACCCTGTTAATCAAAAAAATAAACAAAGTACGATAATAACTCGTATCTCCACTAATAAATGGTGGCAACATCATAAAAATCGAGATTAATGAAAATATAATCTTCACATTCTCCTGCTTGTTTTCTGCACTATCCATTTGTTTTTTTTAATATACAATGTATATTATTTCCCTTCGTAGTAATACTTCTTTTCAAAAAGAAAAGGTTGCTTACATTAAGCAACCTTCTCCCATCGCACTTCCCATATCAACTTCCACTTTAGTAATCTTAAAATCATAGGTAACTTAATGTAATATAGTGTTTTCAATTTTTTTTAAAAAATACTTGACAAACAAAAGTAAATGTAGTATAACACACGAATTAACCACTTTCAAGCACTTTTTTCATTTTTTGCAAAAAACTTATTATACCATATGCCATTTTTCATGTCCAGTCTACTCTTTTGACAAGAATTTCAACATTTTTCACCTTTATAATACCAAATTCGAATATAAAATATAAGATTAATACCTCACAAAACGCGCCCCTTGTTTTTGTGCAAATGTCACAAAAGTCCACGCATGTTTTCGTGTAATATGTAGAACACACATTTATATCGCTTGTATATCTTCACCAATCTAATAGGAATGGCATCTTACTTCAATACATCATTTTATACAAATCCAAACACGCTTGCTCTATTTAGGATAGAAGGCTTCTCTTCCACGAGTGCTACTAATCATATACTTGATCTTACTTAAGAAGTGCCTTGATCTGCTCTTTATCCTTGGAGCCCAGTCAAGATTTTGTTTGCATTGTGTAGAAGACTACATAATCGACGAAGATGCCCTTTCAAATACGTATTACACAAAAGACAACAGTTTCTGCATCATAGATATGTTTTATAACTCATATAAAACATGAACGCAGAAAAAGATATTTCTTTTCTTAATGCGAGACGCTTGAATTCTGGATTATCCAACAGCGTTTTTCCGCTTTTATTTTCACAACATAGTATGCAACGAGCAAGGACAGTGACACCACGTTCTGAGTAATAAGTCCTATTAGTATTGAGTAAATCGTTATTTTATCATCCAGTGCAATCATATGGTCATTAAAAAAATGTATTGACATTAAAAGCTTTAAAATATAATAATATATGAAAGCAGCGACTCCGCAGCTGCATAGATTTATTAAATTAACAAAAAAGCTTCGAACAGGTTTTATGCTTTCAAGCGAACGAACGGCAAAGTTATATACTTCTCTCATCTCTAAGTCCGAAATTGCTTCCAGCTCTTTGTTATTCATTTCATCCGTTACTAATCTACAAAACTCATCATATTCAGCAAGTTCGTTGTTTTCGTCTATTATCTGACCTATTTCGGACGGAATATATTTATATGTATTTATAATAGGATCAACTATATTTGTTAATTCTTTAAATACATAGTTTTTCATAGGTGGTTCTATCTTGGTCTTATAACACGATGTTACCACCCATGGCGAGATACAAATCAATATTATCACTACATTTACCACTGCTACGGAAATTCTCTTTTTTAAGGTTAATCTCATCTGTTTCATAGGTCATTCTCCCTTTCTTAGGTTTTATGTGGTTTTGTCACGCAGGTGTTATCGTTCATAAAGAACTTTCTTTAGAAGAATCTCATATATTATGTCCTTACTATTTTCCTTAAAAATGATCTTCCATAAACCAGATTATCTGCCCGTTAAATAAAAAAGAAGCACCCAGTTGTAGGATGCTTCCCTATATCATAACTATCACTATTTATCCTGTAGCAGCAAGTTAAACACCCTACTCTTCCATACTATCTGGTACTATACTTCAATCCTTCCTTCTTCGCATATTTGTGCGCATAGGAATTTTCCGTTACATAAAGCACCAGTTCTTCATTATCCCTGTCAAACGGATCCAGTTCCGGCATCCCTCCTCCAGGTACGCTATCCTGTATCGTCCTCACGCTTTTCGGAAGGATAATTGCTTTCAGATTATCACACTCTCTGAAGGAATAAGCCGCAAGCAGCTCCACACCTTCCGGAAGATGAATCTCTGTCAGACTGCTGCATCCAAAGAATGCGAAAATTCCGATTCGCCATATGCTCTTCGGTAACACAACTTCCTTCAACGACGAACAGTTCGAGAACATATCATCTTCAACAAGAATGACTCCCTCACCGATTACTGCTTTCTCAAGATAACTACACTGCCAAAACACACCGCTATTCAGCGTTGTAACACTTCCCGGTACTTCAATACTTTTCAGGCCGCAGGAATAAAAAGCTTCAATTCCCAAATACTTCAGCGTTTTCGGTAACAGTATGCTTCCTAAGGCCTTACAATTTTTAAATGCTCTGTGTCCGATATACGTTAAAGACTCAGACATCTCTACCTTACTCAGATTGGTACACCCATCGAAGGCACTCTCCTGAATTTCAATCAAACTATTTGGACAGGTTACACTTTTCAGATTCGTATTTCCTTTACACGCATCCTTTCCGATTCCCTTTGCACCATCTGGGATTACCAGATGCTCTACATTGTCAGCTACTGCAAGGACATAATTACTGACAATAACCATATCCGTTTTTTCTTTTTGTTTTTTTAGCCACAACGTTCCTTCAAATGCTCCTGCACCTATCTCGGACGACTCACCGTTAAATATTATGTCCTCCAGATTCTCACATTCGAAAAAGGCCAAACGACCAATTTCTTTTATTCCTTCCGGAATCGTAACCTTTTTTAAATTCTTACATCTTTTGAATGCTTCCGGACCTATTTCGGTAGTTTTATCCGATAAAACCACTTCTGTAAGACTTTCGCAACCCGAAAATGCCGAATACATTTTTTCCACTTCGATTACAACCCTAAGATTATTACAACCGTCAAATATACCCGACCCGATTTCTTCCACTCCCGCCGGTATCGTAATCTCTCTCAGACTGCTACAGCCCTCAAAAGCCTCCATATCAATCCGCTTTAATCCTTCCTGCAATTCAATGGTTTCTAACCCACTGCATCCGGAAAAGGCCCCTCTCTCTATTACTTTCACCGAACTAGGTATACTTATCTCTTTCAAACCGGTACAACCGGAAAATGCATTTGCTCCAATCTCTTCTATTCCCTCCGGAAGTTCTATCTTTTCCAAGCTTGTGCAACCGAAAAACGCACCTTCTATATACCTTACTCCTCCCGGAATTACAACCTCCTTCAAACCGGTACAACCGGAAAACGTATCCGTTAAATTTGTCAAATCCTTTGGCAATTTAACATATTCCAAGTTTGTGCAACCCGAAAATGTACTATTAAGATAGCGAATGTTATCCGGAAGTATTATTTCCGTCAAACCGGTATCGTTCGCATACGCCTTTCCCAAATGCACCCAACCTTTCAGATACACAACTTCCTTTAAATTCGTACACGCGCTAAAAGCGTCGCCCGTAATATAATCCACTTCCTCCGGAATAACAATACTTTCCAGACTTGTATTAACCTTAAACTTATCGAATTTAATCTCTCTTACAACCTCACCGTTAATTGTCCCCGGAATCACCAAATGTTTCTCTGTTCCGGTATAACCTGTAATTACAACACACCTGTTTTCCCCGATGGAACCAGGCATCGGAGGGTTATAACGCAGCCCTTCCGGAATTGGTGCCTCCGTCAGTTTCGGAGTTGCCGTAGGTTTTGGCGTTGCAGTCGGCTTTGGGGTTGCGGTCGGGGCCAAAGTCGCCGTTGGAACCGGAGTATTTGTCGGAGCCTCCGTAGGTATTGCCGTTGCAGTCGGTTCGGGGATCGCGGTCGGGGCCAAAGTTACGGTCGGCTCTGGGGTTAAAATTATTTCCGGTGTAACAGTTGCTTCCGGCGTTGGGGTTGCCTCCGGTACTTCGGTCATTTTCGGTGCTTCCGTTGGCTCCGGCATCGCAGTCTCTTCCGGTATATTTGTCATCTCCGGAGCTTCCGTCGGAGTCACTTCCTCCGTCGGTTTTGCTGCCTCGGTTGCTTCCGGAGCTATTGTAATCGTAGCTGTCGGCTCTGTTGTCGGCGTATTTACCGGTACATTGGTTGGTGTACTGCCTTGGCAACCGGCAAATATAAGGGTAGTTATTGCTATCCATATGCTTAGTTTCTTTTTCATACCTGTCTCCTTTTATCCTTTAACAGTTTTATTCTTCAAATATGAGTCAGGCAGAAGACTATCCAAAAATAATCCTCTGCCTTTTGCAATCACTTACATCATTTTTCTTACTTCGTGTCTAATGATACCTCCAGTAAAGCATATCCATACTTATTCCATATTTCACCATATAAATCCAACGGCATTGCCTCAGTTACCCATGGATTCTCATTTGCAGGCCCTGCTAACCCAATGTCTTCAAGCAAACGAACTGGGCTGCTATAAACTTTAGAAGAATATAAAATCGTATCATAATCCCATATTACCTCATTTGTTTCCATAGCAATCCGCATATTATACGCATCTACTGCTACAAACCCTGTGTTTCCGCTATTATCTGTAACTGAAATAACTATCCAAAATGCATTGTAATTTTCTGGCAGTTCCATTTCCACATTATTTACATTGGCAAAAGTCATATAAAGCAAATTACGAGTGGCAATACCATCTGACCCACGTACACTTTCTTTTGCTTTTTCCGCTGCAATCTCAACTATTTGTTGCACATGTTCCACTGTGATGTCCGCAAAGGAATTTATCGTCTTAATTTCCTTGACTAGATTCTTATCGTATTCGTAAAGTAGCTTAACCTCAGATTTTTTACCAAACTCTTTTTCAATAAAGCCAAGCGATGACACATATACACTTGTCCTATCTATCCACGTTGCAGACTCCGGAACGATAATATTTCCGGCCCAATCTATTTTCATATCATACAGGTCACAAACTTTATAATACACAAGCTCTCCGGTTTCGCCATCCTTCATACGATATACAAATGCAAAATCAGCTTCTCCGATACTATGTACGGATACTACCTCTGCCTTTAACATATCATCCGGTTCATTCAAATACCATCTATCTCTTGAAACATCAATACCATTTAATCGTGTTTCACATTCCGGCTTCGACCAGTCATAGTCCTCCGGAACAGGTGCCGTGTATAACTTACACTCACTATAATCCAACGCACGTTCCCATGGTTCCATCTCTGCCACACAACCGGTATCCGAATCAATCTTCATATCCATCCAAATATCGTGTGATGTCCAATATAATACTTCTTCCGAAAGAGACGCCGGACAAAAATCTTCCGTACTCTTCAGTCTCCAAGTACTTCCGTCCTTCTCTACTGAATATCCCGTATTCTCTAACGAAGCAACCAGTTTGTCATAATCCTTATATGTAATTTCCTTAATAGAACTCAATGAATAGGTACCGTCAAAGAATCTGCAGTATTCCATTACATCTTCACATGGCACAACAAGGGAAATAATACACTCTCCGAACGGTAACAAATCTTCTGAATAATTTCTCACATATACGTCGAACCACGGTTCCTCATTGCGATAATATGTCACCTTTTGCGTATCATAAATATACTCTTCTACATCCGGATTAAACAATTTATCTACAGACACCGGCGTAATTGCAGTATCCTTACTAGAAGCAACCACTTCCGCCAGTTCGCTGCCTAACATCCCTGGGTATAAGAACATATCCTCAATCTGGATAGCAGAATAATAGCAGCTATATTCCTTATAGAACTCATCCCACGCAGCCAGACGGTCATAGAGCTTTGGCTCTACTTCCTTCGGTTCCGGCGTTGCCGTCGGTTCCGTATCTTTCGTTGTATCCGGCGCTTTCGCGGAATCTTCTCCCGATACCGGCTGCTCCTTTTCCGTTCCTTCCGGTGCATTTGTTGTTCCCGGTGTATTTGCCGGTGCACTCTCCTGACATCCGGCAAAGGCCAATATCATAGCTAATAAAACGAATAAAATAGATTTCTTCATATGCTTTCCCTTTCTTATTCGAGGTTTTCCGGATTATTCCGCTACATAATTTAACCCGTTTTCTTTCATGTAGTTTTCTGCATAGGAGCCTTTTTTGCAGTAAACAGTAATATCTTTATTTGTTTTAAACGCATCGACGCCGATTGCCGTTACGCTTGCCGGAACAGTAATGCTTTTTAATTTATAGCACTGTCCAAACGCTCTATCACCGAGTTCTGTTACACTCACCGGCAAAACAATCTCTTCCAAGGAAGCACAAATATCAAATGCAGAAGTCCCAATGGTTCTTATTGTTTTCGGTAACTTAACTTCCGTCATCATTTTAAATCCGTAGAACGCATAATCACCGATGCCTACCACTGTTTTTCCATATAATGTTTCCGGAACCTCGTATGAAGTTAATGAACTGTTATCTTTTACCCAGCCGCCAAACAAAATCTCATTGTCACCAACGATGCTATACGCAAACTCCGGCAGTTCGCTTGTAATATTCGGACAATTTACGAACGCGCCCGCTCCCAGATATAATAAATTTGTCGGAAGAGTAACGTTCTTCAAATTTTTGCAAAGATAGAAAGCTTTTTCACCTATATGTACGACGCTTTCCGGAATCATAATATCCTCTAAGTTTTGGCAACCATCAAATGCTTGTTTCCCTATTATTTCCAGTCCTTCCGGCAACATTATGTCAACCAAATTACAGCCATAAAAAGCCATCTCATCTATACTTTTTAATCCTTCCGGAAGATCAACATTTATCAATCCTGAACGATAAAATGCGCAGTAACCCACACTTTGTAGACTTTTCGGTAACGTAATACTTTCTAATGCCGTACATCTACCAAAGGCATGATTACCGATTTGAGTCACACTGTCAGGAAGTACAACTTTCTTCAAGTTTTCACACCCATCAAATTCGCCATTCACCATGCTCTCTAAAGGATTTAACAGTGTCACCTCTTCCAAACCGATACATCCAGAAAAAGAGCTGCCGATTTCCCACACATCCTCCGACACAACAACTTTCTTTAAAGTCTCTCGCGTCAATCCATTCTCTGCAAGCACTTCATCCAAAACATCCCTGGTTATCCTATTGCTTCCCGACAAAACAAGCGTATCCCCGTCCATCACACCTATGATCGGTGTTCTCTGTCTTACAGGCGCTTCCGTCGGCTCCGGAATCTTCGTTACCTCTTCTTTAGGTACTTCCGGTGCTTCTGTCACAGTTACATTCTGGGGCTCTGTTCCTGCCAGAGTGTCCGTCACAGTTTTATCCGGCGCAATCGTTTCCTTGTCTTCCTGACATCCCGCAAATGCTAATACCATAGCTAACAGAACGAACAAAATTGATTTCTTCATATGTTTTCTTTTCCTTTCTCTATAATTTCCTTGTCCTATCCAATATACGTTTCCTATAACCGTATGTTTTAACCCGCCTATAAGTAATTTATCGCCTCCGTTCTTTCCTTCTCCTGCTTGTTCTTCCAAGTAACATGCTGAACGTGTTTATTTTGGGCATAATAATTATAGTTACTTTCTTCAAGTAATTATAGTGGCTTGAGACGCGTTTGTCAATGCGATAAAATAACTATGGTGATTAATATGAATGATAACTTTAATATTGGAAGTAGGTTGCAAAAGCTCAGAACAAATCTCGGATTAAGCCAGGAGCAGGTCGCATTACGTGCAGGAATCACCACCACGTATTACGGACAGATTGAGCGAAATCTTAAAAACCCTACGGTTCATGTAATTGGGGATATCTGTTCTGCATTAAACATTACTTTGGAAGAGTTTTTCCGGGCAGAAACCCTGAACTATGGTCATGACCTTTTGACTGAACGAATACTCCTTCAGTTACAGACCTGTACTGAGGCGGAAAAGAATGCGATTTTTAACATCGTACATCAAATTCAGCTTTTGCAATGCAACAGAAACGAGTAACAACACAACAAAGCAGAGCGACGGTTTATGCCGTTGGCTCTGCTAATTTCTTTTATAAGACGCTGTAGAAACTGAATTTCCAAATTTTTCTTTTCTCATAAAATGAATGTCACGCGGACAGAGGACATAATAAGCTTACCCATTATTACGCCTAATGACAAGGAGGGCTTATTTATGAGCGAAGAATCACAAGAACTACGCCAGTACGAAATCAGGTGCGCCGAGCAACAGAATCTTATTGAACTGCTCGAAAAAGAAGTTAAGCGGCTAAACATTTCTCTGCGGCAGGCACAAGCACACAACCAGAGGCTGACGGCGATGTTGCTGGGACAACCGCCTTTCCCGGAATCTTCGAAGCAATCAGCGTCCGACACTAAAAAGGAGGATGAAGAAAACAAAGAACCAAATGCTACACCCAATACCGCAGAAAACGCGTCATCAGAAGACAATGACTCCTGCAAGGGACAGGATGACAGCGAAGAACCCTTTGACTTCGACAAATACCCTTTTCCAGAAGACAATTCTTCGGAATTTAAGAGCTACAAAGAACAGATTGCCTATGAATGTCAAGAGTTTCTTAAAAAGTACACGTTCCCAGCTTTCTACAACGAGATTTCAAAAGATATTATTGGCCAGGAAGATGGACTTAAGAAAATGCTCGCCGTCATCTATAACTACATACACACACTGGCTCTTGGTGAGAGACCTGAAAAATGTACCGCGGTTATTTTAACGGCCCCTAGCGGAAATGGCAAGAGTGCTTTATATAAGAGCCTTTCCACATTCCTCAAAACAGCAATCCCTTGCCTCGTGTGTAGTCGAAAGGATGCAAGTAGGCTTGTTCCGTCGGGTTACAGAGGTCAAACTGTCAATAGTGTTTTAGCTGATTTTGGGCCTAACGAAAAGCATCGCAATGAACAGAAATTCGGCATCCTATGGCTGGACGAGTTCGACAAAATCCGCTTCAATAATGACGGCGGCCCGCAGGTGGAAAACCAGCTTCTCACTTACATGGACGGCATAACAGAACACTATGGCGATGTTACATTTGACACGCAATATCTCTTCTGGATTGCCTCAGGAAGCTTCAACGAAACACGTCAAAAGAAGAAGCAGCAGACAGCCAAGATCATCGGGTTCGTTGGTTCCGAAAAGAACTATGATGCGTTCGACGTGATTACAAGAGAAGATATGTTGCAGACATTTTCCCACGAAACGATTGGCCGGTTCACCCTGATTGTATCTTTTAACCGGCTTTCTGAAGAAGCAGTCACGTGTGTCATCATAAAAATGCTGGAAGATATTTACAAAGATCTGCATTTGGATACATTGATAAGTAAGGAATATATTGATGCCCTAGTAAAGGAGGCAAATTCGGAGTTTGGTTGCCGAGACCTTTACAACACTCTTTACGAAACTTGCCTTAAAGCGTACATCGAAATATTGCAAGGTGGTGTGTATAGTATCGACGACAACCCGACGGTCATCATCGATGGTCCGAATGACTATATCATTATTGATGAAGACATAGCAGACCAAATCCGGTACGATGACAATAACGGCGGTAAATACATGTAAGTTTTCTTCTTTTCAAGCCGCACAAACCAAGAGCTTTCCTTTGGGAGGGCTCTTTTTTATTAAACACAAAACAGCCAAGTTAAACCATTTCCTTTACGCTGTCGCACTTATATGAATTCGGATATGTGCACTTCATCTTAAGTAGATATTCATGTTCCTCCATGTATTTATCTCTACAGCTCATATGAGCTATTAACTGAAGTTCCTTAATATCTTTTATGCACGGAGAATGTGTTTCCACGCTAATTACTTCCTTAGGACCTAATCTTTCCGCAAAAATATTGTTATTTACCCTATGGATTGATTTTTCTCCCCATTCAATACGAAGATCATATACTCTGATTTCATATGCAATGTTTTCTGAAATATTTTCAATATTAAAAACAATTTCACCAGCAAATCCAGATGATAATTTATGACTCATACGGAATTTAGGTAAATTCTCAATACGCTCCCTCTCCTCTAACAGGACCGCCTTCTTATCGGCTTCTTCCTTAATGATATGATTTTGATACAGAGCCAGCGCGCCTAAAACCACTGTTCCCAAAAACGAAAGAACAGCACCATAGTATCCTAATGCATCGCCGGCGGACCATTCTGCCTGAAGCGCACTTATACCCGTATTGATTTTAAACAGTATGTTAATGAGGAGCGGAACTCCTATTAACGCAAACAAAACCAATATACAAACAACCGCAAATGCAACTTTGTGCTTCTTTATCCATTCCCACATAGTAAACCTCTCTTGTTGTTTTTTATAGTTCTTCAAACAAGGATATTATACCATAAAACGCCTTCCTCTACCATAAAATGTCAAAACATGAAAAATATTGTAGAAAACCGTTTACACTTTCATAAAATCGTGATAAAATATATGAACCAGCGATATTTTAGGGAGGTTCCCTGTTATGCCTGAGCGAGACGAAGAACAAATCAATGATATTTACATAGAATTAGGAGAACGTGTAAAAATAGCCCGGAAGTCGTTTCGTAAGCCGGGCGAGACACCGACTGCAGAGAATATAGGTTTAACCCAAGCGGAATTAGCTGCACTCTCCAAACATACACAATCATATATTTCCGAAATCGAATCCGGAAAAGCTCGTATTACAGTAGATGTATTGAAGGATTTATGTGACACTCTTGCGGTTACCCCCAATCAGCTTTTGAACTACATAGAACCACCACTTACTGCAGAAATGGCAATAGCCTTACAACGAATGAGTGATGGAGATAGAAATAAACTACTGCAGTTATATGACCTGATGAAACAGAAATAAAGCATGAACGTTATGTCCATGCTTTTCTTTACCCCTTGCAATATCGCCAACTCCGATATTTTAATTCTGTTCTATTATATATAGCAATAATTCTACTGTTTTATTCGCAAAAGGGCTGGTTTTACCCTTTTTTTAACATAATCTCAACCTTACCGTTTCACACGATACCGGTGCAACCAAGATTGCACGAAGCAACACAGACGTATTTACTTAGAAAGGAAACAGCTATGAGATTTGTTGTTTACAACCATACCCTTATAACTCTTGACGGTACCCGAATCAACAGAAAGTTCATTGCACTGAAACTGGATGACGGTACGCTCCGATTCACAAATCTACATAAGTACATCTTTCCCAAAAAACGTAATGTAAGACCCATGAGCGCAGACAGTAATAACCGCGTGTACTTCATCGTGCAGCTGTTAAACTACGCATTCTTTACCTGTGGCATACATGCCCTGTCCGAGCTTACAGTTGAAATGGTATCCGACTTTCTGAACGATTACGGAAACTGCGAACTTCCGGATGACGACGATGACACCTCTCGTTCCAAGCAGACGGTAGAAAAGTGTATCTGTTCCATCATGGACTTTCTGGAAAATCTTCTGGCTGCATTTAAAGGTCGTATGTCTTTTAAAAGAGAGGCGCTGTATCAGGAAATACAGGTCCGAAACAAACGCGGACAAGTTATAAAGAAGATTGTCCCGGTATTCCCTGTACTGTATAAGGATAACGGAGCTGTAAGACGTGTCTACCGGGATATGCCAAACGAAGCTTTTAAGGTTATCTTCGGACATATCTTCGAAAACCACAAAGAGATTCTTATGCTGGTTGCACTCTCCGCATTTGCCGGTCTCAGACCTTCCGAAGCCTGTAATGTCCGTAGAGAAGATAGTCGTCTTGGTCCAGGGCTGCTGTTTGAAATCGTTGCCGGAGAAACAACCGGCATAAAGATTGACCTTAATCACGAATATGTTCTCCGGAGCGACCTCAAACCGGTCGGATGCATCAAAAAGGAACGCATGCAAAAGGTTCCGGATATTTTTCTGGATGCCTTTGTGGTATGCTACAACGAATACATGAAGTACATAGAGGGCCGCTGGTATGAGGCTGATTACGGGCCATTATCCATTAACCGACAATGTAAGGCCTATACGTATCCGAGCTACCGGCAACAGTTCCAAAAGATAATCAAAAACGAGATTGTTCCTCTTCTTCTTGGGAGTAATGATCCGGAACTCGTTATATATGGACATACCCTAATGGAGCATAACATCTCGCCGCACATTTTTAGGCACTGGTATACGGTACAACTGGTGTTGTCCGGTATAAACGACCCAGGTACCTTAATGAAGCTCCGCGGTGACACTTCTCCGGAAAGCTCCCTGGTTTACTTGCAAGATAAGGGTGACCTTGAACGGGAATACAGAAAAGTAAGCAACGAAGCATTCAATTACCTTAAATGGGCAGCAAGGAGGTTGTCAGATGACTGATTTACGGACCTTTATCACACATATGACCGAGAACCTGCCTCCGTGTAAAAAAAACGAATTTAAGGCAATTTCAGCTTTCCTAATTAACAATAATTGGGTCGGATGCACGCCGACTATCGAAAACGGCATTCCGATGTTATCTCCGGAACAGATTCAGATTCTATCTGAACCAATACGCCGGTTCCTAACCGAAGAAAATACCGATGCGGAGCTCCTTAAAAGGCTGGCCGAAAAGTTTCCGGAAACAGCCAAGCTCCTCTTCCGGTTCTACCGGGAACTGAGAACAGATGAAGACAGCCGGGTCTACCTTACCGATTTTTTACTTTTCCGGCTTACCAAAGACCTGTTTATGTACAACGACACTGATATACAGGAACTTCTTAAGATTGCCACAGATGATATGTTGAAGCAGCACGGAGACACATTAGTCTTCTTCCTTGCCTGGATGCGGACCAAGATTAAAACGAAGTATTACAAGGATTACATCATGGAGAAGCGTTATACCATGGACGTACAAAACGAAGCCTATGATTTTGACGAGTACCTTGAGCTGGTATACAAACTCTTTAACTCCGATTATATCGAAAAGAACGACATGTATCTGCGTGCTGCAGAGTCTAAGAACTACACAGATACCTGGCTTTATTTGTCCATGCATTTTGTCTGTTCCCTGCGTTATACAGACCTGGAGCGGATTTACCGGCCGATATTACCATTTTCTCCGGAAGAATGCATTGAGCGTATTAAGGAGGACACTTTTTCAGAGAATGACGCGCGCCTTGTATTGCTCTCTGTTATTCAGAGAATGTGCACCTTGCCTTTGACTCCGCACAAAAATGAGGACAAACACAATATTAACTCCGTGAAGCTTTGTATTCCTTCGTCCTGCGAAATGCATTTCGGAAAATTGTTTGCCCTTGCGGAGGCACACCGACAGATGCAAGGCGATTATGACAGACCGCTTATCAAAAAGATTTCTACCTATGACCAGATTAAGCGGTACATGGGTGGTGATATCGGTGACCTGTTCCTTGAGAACGACTTCCTTTCAAGGTCCGCCACAAAGTCATACCTGCAGAACATCTTCATGGTCGGAAACGAAATGTCGGAGGGCGAAGACGGGTTACAGGCAAAGGGCTATCTTCTTGCATCCTTTGCCCGGAGCCACAAGGGTTCTTACGGTAACTTTGCTTCTACGACCTTCGAATACTTGAAGGATGCGAAGTTAAACGGACTCACTCCGGAATTTGTTGCCTTTGAGCTTTTTGAGCGGGGTGTCCTGTCGTTTATTTCATCCGAGTTACTAAACATGGTTACCGGTCAACAATATGCAAAGCTGACCGTTAAAAACCAGACAGAACTGGTAAAAGAGCTTGGTCTAAGTCCTATGGAAATCGAAACAGTTGTGTCTACCGTAGATGCTGCCAGAAAACAGTCCTACGAACTTGTCCGGGCCATTTCCGGAACCCCACAGGATTCGCTTGAAATCCTCCACCGGATTGGTTCCGGTCAGGCGTTTTCCAAGCAGCCGGAGTGCATGTGCCTGCTCACTGCACTCGGCAAAGAATGCCCGTACGCTGAAAAGAGACAATGTGTCGGGTGCGAACATGAAATTGGCACCAAGTCTACCATGTTCCTTCTAATCAGCGAATACAACCGGATGATGAATCTATACCAGGATACAGACAGCAAACTCGAGAAGAAGAAATACAAGAAGCTTATTACAGAAGTTATTGTCCCACACATGGACGAAATGCTTACCTGCATTAGGGAAACTTACGGTGAAGAGGTATTTCATCAATACGAACAGTTAATAAAGGAGAATACAAGCCTATGAATGTAACCACCGCCGAAAAACTGGTTTCTTCGAAAACCACATATATATTCCTTGACAAAGACTCCGTAGAAGATGCAAAAACCAAGTTTCTGGAGTTCCAAAAATTAAATATCATCAAGCCGGAGTCCACCTTTGATGGCTCCGTCTGGCAAACCACGGACCAGTATTCCAACATCGGTCTCCATTTCGAGTTTGATGAAAAGTCTTACAAGAAACACTACGAAGCCTTGTTTGAGATGAGTTTCCGTGATTTTCTTGCCATGGTAAAGACCTATCTTATTTCCCTTCTCGGAAAGAATGTTTTGGTAACTCTCGCTGGTGTGTTACTCGACATCCGGCATATCATTAACACTGCACCGCGCATCGTAACATCCGGCGATTTTACATTTGATATGCCTTGGCTTTGTATGGATTTCTTCACGTCCTTTTCCTTAAATATGGATGACAGATTCGACGACCTTATGGATGCGCTTGAAGGCTGTATGGAGAAGAAAATCATGCGCCGTCACCAGAACCAGCGTGATCTTGCTACTTTTGATACATATTTCCTTTTTGATGAGCTTATAAAGCGGTACTGGCAGGAGGACATTCCGGAGGAAGATCGGTTATTCTACTACCCTCTTTATCTCTGGTGGCAGATAACAGCCGTCATGCCGTTACGGCCGCGTGAGTTTATCCTGACCGAACGAAACTGCTTATCCTGCAAGGATGGGGAGTATCACCTGCGGCTCCGGCGTACACACTTAAAAGGTGGACAGTCTGCCATTGCATATACGCTCGACGGCGACTACGACATTTTCACCTGCCGGATTCCGGAAAAACTCGCAAACGAGATACAGACATATATTAACCTTACCGAAAAATATGCGGCTACCGACCTTGACACCCTCTTTGTCACGGATGTCCATTACAAGAAGTGGGGCATGCGCAAGAACCGGAATAGTCGGTATCTTAGCTACACAAACATGAATACCATCCTCCGTTATTTCTATGAGGAAATCATTCGGGATAGGTACGGGTACAGCATTGTTTACGAACATGACAGCAGCCATCTTGACGACGGTGAAATCTGCTACATACATCTCGGGGACACGCGGCATATTGCTCTGATTAACATCATGCAGGAAGGCGGCACCCCGGTAACCGCTATGTTACTTGCCGGGCACACCAATACGGAAATGGCATCACATTATTACTCCAACATTACCCAGATGATAGAGTGTAAGACATACCGGCAGCACCGGCGGTTAATCAGCGGCGACAGCAAGTTTTCCATAAGCAACGTATCCTACGTCCCTTCCACCAAAGCATTTACCACACTTAGCGACAACGGCAAGTGTTATTCCGAAGCTTACAGAAATGGTGAAATCACTGATTGTCTCTGTTCCGTAGGCGAAAATGGAGAAATCGGGTACTGTCCGAAGTGCATTCACTACCGGCGTGACGGCATCTCCTACTTTGGATCCGACGACATTTACAAGCGTAACATTGAGGCGGATTGCAAGATGCTTACCGAAGCTATCGAGCTTGTGAGAAAAGAAAAAGGCAGTCCGGAAGAGATTGGCGAAGTATTGCGCCGACTTTATTCCAGCTCCAAATCATATCAGGCGTATTTACTTAACAAACTTAACGAAAAGGAGGAGTAACACTATGGCGAGACCAAAACTTATCGAGGACGCCAAGCTTTTAGAGCTTATTTACCAGTTTTTTATTCACGAGTGCAACGGACGGCCGTCTAAGCTTAAAAAGCCCGCCATTGCCCAATATGTGTCCTCTCACGGCTATCCGGGATATGCTGTGGAATCACTCCGGCGGAATCAGATTGCCTGCGACTACATAGAATCCCTTACTGTTCAACAGGAAGAAGAAACACTCATCACCCTTTCTTCGTACAAAACCCTTGATGTGGATGCTTTTCTGACTACACACAGGGACAAGAAAGTCCTTAAAACCGCCCTGATACAGCTTGACTGTTACTACAAGTCCATTGCCGATAGCAGTGTTGAGGCTATAAAGAAGTACTCCCATCAGGAAGACAAAATCAAAAGTCTGCGGGAACAACTCGCGGACTCCAAAGCCAGTATAGAAGAACTTACCAGTACGGTTAAAGAGCTCCGGCAGCAGCTTCGACAGCTCAGGGCTGAAGCTGATTTATGGAAAAGTGTTGTTGAGGATTATGTGTATCCGGATATCTGCAATGAACTGTTGGCAGCCGACAAAGAGCTTAAGAACATCGACACAATTATCGCTAGTGCCAAGCTGGAGAAAAAAGTGATTACCTTCCAGTCCCGGATTGAACGAAAGCCACAGAACATAGCTGATATTCCGGCAAAGACGGAACCGCCTGTGAATACCGGAAGTTCAATTACCGGTAGCTTATTAAGCAGGTTTGAGGAGGACGATGTATGAGTAAGAACTCTTTAAAGATTGCAGACGTACCATTCCTTATGGCACAGTGGTCTTCAAAGAATACCGAGGATCCGGCCAAAATTGCAGCCACCTCATCAAAGGTATGCTTTTGGGAGTGCCATATATGCGGATATGACTGGAGCGTATCTGCCAAAGCGCGCTTTGCATCCGGCGGCAAGTGCCCGTGTCATGAAACCAACAAGGTCATTGTACCTGGGATTAATGATGTTCTTACCTTAATGCCGGAACTTAAGGCATATTACGACACTGAGAAGAATGAGGCCGAGGGCATCGACATTTCCCATGAAGGTTTTGACTCCAGTGTAGTGGTCAACTGGAAATGCCCGGAGTGCGGACGTTGCTGGAAGTCCACCATTAGGTCCAGAACCAGCAAGAAGGATGGCATACGTGTTATTATTCCCTGTCCTCATTACAACACCGTAAAACGCAAATCCGAGGATATTCCAACGGTTGCACAGGTGCCTGCGATGATGCGACTTTGGGATATTTCCAGGAATCCGGATGCAGCCACCGTCAAGTCAAACTCTCCGGAGTATGCATTCTGGTTGTGTCCGGAGTGTGGTTATGACTGGCGTACAACTGTTGTTTCATTGGCAAGAGGTGGCTGTAAGTGTCCGTGTTGCGAGTCAAATACGGCCATAAAATCTGGCATTAACGACCTGTTTACCTTGATTCCGGAAGCCAAAAGATTCTATGATTTCGAGAAAAATGCCGGTGTCGACATTTACAGCATAGGCATCAGGAATGGCGAACCGCTATGGTGGACTTGTCCGGATTGCGGTAACAGTTGGAAATCCCCCATTGCTGCTCGTGTGGAAGGTAAGAAAGGCAGTTACAGGTTCCGAGGTTGTCAGCAATGTTACTTTACAAATAAAGACCGCATCACTCCAGCTTCCTCAAATAAGATTGTTGTTAAGTATTGGGATTACGAAAGAAATAAAGGAATCGACATTAACCTGACATCCTTATACAGTGAAGAAACCGTCCATTGGCGTTGCAAGGACTGCGACCTTGAGTGGGACGGCACAATAAAAGGCATGATTACTTCAAAGGGGTGTCCTTACTGCAATAATCCGGAAGGTTACTTTGACCACTATCCTTATCTTATGGAGTCCTTATATAAGATTTTTGTACCGGCGGAAAATCCGCATATTGACCTGCCGAAAACCAAGCTTTTTTCAAAAACGGAGGTTTTCTTTCACTGCCATAATTGTGGGCATGAATGGAGTGGTCCGTTGGGTAACCGTATTAGCAAAGATAACGGAACATACCGCGTTCTTGGGTGCCCAAAGTGCGACAACAACAGCCTACGCCGCATTACGTACGCCGAACAATATCCGGACCTTGCTGCCATGTACAACGCAAGAGTCAGTGGACGACCTCTCTCCTCGATTACAAGCTACGAGTGCAATACTATAAAACTCGCATGGGACTGTCCAATCTGCAACGAAACTTTTGTATCAAGGGTACGGTCAATGATTACTGCGCGCGATACTTCTAGCAAAGGATGTCCTTACTGTTCCCATACGCTATTACGCAAGGGTGAGAGTTTTGGAGACCTGCATCCGGAATTACTCAGGGAATACTCTACCGAGAACGTTCAGGATCCTTTTAAGGTGTTTCCTTGCTGCGAAGATGATGTCATTTGGCAATGCCTTAATAATCCGGAACATATATGGCATGCCTCTTTTTCCGTACGACACAGTGGCTACGGAAACTGCCCAATCTGTAACAGAACTCAACGTATTAAAGGCGTCAATACCTTTGCAGATGTGTATCCGGAATATCTGGATATGTACTCCGACAACAATGAGCGCAAGCCGGATGACATCTTTTACAACTCTGTACTTTGGTTTTGGTGGAACTGTCGTACCTGCCATGGAGAGTTCGGAGCCTACATAAAGGATGTGGTTTCCGGAGAAGAATGTTGTCCTTATTGTAAAGGAATCAGGGCACTTCCGGGCGTCAACTCCCTACAAGCGCTGTATCCGGATATTGCTGCCCGGTACTCCTTGAAAAATCCTCATACGGCGGACGAGGTATTACCTACGTCTACATCATATCATCTATGGGATTGTCCAGATTGTGGCGGTGAATACAATGCATTAATGGCAGATGTAGTATCCGGAGAGCATACATGTCCTTATTGCAATGACCGAATGGTATTGCCGGGCTTCAATGATTTTGCTACCAGGCATCCGGATCTCATGGGAGAATACGATTACATTACCAACTACATATTCACCGACAGCGATAAGATAAGTGAGCGCAGCTTTGAACCCCTTTGGTGGATATGTTCCAGGAATCCGGAACACCGGTATCTTATATCACCTCGAAAACGACTCTGGTTCCAAATGCGGCACAGGGAGCCGTGTCCGTATTGTAAAGGACGTCGTTACAAAAAACTTCATTTTTAGACACAAAAAAGAGGACCGGGTTGGTCCTCTTTTAGTTTGCAAATACATAATCAGCATGCAAATTCAGGATACTTGTAACTGTCTCTACACTTTACCCCACTAAAGGGTTTTGTACGTTTTTGCTCAAAACTCGCAAAAATTTTTTTTCAGTTACAGCAAAAACAAAACTTATGCGTTTACGGTATCCTTTAATGCCTTACCAGCCTTGAACTTCGGAGCCTTGGATGCCGGAATGGTAATGGTCTGCTTGGTCTGCGGATTTCTACCGGTTCTTGCCGGTCTAGCGGATACTTCGAAGGTACCGAATCCAACTAACTGAACCTTTTCACCCTTCTTTAACTCATCAGTTACTACGCTAACGAAAGCTGCTAATGCCTTCTCGGAATCCTTCTTGGATAATCCTGCGTTTTCTGCGATTGCTGCTACTAACTCTGTCTTGTTCATGTAAAATTCCCTCCTCGAAAAGTATTAGATACTTTATTTATACCCCCAAACGCTTGATTTGTCAAGTATTCTGCACTATTTCCTAGAAATAATCGCAAAAAAATCCACTAAAATTATCCAAAAAGTCCTTATGGCATAGGCCCTTGTTCATCACAATGATAAAAAGGTCCTATGCCACAAGAAAAAGCACCTTACTGCTCCATCTGACGTCCCAAAAACGCAGCAGCAGTTCCGGCTATTTTTAACTCCATAGTTCCGAAACGTTCCTTCTTGTCCTTCGAAAGGATCATGACCGCTCCGATTACATCTCCTTCGCTGATAATCGGCGCAATCACCTGCTGCTCATATTCATCTGCCTCCGAGCTCACCGGGATATAACCCTTCTCTCCCTTCGCAGCCACCACACTTTCTCTGTCGGTCATCAAGGTTTCCAGTTCTCTGCTGACAGACTTTGTGAGCAGCTCCTTCTTATTCGTTCCGGCCATAGCAATAAACTGGTCCCTATCCGCAATCACCGCAATATGTCCGGTGGTCTGGGCCATGGACTCCGCAAACTGCTTCGCAAACAAACTGAGCTCTCCAATCGGAGAATACTTCTTTAAAATGATTTCTCCCTCTCTGTCGGTAAAAATTTCCAGCGGATCTCCCTCACGGATGCGGAGGGTTCTTCTGATTTCCTTCGGTACTACCACACGGCCCAAGTCATCTATTCTTCTTACGATACCTGTTGCTTTCATACTGACTCCTTTCGGTTATTTCCATAACTTTGTTGTGGAGTTAGTATGCGGAAAATACGGGAGATTATGCGTGAAGAAGTTCACACCTTGTTTACTTTCAAAATTATAAAAAAACGAAAAATATTGTCATGTAACACAAAAAGAAGATATAGGACTACCCTACATCTCCTTTCCGCTGTCCTACCTAAGAAACCGATAAGACGACACCTATTGTAACACCGAAACTGCGTCTGAAATCGTTTTTTCCATTGCTTCCCGTCCGTACTTGTCTACCTCTGCCTTGTTCTTCTCACCATGGGTCAAACAGCCCGCACCGCCAATACATCCACCGGTACATGCCATGCCTTCAATAAAATTAGCATCCAGCACGTTCTTGCTCTTTTTAAGCAAAGCCACACGACATGCTTCAATACCGTCGCATACGTTTGCCTTTAATGGGAATCCCTCCATCCCCTGCTCCTTTAAGGCCTGGGTTACCGCATCGGACAAACCTCCACTTCTCGCAAAGATACGTCCAAAGTAAGATGCGTTATCCAATACTCCTTCCTCTAATGTGGTAATATCAATATCGCGGCTGTCAAACAATGCTTGCAATTCCTCAAAGGTCAAAACCGCGTCCACATGAGGCTTTACAGATTCAAGCTGTGCTTCCATCTTCTTGGAGGTACACGGTCCGATAAATACCACCTTTGCATTTTCGCTGGTCTTCTTAATATACTCTCCGATGGCTGCCATCGGAGAAAGGTTATGGGAAATAAACGGTACTAAATCCGGGAACTCCGACTTTATATATGCTACAAAGGCCGGACAGCAGGAGCTGGTCAAAAAGCCCTTCTCCACAAGCTCTCTGGACTCCTTCATAGCCACCAAGTCTGCGCCCAATGCTGCTTCTACTACCGTATGGAAGCCCAATTCTTTCAGTCCTGTGATAACCTGACCTAACTTCGCATAGGTAAACTGGCTGGAAATGGACGGTGCCACCACCGCATATAGCTTATAGTTCTTTCCCTGTTCACTCTTTTTCAGTAAATCCACAACGTTCAAGATGAAAGACTTATCCATGATTGCTCCGAACGGACACTGATATACACAGGCTCCACAGGAGATACACTTGTTATTGTCAATGGATGCCGCATTGTTCTCGTTAATGGAGATTGCCTTAATCTTGCAGGCATTCTGACACGGACGCTTGCGATTTACGATTGCCGAATACGGACATACTTTGGCACACTGTCCACACTCCACACACTTGGATTTATCAATGTGTGCTACGTGATTATGGTCAAAGGAAATCGCACCTCGCGGACACACATCCTCACACCGATGAGCAAGACAACCGCGGCAGGAATCCGTCACCTCGTAGCCCGCAGCCGGACATTCGTCACAGGCAATGTCGATTACCTCGATGATATTCGGATTTTCCTTATTTCCACCCATGGCAACCTTCACTCGTTCCGCCAGAATTGCACGTTCTTTGTACACACAGCAACGCATGGTCGGCGTTTTCCCCGGCACAATGGTCTTCGGAATATCCAGCACATTTTCCAAAAGTGTATCATTCCACGCCTGACGGGCCACCTCCCGCAGCACCTTGTATTTTAAATGTTGTACCTTTGTATCAAATTTTCTCATAAGCCTCTCCTTAGAAATAGCTGACCTTAATGCGCTTTCCCATCTGCCGCAGGCATTTGGACAATTCTTCCACCAGATTCATTTTAATGTTAAAGTTAATCGGCAAATCCGGATTCTGATGGGCCGGATTAATTGCTCTGCCTACGTAGAAATTAATATCAGTGGCTTCCTCAAACAAAAGTCTGCTGATTAAGGACGCACCGTCATGTTTGACACTCCAATGCTCATAGTTAACATTGTCACCCAAGTGATCCTTCGCGTATTCCAATACCTTATTGACTGTAATCACGCCCTCCGTCACCAAATCCACACCTTCAATGGTTGCAATGGGCGGGACGTCTGAACGCTCGAAGTTAAGCGTTGCCCGGAGCGGTTTCCCGAGGTATTTCGCCGCTATCGAGGATGTGGTTCCTCCGCATATAATATGCTTTCCTTCTTTGGAGAAGAACAATGACATCATACGCTCTCCATCGTCCCGATTAGACGGCGGTCCGAATAAAATATTCATCGGCTCTCTTTTTCTTACCCGTACCACACAAGCCGTAGTATCGTCCCCCGGACGGTTGCCGTACAGCTTATTACACTCATCCACCAAAATCGTAGACAAAGTCTTCGCCGTATAACCTGCCGGTGCCAGCGTCTCCATAAATGTAGCAATATCCTCCCGCTTCCATCCGAAGTTATATGCTGTACCGATTCCCGCATGCGGACATCCGTCGCTCATGGCAATAAAAATGTCGTTTTCCCTTAACTTCAGGACACTTTTATATATCTTTTTTCCGCCGATGTTCATTTCTGTCTTCGCATAATCGTAATTTTCTTCATCCCGGATTAATATCACATGGGGATTATCATACTGAATCAATTCGGCCGTATCATTATTAATCACGTGAATAATAGTAAATGTGGAATACGCCACTCCTCTGGAAGAACAGACCGGGAGTGTTGCCGCAATTGTGGAAACGCATTCTTCCAAAGGAAGTCCTTCCGCCATCATGGTGGAAATAATCTTCGAGGTAAGGGTGGATAGGATACTTGCTTTTACACCGCTTCCCAATCCGTCCGCCAGTACGATTACCGTGGAATTTTCGCCGCTCTCCACCACGTCCACATGGTCTCCGCAAAGCTGTTCTCCGTAGTGATTAATACTTTTGTAGCCGATATCTGTACATAAATCATTCATCGGAAATCGACTCCTTTAATTTTGCCAATGCAATTTTTGTTTCCGCTGCCGTTTCACCGAGAAGGGATGCAATTTCCTGTACAATACGCATCTGCTTGTCCACAACCCTGTCAGCAACTTCCACTGTTTTGCGACTGATGCTTTCCTTCTTTTCCCGTTCCTTTTCTTCATCCGTCACATCACGCATGATACAAATCAGCATCCGGGACTCTTTATCATGTACTACCGTCTGTTCCACATATCGCTTGTATTCCGCCAGATAAACTCTTTGATTCTTGATTTCTTTTCCGCTGTTTAATACGTTAAGGAAAACATCCGGTTCCAAAATACGAATCACCTGGTCACCTAACACATCCGATGCAGAACGGATATTCATAATCTTTTGTGCCGCCGTGTTAATCTGTTGTACCTCTAAATTCTCATTCAGTACAATCAGACCGTTCGGTGTATTTTTTACAATAGTGTCCGAAAAGCTTTCCGCTTTATCCTTTAAGTACGGAAGACACATGGATACATCCGCCTTTCCGTTAAAGATAGCAATCGCCTTTTCACGACAGGTGTTATAACCGCAGGAACCGCAGTTTAACTCTTGGGACGGCTTAAACTTACCCATCTGGCGAAGTATCTCGGTAATCTGGCTCTCTGCCGGAGACTGGGCACGTAACTCGATGAACTCGAAATTTTTACGTAATTCCGCAGAATCCGGTTGACGAACATCAAAATCCTTTTTCCCGGCATACTGTGCTACTGCCATATAATCCTTCACAGGGGAACGATGATACTTTTCCATCACAGGACCACCGACACAACTACCCACGCAGGCAGACATTTCGATAAAACACTTATGAATATTTCCGTTTTCGATATCCCGGAGGGCTGCCATACAGTTCTCTACGCCGTCAATTGCCATATAAGTATAACCCGGTGCATCCTGCGTCATAGTTTTTAAGATACCTCCGGTAGTCGGGAAAAATCTTGCCTTACTTTCCTCCTCGGAATCCAATTCTTTCCGAAGCTCGATTTTTTCCGTTGCCAACCATTCCGTCAATTCTTCAAAGGTCAACACTGCATCCACGATACTTCCGTAATGCTCCGCTTCGTCCTTCTTCGATACACACGGACCGATGAATACAGTCTTTGCATCCGGATAACGCTTCTTAATATCCAGACAATGTGCCTGCATCGGCGAAGCAACATTTGCAAGATATTCCAATTCCTTCGGAAAATATTTCTGAATCAATAAATTGATGGAATGACAGCAGGATGTAATAATAACATCTCTGCCCTCTTCTCGTAACATCCGCTCATATTCGGTCTTTACCATGGTGGCACCAATAGAAGTTTCCTCCACATCGGCAAACCCCAGCTTTTGCAGTGCCTCCCGCATTGCCGTAATCCCCACGCCATCATAGTTCGCAATAAAAGACGGAGCAAGGCTCACATACACCGGTGCCCCGCTTTGTAAGAGCACCTTCACTTTTTCGGTCTCATCCACAATCTGCTTCGCCCCCTGTGGACAGACCACAAAACACTGGCCACAAAGGATACACTCGTTTCCGATAATATGTGCCTGGTCTCCGGAAAAACGAATGGACTTTACCGGACAATGACGGATGCATTTATAACAGTTTTTACAATTTGATTTCTTCAGCGTTAAACAGTTCGGCATATTCTGTTACTCCTTTACGCACTCAGCTTTTCCAGAACCTTTTCCTTAAAAAATTCCTGAAATGTTTCTCTTGTAATGCCGGTATACACATCATCATCCACCTGAACCGTTACACCGATACGATTACACTTGCCGATACAAAAACTACCGACAAGTGTAATCTCCTGTTCCAGATGATGCGTTTCAACGGCTTTCTGAAAGAGCTCCACAATTTCCTCGGACCCTTTCAAGTGGCAGGAACTGCCTACACAAACCTGAACGATCATAGTTTTCACACCTTTGCAAGTACTTGTTTTTCAAAGAATTCCTTAGTGGAATCCGGAGTTACGGAATGGAAGGTATCGTCAACGGTAACACAAACGCCCTTCTGGCAGTTGCCCATACAGAAAGTTCCTCCCAGCTCTACCTTATCGTCTAACTTATTTTCCTTAATCAAATACTGAAGTTGCTCTACTACCTGACGGGACCCCTTAATATGACAGGAGGATCCGATACATACTGTAATCTTCATGCTGCTATCCCTCCTATTCATAATCTACAACGTCTACCCAGCTAAGCAGGAATTCACGTTCCTTCTCATTGCCCTTTACAGACTGGGAAGCTGCCACAATCGGCATCCACTTTTGTACATACTGCTTTGCGGTGTTGCTCTTTTTACAGAACAAATCAAGATACTTCTTTGCACCTTCGATATCACCTTCCAGCCAGAACAAAAGGTAGGTTCTTGCCGCATCTGCGGAAGCGTTACCCTGGGTTACATGAGACCAGTCAAGGATGTACGGGGTTCCGTCCTCGGTCACGATAATGTTGGACGGATTGAAATCGCCGTGGCATACCTTGTTATGCTTCGGCATACCTTCCAGACGGGTATGCAAATCATAACGGGTGGTAGCATCCAGTTCTGCCTTACTGATTTTGCCGTTCATCTTATCCTTTAACTTGTTGAGTAACGGACAGGTTGCTTTGTGTACCGTTGTCTGTAACTCCACAAACATTTCCAGATACTCATCCTTCTTCTCCGGGTCCTCCTGCATTAACTGCGCTAAAGTCTTACCCTTAATGAACTCGGACACAATCGCCCATTTGCCGTCAACCATGGTTACTTCAAAGATCTTCGGAATGTTCAAACCGGTCTCCTCGATTCTTGCCTGATTCAGTGCCTCGTTTAACACGTCCGCCTTGGAATAATGCTCATCAAATACCTTTATACACTTGTCGCCGTCACGATAAATCGTCTTGTTGTTTCTTACTGCAATCACTCTATCCAATTTCATAGTCTCACTCCTCCTTACAGATTCTTATTGATGCCGTTCTTTGCTCTACGGAAACTCTGCTTAATATCGGTCTTGTCTACGCCTTCGCCAAGCTGACGCTCATCCGGAGTCTTCGGCTCGACAAACTGCTTGCCGTAATATGCGTTCAGGTACATCTGCTTGATTTCACTCATTAACGGGTATCTCGGGTTTGCACCGGTACACTGGTCATCGAATGCCTGCTCAGTCATCTCGTCCAGTCTTGCAAGGAAGTCCTTTTCGTCAGCAACATAATCCTTAATGGTCGCCTTAATGCCCACCTTAGCCTTTAACTCATCCAAAGCCTTAATTAAGTTCTCTACCTTTTCGCTGTCGTTCTTACCCTTAAGTCCAAGGTAATCAGCTACTTCTGCATAACGGGCCAAGGTATGCGGATGGTCATACTGGGAGAAGGTACCCATCTTTACCGGAGTTTCCGCTGCATTGAAGCGGATTACTTCGTCAATCATCAGCGCATTTGCAACGCCGTGCGGTAAATGATGGAATGCACCCAGCTTATGTGCCATGGAGTGACATACGCCAAGGAATGCGTTTGCAAACGCCATACCTGCGATGGTAGCCGCATTCGCCATCTTCTCTCTTGCTTCTACATCGGTCTGTCCATTCTCATAAGCTCTCGGAAGGAACTCGAAAATCGTCTTCAATGCCTTTAATGCAAGACCGTCGGTATAATCCGTTGCCAACATGGATGCATATGCTTCCAATGCGTGGGTTACTGCATCGATACCGGAAGCTGCAGTCAATCCCTTCGGTGCGGTCATATGGAAGTCGGTATCAATAATTGCCATATTCGGAAGTAATTCATAATCCGCAAGCGGGTACTTCACGCCGGACTTTTCATCAGTAATAACTGCAAACGGAGTTACCTCGGAACCGGTGCCTGCAGAAGTCGGGATTGCAATAAAGTACGCCTTTTCGCCCATCTTCGGGAAGGTGTAAATTCTCTTTCTGATATCAACGAACCGCATTGCCATATCCATGAAGTCTGCTTCCGGATGCTCGTAGAGAACCCACATAATCTTTGCGGCGTCCATTGCAGAACCACCGCCAAGGGCGATGATGCAATCCGGCTTAAATGCCTGCATCTGCTCTGCTCCTGCCTTTGCACAAGCAAGAGTCGGGTCCGGAGCCACATCAAAGAAGGTGGCATGCTGGATACCCATCTCATCTAACTTGTCCGCAATCGGCTTCGTGTTGCCGTTCTCATAAAGGAAAGTATCCGTTACAATGAAGGCTCTCTTCTTTCCCATCACGTTCTTTAATTCATCAAGAGCTACCGGGAGACAGCCCTTCTTCATATAAATCTTCTCAGGTGCTCTAAACCAAAGCATATTCTCTCTCCTCTCAGCTACAGTCTTAATATTAATCAAATGCTTTACGCCTACGTTATCGGATACGGAGTTGCCACCCCAGGAACCACATCCTAAGGTAAGAGACGGAGCCAGCTTGAAATTGTAAAGGTCACCGATACCACCCTGAGAGGACGGGGTATTCACTAAGATACGACAGGTCTTCATACGCTCACCGAACTCCGCCAACTTTTCCTTCTCGGTGATTGCATTTAAGTAAATGGAAGAGGTGTGACCGTAGCCGCCGTCTGCGATTAAGTGCTCTGCCTTTTCGAACGCATCCTGAATATCCTTTGCCTTGTACATTGCAAGTACCGGAGAAAGTTTTTCGTGTGCAAACTCCTCGGAAAGCTCTACGCTCTCCACCTCACCGATTAAAATCTTGGTGCCTTCCGGAACGGTTACGCCTGCCAGCTCCGCAATCTTTGCTGCCTTCTGACCTACAATCTTCGCATTCAACGCACCGTTGATGATAATGGTCTTACGTACCTTCTCAATTTCGTCACCCTTTAAGAAGTAACAACCTCTTGCCGCAAATTCTTCCTTTACTGCATCATATACATTCTTATGTACGATTACGGACTGCTCGGAAGCGCAAATCATACCGTTGTCGAAAGTCTTGGAATGAATGATGGAGTTTACCGCAAGCAAGATATCCGCGGTTTCATCAATAATTGCCGGAGTATTTCCCGCACCTACGCCGAGTGCCGGCTTACCGCTGGAATATGCGGCCTTCACCATGCCCGGACCACCGGTTGCAAGAATAATATCCGCTTCCTTCATTACCGTGTTGGTCATCTCAAGAGACGGTACATCAATCCAGGAGATGATGCCTTCCGGTGCACCTGCCGCTACTGCCGCCTCAAGTACGATTTTGGAAGCTGCGATGGTTGCGTTCTTGGCACGCGGATGTGGGCTGATGATAATACCGTTTCTGGTCTTAAGAGCGATAAGCGTCTTGAAGATTGCGGTAGAAGTCGGGTTTGTGGTCGGAATAACCGCTGCAATCACACCGATTGGCTCCGCTACCTTCTTGATACCGTAGGCCTTATCCTCTTCTACTACCCCACAGGTCTTGGTATCTCTGTATGCGTTGTAGATATACTCGGAAGCATAATGATTCTTGATTACCTTATCTTCCACAACGCCCATACCGGTCTCTTCTACGGCAAGCTTTGCAAGGGCGATACGCTCCTTGTTCGCAGCAGAAGCCGCAGCTAAGAAGATTTTATCCACTTGCTCCTGCGTGTAAGTCGCAAAAATTTTCTGCGCCTCTCTTACACGGGCAATGGCCTCTTCCAACTTCTCAACGCCATCCACAATTTCGTACTTCTTCGTCTTCATAACTTATCCTCCTATATTGTTATTTTTTTAACATACTCTTCGTTTAATTTTGCCTCATCTCTGAGGCTGTTATTATTTTAACAATCTTTTTTCTTTTTGGGAATAATCAAATTAGTATAAGGGGTTATACAAAATGATATAGCCTTACACGGGCGCTAAACAAGGTAAGGTTTCAGTGCCGTCATAACCTCATCCATTTGCTCATCCTTATGAATGGTCAAGTTCACAGGCTTCGAAAGATCCAAACTGAAAATTCCCATAATCGACCGCGCATTTACCACATATCTTCCTGATACTAAATCAAAGTCATTATCAAACTTAGCAATTCTGTTTACGAAGCTTTTAACGTTGTCAATGCAATTAAGAGAAATCTGTACTGTTTTCATGATTACTACCTCCTGGTTTTCTACTGATTGTTTACTTTGTTTACTTTGTTTCTGTACTCTCTCGGAGTCATTTTATGTCTTTCCTTAAACGCCCTGTTAAAGGTTCTCTGGCTTTCAAAACCACAATCCAGACATATATTGGTTATGGACTCCATTGAACGCTCCAACATAGCGGTTGCATAGTTAATCCTCACACTGTTAATGTACTGATTAAAATTACAGTGAAAGGTTTTTGCAAACATTCTGGACAACACATACTTGCTCACCCCTAAGTCAAAGGCCATTTTATCCAGGCAGATTGCTTCGCGGTAGTTCTTTGCTACGTATTCCACCGACTTATATATAATATCCTCACCCCCTACTGTTTCCTTGCCTGTCATCTTCATTTCCGAAAACACATGTGCCATGATAAGTTGCACATATGCTTGTACCAGCATTATATTATCATGTTCCGAGTCTGCCAGCGTTTGTATCGCACTTACAACATCGCCGTGCAAATTCTGTTTCTTAATCACAGGATGCCGGGGACAATAGTTCTGCAATTCATCATAAAACAGTGGTGCCATCGCCGGTTTAAAAAGCAAGTATATTCCGGTATTCTTTCCGGAACCGAACACTTGGTAATGGTGAATTACATTTGGAAAAACTACAGCAAAATCTCCGGTTTCCATATGATACAGTTCCTGTCCTACTCCCAGTTCCACTGTTCCGGAAGTAACATAAATCATCTCGACCGCTTCGTGCAGATGCGGCGGAACATGGACCGATGTCTTGTTTTCTATAATAACACCGTCCTGTTTATTTTCATACGCCAACAGCATCGAAACCAACTCCTCTTTTTTTGACTACGCTACATATCAAAGAATTACATCGCAGTTCTTCCTAATTTCATTCAATCACAGGATACTAAGGAATCGTCCAAAAGCCTCTCTTCCCTCTTCTGTACATTGATATACCCCCGCACATTCCAATACCTGTACAAAACGCTTGGCTACTTCCTTCCGCAGAATCTCCGTAACATTGTCCGGTGTAATGGTATACTGCCCGCACCACTCGTCTACCCAGTCCGCATGCTTTTTCACTTCCTCGATTGTGCGAATATCTTTTCCTTCCACAATCGCATCTGCCAGAATCCCCAATTCCTTTTTTAATCTGGCCGGCAAAACTGCCAGTCCCATTACTTCAATCAAACCGATATTCTCTTTTTTGATGTGATGTAACCTCTCCTCCGGATGATATACGCCCCAAGGCTTTTCTTCCGTGGTTATGTTATTCCGAAGTACCAAGTCCATTTCGAACAAATCCCCGTTTTTTCTTGCAATCGGTGTTATGGTATTATGGGGTACTCCGTTTGTCTCGCAAAAGATAAACGCTACTTCATCCGTGTAGATCCGCCATGCTTCCAAAATGTGGTTCGATGCACTTGCCAGGCGCTCCGCACTGCTGCTTTGTAACCGGATCACCGACATCGGCCATTTTACGATTCCTGCTGTCACATCTGCATATCCCGTTAACGTAAACATGGATTCATACGGTGCTTTTGCCATTGCAAAGGTATATGCGCCTCCCTGAAAATGGTCATGACTCAAAATGGAACCGCCCACAATCGGCAAATCTGCGTTGGACCCTATCGTATAGTGCGGAAACTGCTTTACAAAATCCAGCAGCTTTACAAATACTTCCCGGTTGATTTTCATCGGAATATGCTCCTCATGAAAAACAATGCAGTGCTCATTGTAATACACATACGGCGAATATTGTAAATAGTATTGTTGCCCCGCCAATGTTACCGGAATCACACGATGGTTCTGTCTTGCGGGATGCGAAAGGTGCCCGGCATATCCTTCATTTTCCTTACACAACAAACAGCTTGGGTAACCCGTCTGCTTTGCTTTTCCTGCCTTTGCTATCTCCCGCGGATCCTTCTCCGGCTTTGATAAGTTAATCGTAATATCAATTGTTCCGTATTCGGTCTCTGTCTGCCACTTTTCATCCTTCTTGACTCGGTCGCTTCTGATATAATTCGTAGCGTTACTGAACTCATAAAAGTATTCAGTCGCTTTCTCCGGGCTGATTTTATATCGTACTTCAAATTTTTTCCGAACAACGGAAGGCGGTGGTGTCAAAAGTCCCATGATTTTTGTATCGAATAAATCCCGTTCGGTCACAGTATCCTCTGATATCAGACCGTTTTCTAACGCATACTCCGTCATGTCATTCAAAATCTCAGCTACTTCCCTGGGTTGTATTTCCGTACTTTCATAGTCCATGACTTCAAACAGTTCCAACAGCCGGTTTGTTACATAGGTTTTATCTTCCTTTGTCACAAGTCCCGTTTCCGTTCCGTAGCAAATCAGTTCCGATATCAGATGTTGAATCATCTCGTTCCTCCTTACTTTTTATACCCTTCCGGGTGCGTCCGATGCCAATTCCATGCAGTAGATATAATCGTCGTCAAATCATCATATTTCGGCTTCCAGCCAAGAATCTTTTTCGCCTTTTCACTGGATGCAATCAATGTGGACGGGTCTCCTGCCCTACGCGGCACCTCTTTTAACGGGATCGGATGACCGGTTACACTTCTTGCCGTTTCCACAACCTCCTTTACCGTAAAACCGACACCGTTTCCGAGATTGAAAATATCGCTTTTCCCACCCTCTGCCAAATACTGCATCGCCAGAATGTGAGCCTGCGCCAAATCATTCACATGAATATAGTCACGTACACAAGTGCCGTCCTTGGTATCATAATCCGTACCGAATACCGAAATCGCTTCCCTTTTACCGTTCGGCACCTGTAAAACCAACGGTATCAGATGCGTTTCCGGATCATGCGCCTCTCCGATTTGTCCGTTCGGATGTGCTCCGCAAGCATTAAAATAACGTAGCGAAACATAGCGTAACGGATGTGCCTGTGCCGTCCAACGGAACATCTTTTCCATTGCCAGCTTTGTTTCGCCGTAGCAATTTGTCGGTTCCGTACGGTCAGACTCTGCAATCGGAATGCGTTCCGGTTCCCCGTAGGTCGCTGCCGTAGAAGAAAACACAATCTTGTCTACACCGTGTGCCACCATACTTTCCAATAAGGTTTCCGTTCCGCATAAATTGTTATTATAATATTTGAGCGGGTTTGTCATGCTTTCTCCCACCTGGGAACTGGCTGCAAAATGAATCACACCGTCAATTTTTTCTTTTGAAAAAAGTGTATCTAAAAAGAAACGGTCCCTGATATCTCCTTCATAGAAAGTTGCCTTTGGATGCACCGCTTCCCTGAAGCCGGTTAATAAATTATCCGCCACAACCACATCATGTCCGGCATCTATCAGTTCATATACCGTGTGAGATCCGATATAACCCGCTCCGCCTAATACTAAAATTTTCATCTTTGCTTACCTCCTATATTACCTTGATTCCGCCGTATTTCCGAATTCGCAAGTCCCTACAGGCACCGTCTCCGAATACCGCATCCATTCCTCTCTTGTATTCCGGTACATACTCTTTTTTAACAAAGGCCTGTATGGTTCCTGCGAAGCCTCCTCCGTGTACCCGGCTTACTCCGGCATCTTCCAACAGCATTTCACTTATCATCAACGCAACCGATACATTTTGGTTCTTTAAATCTTTGCCGGAATAAACATTTTGCAAATACTTATACGAAGAATCTCCGGAAGCCTTTACCAACGCCAAAAACTGTTTGATATTTCCGGTTTTTAAAGCAATTACTTCCTTCTGTACCCTTTCATTCTCGGTAATAAAATGAAGGGCTCTCAATACACATCGGTCTCCCAGTGATTTCCTAAGTGCGTGTATCTCCCCCAGTACTTCTTTTACGGTTATCTCCCGCAATACATCCTTCCCAAAGTACTGTGCGACACGCTTCATTTCTTCAGGAACCGCTGCGTATTCATCGGTTAAGTCCGCATGAGAGCCTTTCGTATCCGTAATGCACAAGCTGTATCCGAATGCGTCCATATCCGCTGCAACCTTTTCCACCTTTGGATTTTCCGGATCCTTGAAATCAATATATACCAGATTTCCGACAGAGCATGCCATCTGATCCATCAATCCGCACGGCTTTCCGAAATACACATTTTCCGCAAACTGTCCAATCATAGCAATTTCCATCGGCGAAACCTTCATGTCATTATAAAGGCCGGATAAAACAGTTCCGATTAGGGTTTCAAACGCAGCGGAAGAGGAAAGTCCCGCTCCGATTAACACATCGCTGGTGATGTAAGCACAAAACCCGCCTACTTGATATCCATTCTCTGCAAATCCTTCCACAACCCCCTTTATCAATGCGGTTGTTGTTCCTTTTTCCTTTAACTTTACAGAAACATCCTCCAACGAGATAACAATCTCTTCTCCGCCATCCGATATTACCCTTATGGTGTTATCTCCTGTTGCACGAACAACTCCCAGGGTATCCAGATTGACCGATGCCGCCAATACTTCCCCATGCTGATGGTCCGTATGGTTCCCTCCGATTTCACTTCTTCCCGGTGCACTGAATATCGCCACCTCACCGCATCCGTAATACTTCTCAAACTTCCGGATTGTTTTTATGTAGCGTTCTCTCTGGTATTCCACCTTTGATTCATCCACATAAATATCCAGTAAAGTACGGTCCATTTCTCCGCTTTGTATTTTTTCAATTAACGGTTCCGTATGCATAAGCAAATGTCTCCTTTCCGAAAATCCGTTGAACTTGTTTCCATACATTTCTATTTAGCATATAGAGAAGGTGTATTGAATGTCCCGTTCTGCACTAATATGGTAGTCCTCTTCCACATCGCTTCCCCAGCTATCGATTCCTCCGACACCTCTTACCGCTCCGTATACACACAGAACCGTTCTTCTTGCCGGCGGCAGTTCTTCCTGATGGGTTGCATTTTCAATCTCGGCAGCGGTATACGGCAGACAGGAAAATGCAAACTCTTTGTCTGTCATTTCAAACCGCAGCATCTGTGCCGCATTCTCTTTTCTGCTATTGTCAAGACTGGTATGTCTCACAATTTCAACCCATTCCGTATCCATTCTCAACCCGCAATCCTGCGGAACCAGATACGGTGTTAACTTCAGGTTATCAATCTCATACACACCCTTTACCGCCCCTGCTTTCCGGTCCGGATAGGTTTCTCCCGACAATCCCTTATATACATACTTATCCGCAAGGGTAGGCATTACAAAACGCAAACCGAAAACCGGCAGCTGTGGCAGCCCCTTTGCTCCGAAATAATGAACATTCACTGAAATTCTTCCTGTTTCATCCACGCTATAGGTTACCTTCACCATGGTAGACGGCGTCGTAATAGTCTTATAGCTAAAGCTTACGCTTACCTCCTTTGCATACAAATCGGAGCCGTAGCGATTATTCTCCGGAGCACACGGTTTCCCCTGAGAAACTCCGTCTACTGTAACCTCTGTGTCGATACAATCAATAAACATATCCGCCGCAAGCCAGCTTCCACTTTTAATATGGAATTTACTTCCTCTATCATTGTCCGTTAATGCTCGCCAGAACGTCGGCTTCGGACAACGGTATAACCATTCATATCCGTTTTTTACAATGGATTCCAGTCCTCCCTGTGCATAAGAGAAAATATAGTCAAATCCTTCACCATGAACTCCCAGAGTAAAATCTCCGTACACAACTCTTAACGGCATCTTATTTGTATAATCCATAATAGTACCTCACTTCCTGCATCGCCGGCTTCTCCTTACGGTCCGCAAATACAATTCCGTTTCCCGAAAACTCATAATCGGAAGGTCTGTCATCGAAATCTCCTCCGTATCGGAGTACTTCCTTTCCGGTTACTTCGTCTCTTACAAATAACGCCTGATCAATGAAATCCCAGATAAAACCACCCTGGTACATCTCATATTTGTCAATGAGCTTCATATAAGAGCCTAAGCCTCCCATGGAGTTACCCATATCATGCATGAATTCACAAAGGATATAAGGCTTCTTCGGATGATTGTTTAAATATTCCTCTATCTCTGCAGGCTTTGCATACATACGGCTTTCTACATCCGAGATTGTATCTTCATACGCTCTGTTATGAATCACGCCTTCGTAATGCACCAGACGTCCGTCCTTTTGCTCTTTAAAGTAAGTATTCATTGCTTCGATATCGTCTCCGGCATAAGACTCGTTTCCTAACGACCAAAACAAAACAGATACATGATTTTTAAAGGTCTCAAAATTGGTTCTCGCCCGGTCTACTACCGCTTCTCTCCACTGCGGAAGGGAACCCGGTACGTTACAGGACGGTTCCACTGCACCAAGCTTCTGAAAAGTTCCGTGACTTTCCAGATTCGTCTCAGCCATTACGTAAATTCCTGCTTCATCACACAAGTAATACCATGGAATTTGATCCGGATAATGACAGGTCCTCACGGCATTGATGTTATTCTTCTGCATACAGTTTAAGTCGGAAATCATCTCCCTCATACCGATGCATCGGCCTGTCCTCGGGCTCCATTCATGTCGGTTCACACCCACGAAGACCAGTCGCTTCCCATTCAGATAAATCACTTTATCCATCATTTCAATTCTTCTGAAACCGATTGGATACGGAACCACTTCCACCAGCTTACCATCCTCATCCGTCAGTTCCACAAATGCACTGTATAAATACGGCTGATGATTGTCCCAAGGAGTGATGGAGGAAAGCTCCGCTTCCGTCTGACCGCTGTACATTTCCCCTTCTTCTGTCAATGCAAACTTGGTTTCACATACGGTACTTCCGTCCTTATCCTTTAACAGGAATCTTGCACTCACATTCTGTTTTTTTGTAGCAGACACCTTAAGTCTCACCGACACCTTACCGCTTTTATTATCCGAATGAAGGACCGGCTGAAACCATACATCCTCAACGTGCACCTCCGGTAATGCTTTTAGGGTTACATTTCGGAAAATACCAAAGAACCGGAAGAAATCCTGGTCTTCTAAAAAGGCTGCCGTACTCATCTTGTGTACTTCTACTGCTAATACATTTCCTGTTTCCTTAAGATACGGGGTCAAATCAAACTCCGATGTTGTGAAACTATCTTCCGCATATCCGACAAACCGGCCGTTCAACCATACATACATTGCCTGCTCTACACCCTCAAAGCAGATAACTACTCTCTTTCCGATAAGCTCTTTCTCCAGATCAAATCGCGTAATATACGAGCCTACCGGATTATATTCCGCTTCACTGAACATTCCTGCACCATTACCTACCGCCTCATGACTGTAAGCTCCACGGCGATATTCCTTACCTTCCCACGGATACATCGTATTGATGTAACGAATCTTGTCATAGCCTGCCAGTTCAATGTGTCCCGGAACTGTAATTTTATCAAATCCGGACGCATCAAACTCTTCTTCGTAAAAGTTTACCGGTCTGCTTTTCGCATTCTTGCTGTAACAAAACTCCCATTGTCCGTTCAAAGACTGAACCAAACTGTTCGTTCCCTCCAGTTCTTCATAGCTCGCATAAAACGAATGATCACTATGTGCCGGTAACTGATTCACCCGGAACACTTCCGGATTATCCAACCACTTAATCTCTGCGTTCATCTTATCCTCACTTTCCGCA
>JAFVSN010000025.1 GCA_017503735.1 Lachnospiraceae bacterium
ATTTTACGGAAAATGTGTTACACACTTGGAACTACACGATTGTAAATAATTAATATGTGATACATTTAAAGAAGTCCGGTTACGATGGAACGCTTTGTCGTAACCGGACTTTTTTATTCTTCTGTCATCTGTTTGATTCGGTTGAATGTACTTTTCACCGCAGGAATGCAGAGAATCAGTACCGTTACAACACCCTCAATCAGAATGTAGGAGTAGTTATAGACAATCGGATAGAGGGTGGCCAGGCTCTTCGGAAAGTTGTCCGGCATATAGTCCATCCAGTACAGGTATCCGCCCAAGGAGTGGAAGGCACCCCGGAGGAAGATGCCAAGAAGATAGCCTTTTATGAGACCGTTTTTCTTGCCGGCAAAGACACCGGAAAAGCCTAATGCGGTAAAGGCAAAAAAGTAGTCGCAACAAACTTGAAGCGGGGTCAGTATGTAGGTGCCACCACCCTGAAGAAACTGCAGGATACTGTAGGTAAATGCTACCACAAGACCGGTGCGCAATCCGTACCAGTTGCCGATTAAGCAGATAAACAGCATACTGAATAAGGTGACAGAACCGCCCCACGGTAATTTATAAGGCTGTAAATAGGAAAGGATAAAGGCCAATGCCAGACAGACCGAGGAAAACACCAGTTTTTTTGCTCTCCAGTGAGGCTTTGCCGTTTCCTTCGGTTTGGAAAAAAGCGTGGCCAGTACCACAATCAGTAAGACAGCGACTGCACAGGCAACATACCCGGCGGTGGTGAGAACGGCATATCCGTCCTCGCGAAACAGTTGGATAAACATAAAAAATCCTCCTTGCAAACTGCTTAGGAGGGGCCTTAAGTAACCATAAAAATGGTCTGCTTCCTTACGCCGGAATTATCCGGATCAAGTTATGAGGGTCGGTAGCAAAGTGCTACCTCTCAGCATTGGGCTCCCCTAGCAAAATATGATATTTTACAAAAGCAAGTATAATGGGTCGGGTTTGTTTTGTCAATAGGGAAATATTTTTGAATATGCAGGAAGCGTAGAAGAAAGTTTTATTGTCTTTTTTTCATAATTATGATAGAATGGTGAATGGTGAAAAAGGCGTAAGGGATAGGAGAGTTCTGTGAAAAAATAAGGAGAACGGTATGCAACAGGAAAGAACAAGAAATATTAAGCTGACTTTGGAATATGACGGTTCCCGTTATGCCGGATGGCAGAAAGTGATCGGGAAGGATCGTATGGTAACCATACAGGGGAAATTAGAAGAAGTGCTTGCAAAAATGGAGGGAAAGCCGGTGGAGGTTATCGGTGCGGCACGGACAGAACCGGGAGCCCATGCTTACGGACAGATTGCTAATTTCCATACTACATCGGATATGAGTGTAACGGAGATCAAACAGTACTTGAACCGTTACTTGCCGATGGATATTGCGGTGTTGGAGGCTTGTGAGATGCCGGACCGTTTTCATGCATCTTATCTTGCAAAGGAATTTGTATATGAATATAAGGTGACCGTGGGGGATGTGCCGTCGGTGTTTGAACGGAAGTATAATTACTATTGTTTTAAGCGACCGGATATGGAAAAAATGAAAAAGGCGGCTTCTTATCTTTTGGGTGGACATGATTTTAAGGCCTTTTCCGATAACCGTAAGATGAAAAAGTCCACGGTGCGGGTGATGAAGGATATCACGATTTACGGGGATGATGCGGAGATTTTGTTTTCTTTTAGGGCGGATGATTTCTGGCCGCATATGGTACGGATTTTAGTGGGCACTTTGTTGGCGGTCGGCAAAGGAGAACTGGAGCCGGAGGCGGTACAAAATCTTTTGACCACCGGCAACAGAGATGCGGCGGGAGAGACGATTGAAGCCAGAGGGTTGTTTTTGTCGGAAGTACGGTATGATGTGACGGAGAAATAGTCGGGAATACAGGAAGCGGTATTTCGAAAAGCAGATGAGCCTGCGTAACAGAAAGAAGCCAGACATAAAGCGAACGGAAAGGAATCGTAAAAACTATGAGAATGCTGATTAAAAACGGATACATGATTGATCCGGCCACCGGGAGAGAGGGACAGTTTGATCTTTTGACAGAGGATAAAAGGATTTTGCGTGTAGCAGAGAAAATAGAAGAGAGTGAAGCAAAGGCGGACCGTGTTGTGGATGCAACAGGGAAGCAGGTGCTTCCGGGTTTTATTGATTTGCATGTACATTACAGAGAGCCGGGACTGGAGTATAAGGAAACCATTGCCACCGGTTCTGCGGCAGCGGCGGCAGGCGGTTATACCACGGTTTGTCCGATGCCGAATACAAAGCCGGTAACGGACTGCGCCGAGGTAGTACAGATTGTTTTAGAAAAAGCAAAAGAAGCGGGAAAGGTGCGTGTGCTTCCGGTCGGTGCGGTAACCTTAGGACAGAGCGGAACGGAGCTTTCCGATATGGAAAGTATGGCAAAAGCCGGAGCGGCAGCGGTATCCGAGGACGGAAAATCCGTTATGAATCCGGTAGTGTATGCAGAAGGTATGAAGCGGGCAAAAGAAGCGGGATTACCGGTATTTGCACATTGTGAAGAGATTTCCCTGGTACGGGGAGGCGTGATGAATGCGGGAGCAAAAGCAGAGGAGCTGGGACTTCCGGGAATTACCAATGCGGTAGAGGATATTATTACCATGCGGGACATTTTGCTGGCTGAGGAAACCGGTGCAAAACTTCATCTGTGTCATTGCTCCACCAAGTATAGTGTAGATTTCGTGCGGTTTGCAAAGGAAAAGGGAATTGATGTAACCGCAGAGGTATGTCCGCATCATTTTGCTATGTGCGATGAGGAGATTACAGAGGATTTGTCCATGTTTAAGATGAACCCTCCACTGCGCGGAAAAGAAGATGTGGAGGCACTGATTGCCGGGCTTCTTAACGGTACTATGGAAGTGATTTCTACGGATCATGCTCCCCACTCCGCAGAGGAAAAGAGCGGTTCTATGATTGGATCGCCGTTCGGAATTGTGGGTTCCGAGACTGCCTATGCCCTTAGCAATACGGTGTTGGTAAAGAAACACGGTATGACTCCGATGCAACTTGCCAAGTGTATGAGTTACAACCCGGCGAAGGTGTTGGGACGTGAAGGGGAAATCGGAGGTCTGGCGGAAGGATATTATGCGGACATTGCGATTGTAGCTCCGGATGAGGAATATGTCATCAATGCGGAGGAGTTTTTGTCAAAGGGACGTAATACGCCGTTTCACGGAAAGGCGGTAAAGGGTAAGGTTTATATGACTATTTGTGGGGGAACGGTTACCTACGAGAGATAAAATATGGTGGTAAAGGAGCGTTTATTGTGAAAAAGATAGTCGCTGTAATTGCATGTGTTATGGTACTTCTTATTGTTGGAATTTTTCTGATTAACGGGAAGCGGGAAAATACGGATGTAACGAAAGAAGCTACCAAAGTAGGCTGTTTGTTAATCGGAAGTCATGATGACAACAGTTATAATCAGTCTCATTATGAAGGCTTGGAAAAAACTGCGAAGTCATTAAATTTGCATTTAATCTACAAGGAAAATGTACCGACGGATGAGACTTGCTTGAAAACAATAGAGGAGTTGATTGCGCAAGGATGCGAAATTATTATATGCAATTCCTATGATTTTGGCGAGTGGGCCCTGAAAGCGGCAGAAAAATATCCGGAAATATATTTTTATCATGCCACGGGAGTACATCAAAGTAAAAATCTTGCGACTTATTTTGCACGAATTTATCAGATCCGCTATTTGAGCGGAATTGTGGCAGGTCTGCAGACCGAAACCAATGAGATCGGATATGTTGCCGCGATTCCGATTTCCGAAGTAAATCGTGGGATTAATGCATTCACACTGGGTGTGCGCTCGGTGAATAAAGATGCGGTTGTTCATGTGGAATGGAGTAATTCCTGGACAGAGGATGCGGCAGCCGAGGCGGCGGCAAAGGACTTGATTGAGAAATATAACATTGATGTCATTGCCATGCATACGGATTCCAATAAAGTACTGGAGGTGGCAGAGAAGGAGGGAATCTGGTCCATCGGGTACAATGTAGATAACAGTGCGTTATATCCCGACAGTTTTTTGACGGCACCGGTTTGGCAATGGGAAAACTATTATGAACCGCATATCTTAAAATGTTTACAGGGAAAGTTCAAAGGAGAAAATTATTGGGAAGGTACTTCCACAGGCGTGGTAGGTCTGGCACCGTTGACCGGAAATGTAAAGACCGGAATCGAAGAAGTTGTTCGTTCAGAGAAACTGCGATTAGAGAACGGGACATTTGATGTGTTTTACGGACCGATAACAGATAACACGGGGATGTTACGGGTAGAAGAAGGAGAAAATCTATCGGATGATATGTTATTGAATCGATTTGACTGGTATGTGGAAGGAGTAGTGATTCATGAGTAAGAGAAAAAAGAAAAGATTGGCGGTTGTATTAGGAGCCACTGTGATTGTTGTGGTAATTGTGTTGTCCATTGCTTTGATGGGACGAGAAAAAAGCAATAAAGCAAAAATCGGGTTTATTATGTCCGGAGCAAGTACCGAAACCGGCTGGAACGGAATGCATTATAACGGTGTAAAAGAGGCTTGTGAAACATTAGGAACCGAATTGCTGGTAAAAGAAAACGTAAAAGAGTTTAACGGAGAATGCAGCTTGGCAATTGAAGAATTGGTGGAAGAGGGAGCCGGGATGATTATCCTATCCAGTTATAATTACTCTTCGGAAGTGAAGGATTTGGTGAAGAAGTATCCGGAAATTGTTTTTTACGGAAATTCTTCCGAACATCACGATACAAACCTGACTTCTTATTTTGTCCGGATGTATCAGGCAAGATATTTGGCGGGAATCGTAGCCGGACAAAAGACAAAGTCGGATGTGATAGGATATGTTGCGGCAATGAGTAACAATGAGGTAAACCGGGGAATCAGTGCATTTACTCTTGGGGTTCGGAGTGTGAACCCGGAGGCTGAGGTGGTTGTAGCATGGACCGGTGACTGGGATAATGAAGCGGAAGAAAGAGAAGCGGCAAAACGTCTGGTGGAAAATGCCGGAGCGGATGTTTTGACGTATCATCAGAATCAGACAAATGTAATACATATGGCAGAAGAACTGGGAGTTTATTCCATCGGTTATCACGAGGCGTTAGAAAATCAGTCGGAACGCTATTTGATGTCAGTGGTCTGCGATTGGGATATGGTATATAAGGAATTGATCAAAAGTTTTTTGAACAGAAAAGCAAATGAAAAGGAAAACTATTGGATCGGCTTAGAAGTGGAAGCAGTGGGCTTATCCGATTATTCGGAGGAGGTTACGGATGAAATCCGGCAGGATGTAGAGGCTGCAAAGAAAAAGATTATGCAGGGATCCGACGTGTTTTCGGGCGTGATTTATGATACAGAGGGAAATCTTCGTTGCGGCGAGAAAGAAATGATAGCGGACGAAGTGCTTTTGGAACAGTTTGACTGGTTTGTAGAGGGTGTAAAATTCTATGAAGAGTAGATTTCAATCGGGTAAATCAAGAATTATTGTTTTAGTAGGGATATTTATTGCGGTTTTAATGCTGGTGGGCGGTTTGATGCATGTGAAACTAC
>JAFVSN010000026.1 GCA_017503735.1 Lachnospiraceae bacterium
AAGCCACAACTCCAAGAAATACAAGTTATTTCTACCTTTTATTATAAAAAGAATATCCCTTCCTCCGTTTTTCTTTGACGTTTTTTCTGTTTCATGCATACTCTTTGTATATTTATAACACTTTTTTCATTTTCCCTCTTGACTTATTCGGATTGCAAGTGTATGATGTGTGATATCAGGTAAAAAGCCATTTGCAATCGAATTGCAAATGTGCGGATTTCGAATGGCGTTTGGATTGCGAAAGTTGCACCGCAACGAAGCACCCCCTGATATCACTTCGTATAAATTTTTATGTACATAACAAGGAGGCACATTATGAAAGAGAAAGTTATTTTAGCTTACTCCGGTGGTCTTGATACGACCGCTATCATCCCGTGGTTAAAGGAGAACTACGATTACGACGTTGTTTGCTGCTGTATCGATGTCGGACAGGAAAGCGAGCTTGACGGTCTTGAGGAGCGCGCAAAGTACTCCGGCGCAGAGAAGCTCTACATCCTTGACGTTGTAGACGAGTTCGTTGATGAGTATGCAATTCCGTGCGTGAAGGCCGGCGCTGTATACGAGAACAGATACTTACTCGGTACTTCCATGGCTCGCCCGATTATTGCTAAGAAGCTGGTTGAGATTGCAAAGAAGGAAGGCGCTGTAGCAATTTGTCACGGTGCTACCGGTAAGGGTAATGATCAGGTACGTTTCGAGCTTGGTATTAAGGCTCTTGCTCCGGAATTAAAGATTATCGCTCCGTGGAGATGCAACGACACCTGGAAGATGTCCTCCCGTGAAGAAGAAATCGAGTACTGCCGTGCTCACGGCATTGAGCTTCCGTTCGACGCAAGCCACAGCTACAGCCGTGACCGTAACCTCTGGCACATCAGCCATGAAGGCCTTGAGCTTGAGGATCCGGCAAACGCACCGAACTATGACCATCTCTTAGTTCTCGGTGTTTCCCCGGAAAAGGCTCCGGAAGAAGGCGAGACCGTTTCCATTACCTTTGAAGAGGGTGCTCCGGTTGCATTAAACGGCAAGAAGATGAAGGCTTCCGACATTATCCGCGAGTTAAATAAGCTTGGCGGTAAGCACGGTGTTGGTATCGTTGATATCGTTGAAAACCGTGTTGTAGGCATGAAGTCCCGCGGTGTTTACGAGACTCCGGGCGGAACCATCTTAATGGCAGCTCACGAGCAGTTGGAAGAGTTAATTTTGGACCGCGACACCTTAGCATACAAGAAGGGCGTTGCAGACAAGTATGCTGACGTTGTTTACGAAGGAAAGTGGTTCACTCCGCTTCGCGAAGCTCTTCAGGCATTCATCGAGTCCACCCAGAAGTATGTGACCGGTGAAGCAAAGCTTAAGCTTTACAAGGGTAACATCATTAAGCAGGGCACAACCTCTCCGTATTCCTTATACAACGAGAGCATTGCTTCCTTCACCACCGGTGATTTATATGACCACCACGATGCAGAAGGCTTCATCAACCTGTTCGGCCTTTCCTTAAAGGTTCGCGCAATGAAGATGAACAGCTTAGAAAAGTAATAAAGTACAGCAAAAGGGGCTCACACAGAGCCCCTTTTATTGTTTCCGAACATTCACTACGGTATGATCAAATTCTATCGTAAAAGACTTACTTTTTCTTTGCTTCCCTCTCTGCCTTTTTTGCTGCCTTAGCAGCCTCCTTCGCGGCTTTCTCTCCTCATAGGCTTTTAGATCAGCTTCGTATTGCGCCATTTCCTCTGCGTATTTTGCTTCATTCGCAGCGCGTTTTGCAGCCCGTTCTGCCGCCTCTCTCTGTCGTTTCTCACGTAGTTTTTGTTGACGTTTTGCCCGCTTATACTTATCCTTCAGACGGTCATTCGGATTTCCGAACATGGCAATTACGATACATAAGGCTATGGCAAAAATACAGCACACGATAAACACGAATTTCTCCTGTCCCGTCAGTTCCCGGATTTCCGGTTCCTGCACGGTCTGTTCCACCGTCTCTTCACTGCTGCCGGTTTCCGTTGCTTCCTGATTCTGAATCGCAATCTCTTGTTTTGTATCTTCTTCCGCACAGATAACGGTTGCCGGAGCTCCGCCTACCAGCAAAACACCCAACAAAACTCCCATGCATATTGCTTTTTTCTTGCGCCCGGAGAAAAACAGATTCCAAACCGCTACGCCGAATAAAATCAAACTGATCCACTGGGATGTGGAAAGTCCGAATAAGAATCCCCGAATGGCATCTCCCCGGAAAAACTCCACAATAAACCGTACCACAGGGTAAATTAACATATAATACATAATCAGTTTTCCTTTCTTTTTCTCCTTTAAAAACATATGGAGAAGCAACAAAAATATCATAAGATTACAGGTTGCCTCAACCAAGGATATCGGAACCCTTCTGACATCATTTAGCTCCGGCACCAACGTGTTCCCATGTACCACAAAGCCGAATTTACTTTCTATCCCGTAACAGCATCCGCTGAAAAAGCAACCGATACGTCCGAATACATGGAACAACGGGATACAGACCGCAAACAAATCAAAAGCAACGCTACGCTCTACTTCCTTGGAAATCTTTGTGTAAATCAACAATCCCGCACAGGCCCCCAAAAAGCCTCCGTAATACACCATTCCTCCGAAACATATTCCTAAATACATAAAAATCTGTTTTAAACTATAAGAAGATGCTTTTCCGAACAAAGCAATCAATTTGTCTATATTTGTAATGCCGAATAATAGATGACCACCGACCAACAACGACACGCCGATGACAATAGCCAATGAAATAATATCCTCATAAACAACCTTATAGCGTCTTGCCAACAAGCATGCAACAAACCCACAGACCAGCAGTCCCACTATCGCACACAGACCGTAACTGCCGAAGGTTTTTCCAAATAATTCAAAAGTAGGAAACATCTTTCTCCTCCAAAAAGAAAAAACCATAGCACGACGCCCCTAAAAAGGTAGTAAACGCCGTGCTACGGAACCCGTTTACAAAAAAACTTTCCTGTAAACACTTGTGCATTTCTCTAACTTACTGCATGCTAGAAATCTCATTTACCAGCTCATTTAATTCATCTACGCTATTTCCAAATGCGCAAGCAGCACAAGAGACACATACAGTACAAGCCAAAACACCGATACCGGCAAATACAATACCGATGATGGAAAGTACAAGACCTGCAGTAGCCATACCGGTCGGCTCTCCTGCTGCCTTAGCAGCTTTACTACCCTTAACTGCACAAACCAGACCGACAATAGCAAGAATCAATCCTAAAATGTTTACCATGTAAAAAAATGAAAGAAAAACTGCTACAATCCCTAATACAAGACCTGCGATAGATAAGCCCTTACCATTATTGTTCTCCATACTCTGATTCCCTCCTTTGCATTTTTAACTACTCTCTAATAGTAACATATCCCAAAATAGCCGTCAACATATTTATACATTAATTTTCCTTATTTCTTAATTTCTCATACAATCTCTCATCAAAAATTCCAGCTCGCAACATAGCGATTTCCGCCCCGTACGGTGCAATGGATTTTTCCTTACTTTCCGGGTCCGCAGTCACATACGGAGTCTCCAAAATCTTCGGTATATTTTCAAAATCCGGAAAATGTACAATCTTATTCAACGCATCAAAACCGATTTCACCGAATCCGATATTTTCATGACGGTCCTTTGCCGCTCCACGTACATTTTTACTGTCGTTCAGATGGAATAGCGCAATCTGTTCTTTTCCCAGTACCTTATCAAACTGTGCCACTACCCCTTCAAAGTCACCCACAATATCATATCCGGCATCGTGAGTATGGCAGGTGTCAAAGCACACACGAAGCTTGTCGTTATACGCCACGCCATCGTAAATCCTTGCCAACTGCTCAAAGGTCTTTCCGATTTCACTGCCTTTTCCCGCCATGGTTTCCAAAGCAATCAAAACCTTGGTTTCTGCTGTCAGTACCTCGTTTAAGCCCTTTACTATCTGTGCGATACCTGCATCCTCTCCCGCATCCACATGAGAACCCGGATGAAGCACAAGTACATTACTCCCCATGGCTTCGGTACGTTTAATCTCTTCCCGTAAAAACTCCACCGCCAACTCATAGGTTTCCGGCTTTACGGAATTACCGAGATTAATAATATACGGTGCGTGTACCACAAATTCCGACAAACCGTTTTCCCGCATCAAATTCCATCCGGCTTCGATGTTCAGTTCGGAAATTGCTTTCCGCCTGGTATTCTGCGGAGCCCCGGTATATAGCATAAAAGTATTTGCATTATATGAAAGAGCCTCTTTCACCGACCCCAAAAACATTTCTTTTCCGCTCATTCCCACATGAGAACCGATTTTTAGCATACGTTATCTCCTTTCTGTTGCCAATCCCTGATTATTATACTAACACAGTCGGCATTTATTTGCAAGAAATCGTATAGGTCTCGCGCTTACGCGCTTACCCGCGCACCTCGCGACGCAGTCGCGTCGCATCTATGCAACACCTTCTTCTGCAAAAGCGTGCGCAAAAAAGGTGCCTCCTTTTCAGAGACACCTTTTTACTCTTCTGATATATTGCATTCTTGTTAGAATAACGAATCGAACAACGTACCGGAATTCATGGCATTGGTCGGATAGTTGTTTCCGTTTGCCGTGTACGCAGACGCGGCTTTTGTTGCCTGAAGTTCTGCGGCTCCGGCAAGATTAGAAGCTTTTCTTGCAATCTTTCCGAGAACGGAATTGGTTCCTTCAAAAAACTCCTGCAGTTCCGGCATATCTTTTTCACGGAATGCTTTCTCATCCAAAGCAAGACGTCCGTCCTTATCTACCGAAATCCCGACACCGGCAAGTTCATCCTTATACTGATTCATTTCCTGCGTCATCCACTGCGTCTTCTGCTGCACGGAAGAGGCTTCTATGGTTCCCACCGACTCTAAGGTCTCGTTATAAGCCGACACAAAAGACTGCACCGACTTTACCAACGTATCGTAATCGTAATCCGTACGGGTGGAAGTAGAACCGTCCTCCTTGGTATCTACAATGGTCTTCTTTTCATAGAGAGAGGAAGAACCGGTCTTTACCGCAGCCAATTTCATTGCCGCATTCTGCAACGCCGTAGCGGAATCCTTTACGGTATCCAGTTCCTTTGCCGTATCCACCGTGTCGGAACTTGTCTTTCCTTTATTGGTAATCTTATCCGTGGTTTCGGTCTTTGTTGAACCATCCGCATTGAATTTCTTGTAATAAGCCTTTAATAATCTTCCGTAGGTGCCGTTCCGAATCTGGTTATACTCCCCGATTAATCCCGAAAACGAGGAACCGGAACTGTTCATCCCACGAAACAATGTACTGGAATAATTAAAAAATGACATATGCATCGCCCTCCTTGACTCACACTTAATCATTCGTTTCTTCTGAAGACACTTTTCCTTATATCTATTATATCGTCATTTTCTATGATTTGTAAAGAGGTAATGAGAAAAAAGTCCTATCAACTTAAAAACTCTTCACCACCTGGAAGATGTAAAACTTCAAATAATAGGATTCATTGGCTGCCCACAGAATCGGATGGTCTGCCGCCTGGGTACGGTACTCCACCTGACGAAGGCGCACATGGGCGTCTCTTGCTGCCTGAGCAATGGTTTCCGTAAAAAGCTCCGGCGTCATAAAGTGAGAGCAGGAACAGGTGCAAAGGTAACCACCGTCTTTTACTAATTTCAATCCGCGAATATTGATTTCACGATAGCCTCGCACCGCATTCTTTACCGAGTTTCTGGACTTGGTAAAGGCCGGCGGGTCCAAAATCACCACATCGTACTGTTCGCCCGCACGCTCTAACTCCGGCAAAAGTTCAAACACATCGGCGCACTGAAATTTCACCGTATCGGACAGTCCGTTCAACTCCGCATTCTTTCTCGCCTGTTCCGTGGCAAGTTCCGACGCATCCACGCCGAGAACACTGCTTGCTCCTGCGATTCCCGCATTTAAAGCAAAGGAGCCGGTATGAGTAAAGCAATCCAATACCTTTGCATCTTTACAAAGCTTCTGGACCGCAAGGCGGTTATACTTCTGGTCCAAGAAAAAGCCGGTCTTCTGTCCGTCCGCAATGTCCACCAGATACTTTACACCGTTTTCCATAATCTCTACTTCCGTATCAAACGGCCCCGTAAGAAAGCCCTTAAAACGTTCCATTCCTTCCTGTTCGCGGACTTTGGCATCACTGCGCTCGTAAATCCCCCGGAGTTTAATTCCGTCTTCCGCAAGAACCTTCGTAAGTGCATCTAAAATCACCGGCTTTAACCGGTCAATACCGAGAGCCAGTGACTGTACCACGCATACATCGGAAAACTTGTCCACCACAAGACCCGGCAAAAAGTCCGCTTCCCCGAAAATCAAACGACAACTGCTTGTATCCACCGTCTTCTTCCGGTATTCCCAAGCCGCCCGTACTCTCTTTTCCAAAAATGCCTCGTTAATCTCCGCATCCTTATCTCTGGTCAGCATACGCACCGTAAGTTTAGACTTACGGTTAATAAAACCGGTCCCCAGTACATAGCCGTCAAAGTCGTTGACACGCACCAGTTCGCCGTCCTCCACTGCACCGGTAATCGTATCGATTTCATTATCATAAATCCAAAGTCCGCCTGCCTTTAAGCTGCGTGCTTCGCCTTTTTTTACCGTTACCATACCCTTTATTGTAAACAAATCGCTCATCTTTATTTTGTCGCCCTGCCGGCTCTCCTTTCGCAGCAATCCTTCGTGTTACTTTTTCTCCTTGCGGAACACAAACAGCTTACTTAACACATAATTCATCACAATCACCACAACACTTGTAATCGCTTTTGCAATCGCGCCCTCCACACCGAATACCGACTGTTTCAAACCGATTGCAATCAGACCGCTCGGCAACAAAATTTCAAAGATTCCCGAAAAAATGCGGGAGCCGTAAAACTTTGCCGCTTCCACCAGCAAAAAGCTCTTTTCGGTACTTTTACTTTCAAACACAAACAACTTATTGGTGATAAACGCAAAGGTCACCGCAACCACCCATGCAATCCCGTTACAAACGGCAATCTGCCCATTGGAAAGTTCCGCCACGGAAAGTCCGAACAACTTCGTGCATATAATATATACAATCCAGTTTACCACCGTTGTAGCCACTCCAAAAACCAAATACATAATAATTTCCTTGTATTTTTTAAATAGTTTTTTGACCGTTTCCATGCTTCCTCCTTTTGTTACCTTTTCATCGCAACAACACAGCTTAGTATAGCATCCTTTCGAAAATTCTGCAATAAGTGTGTAAAATTTACCCAAAATCGAGTATAATATATGTAAAATCTTTATCAATCAGGAGGTATCCTATGACTTATGTTTGCGATGTATGCGGTTATGTGTACGATGAAGAAGCCGGCGACCCGGATACCGGTATTGCACCGGGCACCCCTTGGGAAAACGTTCCGGAAGACTGGGTATGCCCACTCTGCGGAGTAGGAAAGGAGGACTTTTCCAAAGAATAAGGAATAAAAGGGGCGATGCATTTTACATCGCCCCTTCCCTTTCCGTAAATTATTTTTTTGTTTCGCTCTTATACTTCCCAAAACCGGAAGATTCATAGCAGGTCCCGTCGTCAAGCATCCACAACGCCTCCGTATCCGTTAACGACTCCACCAGTGCCATTCCTTCCTCCAACCCCATACAAAACAGTGCCGTAGAAAGGGCATCCCCGTCTGCGGAATTTTTACAAACTACCGACACCGATACATAATCTTCCGAAGGCATTAATGTCTCCGGATCAATAATATGATGATATCGTTTCCCGTCTACAACATAGTATCTCTGATAAGAACCGCTGGTAACAAGTGATTCTCCCGAAAGTTCCAAGTATGCCAAATAAGATTCTTCACTTTCTTCTTTCGGATTTTCGATTCCCACAAGCCACTTCTCTCCGTTGGGCTTTCCTCCTATGGTGCGGACATTTCCTCCCACATTAAGGAGATAACCGGTCACACCTTTTTCTTCCAAAAAACGCGCCACCATCTCTACTGCGTATCCTTTTGCAATTGCACCCACATCAAGAGTCATATCCGGGTCGGTCAGTGTTACCGTACAAGCTTCTTCATCAATTATCATATGATTGATATCCGTGTGCTTTGCTGCCTCTGTCAATTCCCCTACGGTCGGAAGTTTTGCCTCCGACGGATTCTCTGTTCCTTCCGTCCGGTAGTCATGCCATACCGACAACACACTACCCATGGCTACATTCACGGTCTCATCTGTCTTCTTATACATATCCTTTGCATATAAAAGCATATCAATGATACGTGGGTCCACTGTCACAACACGGTGCGTACCGTCTTTTAATTCATTCACGGTAGAAAGATTTTCCATTTTCTCAAACCGGTCATAAATTGTAAACAGCTTATGATACTCCGACAACTCCGAAAATATGCTTTCCGCTATGTCATCAAACTGCTCCTGACTGTCCGCATAGCCGGTAATCACGCTTACCGTATCAAAGTAATCGAAGGAATAGGTAGAATACTTTTCACTTTTTGAACCGCAACCAACGGCTCCGCTCAACAGTATAAGTGCAACACAGATACCCGGCCACCGAAAAAAGCTCTTTCTCATTTTATCCTCCGTTCTGCTTTCATTTCAAACGCTTCGAAATACGTTTCACAAGCCCCGCACCGCACAATCCCACAAAGATTCCGGAAACGGTTCCGGTAAATGTCAGTACGATCAGATAATAACCAAGCTCCGCTGTGCCCAAAAGCCACATTGCCGTTAACACCTGGCCTACATTATGAAACACTCCGCCGGCTACACTGACCCCAACCACCGACAAAAAATTCATCTTCTTCAGTACAACCATAAGTAACATACTTAAGATCGCTCCTGCCAGACTATAGACAAGTGCCATCATATTTCCGAACATAAAGGAAATTACAAGGATACGGACCAGCGACACCACCGTCGCTTCCTTAAACCCAAATCGGTATAAAACAAACACAATAATAATATTCGGAAAACCGATTTTAATTCCGGGTACCGCATGGAATATAGGCGGAAGCAATGCTTCTATGTAAGCCAACACCAATGCCACCGCGGTACAAAGGCCCATCATTGCCAACTTTTTCGTTGCAGGTCTCATGACAACTCTCCTTTACACAACAATATCCGGTGCATCTTTCTCATTCTCTGCATAAACCGTAATCACAACCTTATGGGGCAAACAGACAATACTCTCTCCCTCACGGGAAATCGGCTTGTGTTCGGAGCAGATCCCGTCGGGACAGGTGGCCGTCTCCACATAAGCTTTCCCGTCCTTTATTACCAACAAATTCAATTCCTCGTTCTGTAACCCGGTGCGTATTTCCACCGTTACATCTTCTGCCAGGGAATATGTCCCGATCTCTTTTCCGTCTATCGTTACCACAACCCGGTCTCCTTCTCCCCGAACCAAGTAAATCCATAAACCGAATGCGGTAACAAGCAGTAGCAACACTACAATAAATATCATATCGTTTCGGAACAATCGTCGACTGTTTTTCTCAACAGACCTATTTTTTACATCTTGCATCATCTTTTTATTCCACCTTAATGTCCTTGTACTCTTCGAACTGAACCGTTTTTCCTTACGCTACTGGGTACATCCCCGTAAAATTTGGAGAAGGCATAGGAAAAATGTTCCATGGACGCGTATCCTAATTGCTCGCTGATTTCCGTAATACTGTAGCGGCTGTTTTGAAGCAATGTTAATGCCGCAGACATCCGCGCCTCCAATTTCTTTTGGGTAAAGGATTTTCCGTAAATTCGTTGCAACAACCGTTGTGTCTGCCGGACACTAAACCCCAATCGTCTTGCCATCTCATCCAATGTTATATCTCTATACTCATATAAAAAAATCTCATCCGCAACCAATAGTGCATTTTCTTCCCGAATCGCATGGGCACCAAATTGCTCTTGCGGCATTGGTAACGGCTTTTCTTCTTCCTTTGTCATTAATATACTTCGGATGCATTCTATTAAAAACTCCGCCAATAAATACTGCATTTTCTCACCGGCTCCCGGTTGATTTCCCATCCGCTCTCTTAACAACTCCTTCGTTAGATGCTTCAGTCCGTTTCGAGCATAACCGCACCACAAGGGATGTGCACTCAGTCCCTGTAACAATTCTCCGCCGGTTACATTTTTTTGTATCTGCAAATAAATCCCAAACTCTACCAAAGGCTCCTCTTTTGAAGGTATCTGCTCATGTAAAATCCCCGGTCCCGTAATGTAAAGCATCCCCGGTTTCACTTCGTAACGTTTTCGGTTTAATAACACTTCTCCTTTTCCCTGCTCCACATAATGAAGTTCATATACATTTTCACCGTGGGCATGCTCCGGCATTACTTCCGTAAATCTGCGGTAGCTTACCATCGCAATCGTCACAACCGCTCCTTCTAACAAAAAACGATAGCTGTTATTCATTTCTTTACTACACTCCGTTCTCTCCATTTCGACACCTCCTTTTCCACTTCTTCTTATCACGAAAACCTCTTCGAAGAAATACCGTTTACTTCGTCTATATGTCATATTATACGCTGGAAAATTTCGAATTGCAACGATATAATAGAATCAGATGATTCTATTTTACGGAGGTGTACGATGTATCAGCTTACCTATACTACTTCATCCAATTATAACTGGAATAAAGCCCTTCCCATCGGTAACGGCCGTCTGGGAGCCATGATTTACGGAAACAATACCTCCGAACATTTTCAAATCAACGAAGACAGCGTCTGGTTCGGCGGGCCGCGAAACCGTAATAATAAGGACGCTCTGGACCATTTGGAAGAAGTACGTTCTCTCATTCTTTCCGGCAATATCCGTAAGGCAGAGGAACTGTGTAAGTACGCTTTAACCGGCACGCCGCAAAGCGAACACACCTACCAGACCTTAGGTGATGTGTATTTTGATTTCTGCGGACGCCTGACAAAGGGTATCAACTTCCGTCGGACTCTGGATTTGGAAACTGCGGTACATACTTCCGTTACTACCGAGGAATCCACCGGCATTACCTATCGTTGCGATTCCTTTGTCAGCAAAAACTATAACTGTATTGTAGCAAAATTTACCGCTTCCGCAGCCGGCAGTCTTGATTTGGCGGCCTCCCTGCAAAGAGGTAACTTCTATGAAGCAACGGAACATACCTCGGACTCTTTGTATATTTCCGGCAACTTAGGAGGTGGCGGCTCAGATTTCTGTTGTGGCATGCGCATGCTATCCGACGGCACTTTTGTAAAAGGCATCGGGGAACATTTGTTAACAGAAAATGCCACAGAAGTCATTGTTCTTATTACCGCTTCCACCACATTCCGAAGTGCACTTCCTCGCAAAACGGTGGAAGACACTTTGACAAAAGCCGCAACTCTTTCTTATGAAGATTTATATCAAGACCATTTAGCGGAATATCAGCCTTATTTTAAACGTATGACCCTGACTCTGCCTTATGACAAAGAATTGGACAAGCTTACTACCGAGGAACGTTTACACCGCATTTGTGCGGAACATCCGGACAACGGCCTTCTTGCCACCTACTTTGCTTACGGGCGTTATCTTTTAATTTGTTCCAGCCGCGGAGATTGTCTCCCGGCCAATCTCCAGGGTATTTGGTGTAACAGCATCGATGCACCTTGGGGCAGTAAATATACCATTAATATTAATACCGAAATGAACTACTGGCCGGCCAATATGTGCAACCTGACCGAATGTCAAATGCCTTTGTTCTCCCATATTATGCGGATGCTTCCTAACGGTCTTCGCACCGCAAAAGAAATGTACGGCTGTAACGGCTTTGTAGCCCATCATAACACCGATTTATGGGGCGATACCGCACCGCAGGATATCTACATACCGGCCACCTTCTGGGTTATGGGGGCCGCATGGCTTTGTACCCACATCTGGCAACACTATTTGTACACTCGGGATATCGCTTTTTTAAGAGAACACTATCCGGCATTAAAAGAAGCGGTACGATTCTTCTTTGATTTCCTCATCGAAGTAGACGGGTCCTATGTTACCTGCCCTTCCGTTTCTCCGGAAAACACATATATCATGGAAAACGGCACCGGCGGATGTCTGACCTACGGTTCCACCATGGACAACGAAATTTTGCATGAGTTATTCGGCAACCTTCTTTCCGCTGCTCCGATTGTCGGCGATACCGATACTGCTTTCTTAGAAAAAGCAAAAAAATATAAGGCAAAAATTCCGGGCATCCGCATCGGTAAACACGGACAGATTATGGAATGGCAAAAGGATTACGATGAAGCCGAGCCGGGGCACCGTCACATTTCCCACCTATGGGCATTGCATCCGGCTTTCCAGATTACTCCGGATGCTACTCCTGAACTGTGTGAAGCAGCAAAAGTCACACTGGAACGCCGACTGGCAAGCGGTGGCGGTCACACCGGTTGGAGCCGCGCCTGGATTATAAACATGTATGCAAGACTTTGGAACGGAGAAGAGTGTTACCAAAATCTTCTTGCACTGATGCAGAAATCCACTTTGGAAAACTTACTGGACAATCATCCGCCGTTCCAAATTGACGGCAATTTCGGTGCCACCGCCGGCATTGCGGAAATGCTTTTGCAATCCAACGAAGCCCGCACGGTTCTTTTACCTGCGCTTCCGAAAGCTTGGAAGGAAGGAAGTGTATACGGACTGTGTGGTATCAATACGGTCACATATGATATCCTTTGGAATCACGGAGAACTCACACAGGTAACACTCACTTCCAAACAGGATACGACTGTTACGTTGGTTTACCGTGGTGTGTCACGTACACTGGAATTAAAAAAAGATACAAAAATCTCCTTAGACAAAAATGCCTTTTAATCCGCCCTCCGGATTTATTGTTGTTTTATAGAACATGATACGTTCTTTTATAAAACGACAAAAAATGAGCTGTCGCAAGCGACAGCTCATTTTTATCATTTTACTAAAACTCAAACTTTTCGATAATCGTCTCTAACTCACCGACACTATCTACCGTATTATTGGTCAGCATATTATTATCACTGGTTACCTTTACTACGTTAGAAGTCTTTTCCGCAATATCATTTACACCGACACTGGTCTCTTCGATTGTAAAATGAATATTCTCAACTGCTTCGGTAACACTTGCAATGGAAGTATTCAATCGCTCTACTTCCTTGGAAATGTTCGTCATTCCCGCTTTGAAGGTATCGGCATCCAACTGATACTGTTCACTGATTTGCTTAAAGCTATCATAATCCGTAAGTACATTTTCTTCCAGGAATACAGAGGTTTCCTCAAGACTTTCGGATATATTGGTAACAGCAAGATTGATTTCTCCGATAATCGCATTAATGTCATCCACCGTATCCAGGGAACGCTTTGCCAGATTGTTGATTTCCGAAGCAACCACTGCGAATCCTCTTCCCGCTTCTCCGGCTCTTGCCGCTTCAATGCTGGCATTCAAAGATAACAAGCCGGTCTGATCCGAAATCTCTACGATTGCTCCGGTTAACTCGTTAATCTTGGAAACCGATTTCAAACCGTTTACCGCAAGTTCTGTCTTATCTTTAATCTCCTGATACATTTCCTTTGTACGACGAATTGCTTCCGTGGTAGAATTCTGCATATTCTTTGCTCTTTCTGCAATTTCTTCCGAAGCCTGATTACTTTCCTCCGTCTCTCTGCCGATGCGTTCCGACTGTTCGCGCATCTTAGACATATGCTCGTTCATCACTTGCGTCATACTGGTAACTTCCTGTGTACTTGCCGCCAACTGCTGTGTCGTTGCCGAATTGTCCGTACAAAGCATATGTACCTGATTACTGGAATCCTCCAGTCTTCCCATATTGTTTTTAATGTTACCGTTTGCCTCTTCAATCTTTAACACAATCTCGTGCAGATTTTCACTCATCTCCTGCACCGCACGGCTTATCATACCGGTTTCATCTTTTCTGGCACATAATTTGTCCATATTTTCCGGAACTTTTAGCTTTAACTTTGCCGTGTCATTGATGATTTCACTGATTTGCCAAATCGGCTTACTGATTCGACCTACAATTATGTTGGTAATAACAACCGCAGCAATCATAATAAATAGCGTTACAAACGCTGCTATAACAATCAGTTCGCGAATCGGCTTCATTAATTCGTCACCGTCCGCACAAACAACTACTACCGATTTGATATCGGTAACATAATAGCTGGCGTACTGTGTCACACCGTTTTCTTCAAACTCAACACAAAGATTGTCCGGTATAACCCCTCGGTTCATCTCACTTAAGAAAGAAGCTATTACACTGTTCGTATTCGGTTTTCCAATCTTTGCTTCATCGGTGTGATATAAAATGATACCGCTTTTGTTGATTACATAGTAATAGTAAGAATCAACACCTTCAATTACCATGTCACTTAAAAGGGCCTTATATTCATCGGCACTCAACAATTCCTTTTCTTGTTTTATGGAATCATCATCCTGAATTTTCTGTTCGGCCACATCGATCATTTTACCGTAGGAGGTAATGGTATTTAACATCTTACCATATGCGGAATCGATTACAAGGCTCTCGATATAGTTCATCATTACGACCAAAGTAATGCCTACCGCAACTACAATACCCGAAATAACCAATACAAGAATTCTCGATTTAATGGACTGGACTTTCGTCTCCCCGTTTCCTTTCTTTCCCGAGCGTTTCTTACTGTTCTTCTCTTTCTTCGGTTTCGGTGCCTTCTCTTTTCCGTTCATCTTTTCCGGCTTTACTTTTTTCACCTTTTCTTTTTTCGGTTTTTCCTTTTTTGGTTGCAATTCTTTCGGAATTTTCAGCTCTTTCTTTCCCATAGCCTCATCCTCCTTTTTTTACCATACTCTCTACTGGATTTTCTCCCGAACATCTATAATCCTTTTAGAATAACCCTAGGTATATTATACTACATCAGCCACCATTTTTCCAGTTGTTTTTTAATTATTTTACACTTTTCGTTCAATTTTTTGACAAAACATATGGTAAAATTCATAAAATTATTTTTGTTGTCGCAGCTGATAGGCAATCCGTGGACTTCCATTTTCCAAATAAATGGTGCCGCATCGTTTGAATCCATGCGTTTCTACCAGATGCTGCATGGTTTTATTATCTTCGTGAGTATCGATTCGAAGATTCACGACATTCTGCTCTGCCATTATTTCTTTACAGAATTCCAACACCTGTTTAAAAATACCTTTCTTCGTCCCCCTGCTTGCAATCCGGTGAATCACACCGTAAGGCTCGTCATTCATCCACGCTCCGTCGATGTAGTGATAGGTAGGGTCATCCATCACCGCAAACAAAAATACGCCGTGTAATACATCATCTTCTTCGCATACATACAGCCGGGCCAGTTCAATATCCTGTCGCAAATACTCCTCCGGAGGATATCCTACCGGCCACTGATTCGGATTGCCCGAAGCATCCATATATACTTTTGCCGCATGATAGATCTCCCGGATTTCCGGCAATTCGCGCGTTTTCGCTACTCTTATATTCATAGTTTCTCCCACATCCTCTTCAGACCTTCCAATACCCTCGTCTCCCGTTCCACCATTGCCTTGTCCCACTCGGTACAACAGCTATTCCGGTTGGTACGGATAGCCTCCTCCGGTGTCACAAATTCCAAGGTAAATCCTTCCTCTGCCTCGTAATCGTCCAGCTCCTGCTCTCCCGCTTCTTCCGAAACCTCACAGGTGTAATAAAAATTTTCCTGTTCAAAGATGGTATTTTCAAGGTAATCACTTTTCTGTAAACGCAACACAAATCCGTATTCCTTGATGGTTTCCGGCTTTACGGTAAGCCCGGTCTCTTCCTTTACTTCACGAATGAGCGTCGCATCATGAGCTTCGTCGCCCTCGATACCACCGCCCGGGAATTTATAGTAATCGTACTTCAAGCTATGTACCATGGCAAGCTTATCACCCTTTCGGATAATCCCACGCACCGACGGTCGCGCAGAATGTGGCCAGTCTTCCTCATAATCCAGCATATCCACACAAAACAAAGGTCGCATAGTCGGACGCAATTTCAGCTTTTCATCCAACGTTTCCCGCACTACCTTTTTATAATCACGGGCGCCTTCCGTAATTCTTCGCTTTACCTCTGCCAACACTTCATTGGAGTATCGTTCCGTTTGTTCAAAATCCGTACAGTATTCCTTTAAAACAGCTTCCCCTTCCGCAAGGGCACTCTCATACTGCTCCTTTGACAACTCTCCCGATGCATACGCCGCGTCCAGTTCATCTCTGTCATCCACCAGTACATCACCCTGTGGTGTAAAAATCACGTCCAGATACTTGTCCACATACACTGCGATACCGTCCCGGTCATATTCCACGGCATCCAACATATCCGCATACCATACAGAAACCCGGCCGTCCGGCAAGAATTTTGCCGTCAACATATGCCCCCTTCCATCCGGAATCATCTGAAGCCAGCGCATCCCTGCTCCGCATACCTGTACCTTACCGGCTTTTGCACATTCCCAGTACCGCGGTTCTCCTGAAGTCAGCAAAATCAACGCAACCAAACCCTTAAAATGCTCTGTCTCTACCCGCATTTGATAATACGGAAAATACTGAAATCCCCATGCATCTCTGTCTAAACGTTTTCTTTTCATGCTCCTTCTCCTTGTTAAACTCATTCTTTGTTTCACGCCGGTTTTCGAGCCAATCTCACACATTCACTGCCTCGCCGTTCCATTCCTTACATCATCTTAATTTTCTCAAAAATCTCATCAATGTCATGCTTCGCTCCGCCGAACTCCGGCCATGCTTCGATCCCGTCGTTTTTCTTACGCGGAATCACATGCATATGAAAATGGGGAACCGTTTGATCCGCGCCTGGTCCGTTGGTTCCGATTAAATTAATTCCTTCATATCCGCAATTATCCACACAATGGTTGGACACTTTTTTCACCGTAGCCATCATTTGGTTTAAGGTTTCCATATCCGTATCCATAATGTTATTTACATGTTTTTTCGGCATTACCAGCATATGTCCGTCCGCATCCCCTGCTTTGTCCATTGTCACCAAAGTATACTCATCCTCGTATACCTTCTTGCACTGACGCTCGCCGCTAATAATCTTACAAAAAATACAATCCATTTTTTGATTCCTCCTACCGTTTTATTACATAACGTTGTATTTCTACCTTAAAAGTCTCACTGAAAAACTCCACTACAAGCTCTCCGCCACAGTTCTTTATTACCCCGGAGGAAGCCACATTGTCCTTGTCACAGGTCAGAAGTACCTCTTTGATACTCATGGTATCGTATACCTCCAGTGCCTTCTTTAACATCTCGGTAGCATAGTGTTTCCTACGCTCCGTCGGCCGGACACAATAGCCAATATGACCTCCTTCTGTTCTGAGAAAATCATTCAACGCCAAACGAATGTTAATCATTCCGACGATTTTATCGTCCTCTTCTCTGACATAAAAATAGGTCAGTGCCGGCACCCGCGGCTTTTCTACATTAGCAATGTCAATATCCGCCGATACCTTATCAAGCCAAGCCTCGTACGTGGACTCCTCCAAATAACCGTCCAATGCTCCGCTTCCGTTAATCTCAGAATTGTATTCATAAAATTCATTGATAAACTCGATTGCTTTTTCTTTGTACTTTTGGTTTGGAAATACTAACTTAAACATATGTCTATTTCTCCTTCATCAAAAACTGCTCATCAAACGCTTTCACTTGCTCCCGGTTCATCTCGTCATTATAAATATCAGATTCAAAAAAACGTCCGCCTACTGCCTTCTGCAAATATCCCGGAATCAGTTCCATTCCCATAAACGACGGATAGTTGTAGCCTTCCGCGTCTGACACACCAAATTCAGCTGCTTCCTTAAATCCGAATTGTGGATAATATTCCGGTCGCCCGAAAAACAAAATCGCTCCGTGACCAAGCTTCTTTGCTTTCTCAATCATGGCATAAATCAAAGATTTCCCCACACCACATCGTTGGTATTCCGGCAACACGCTAATTGGTCCCATATTTAACACCGAAACGATGCACTTCTCCGTCCGCACTTCAGCCTTACTGCAAATGATATGTCCTACAATTTCCTCGTTTGTATGCTCCACAGCCACCAAACTTAGCGATAAAATTCCGTCTCTTTTCCGAAGTTCATTCACCATCCAATGCTCATACGGGCATCCGATGCCTCCCCGCTCGATTCTTCCCGGATAGGAAAAGGCCAATCTTGTAATCTCTTCTACACGTCGGTAATCTTTTTTCTCTTCTTCTCTGACTAAAATATTCATTCAAACTCTCCTTTATTTTCAGGAGATGTCAAATCTCCTGTTTCCGTTGTTTTTATGTATCATTTCATCAACCCTGCCTTTCTTTTTAGATTCTATTATAACGCTTCCGCGCTATAAGCGACTATACAATCTCCTCCGGCTCCTTCGGAATTTCTCCTCTGGAAAGCCTCTCTATAATTCCTACAACATCCTCCGAGAAAAACGTTTCCTCCGACTGCTTAATTTCCTCAACAGACCACCATTTCCCGGCAGTCATCCGCTTCGTTTCGCTCTCACTCCAACCATCGTAAGAAAACGACTCATCCTCACAATATATCAGATAGAATCGTTCCTCACTTCGTACCGTCTCCCCGTTCTTTAACTCATACATTGGTGTTCGGTAAAAGACAAACGGTGCCTGCTCTTTTAATTCCATTCCCATTTCTTCAAACAACTCCCGTTTCAAAGCATCTTCAAAGGATTCTCCTTCCTCTAGGGCTCCGCCCGGCGTAATCCAGATGGATTCCTTATCCGCGAAAAAATCAAATGTATAGCGGAACAAAAAAATTTGATTCTGCTTATTTAAAACAATTGCTCTACTGGACTTTCTGGTAAGCATAGCCCCTCCTACTTCTCTATCAAATACGCCCGACACGGTGCCCCGTCAAAGCCTGCGAAATTAAGGGGTGCGGCACTTAAGAAATAGGCTCCCTCGGAAACATCGGAAAGCACTACTCCCTCCAATAGCACAATCTCCTTTGCAAGTAATACTTTATGTACCGCCATCGGTGCGTTTTCCGGTCCTACCGTCTGGCTTTCATTTCCTAAAAGTTTTATCTCTGCATCAGCAAACACCTCCGCTGCCGCTAATGTAACCGTCGCCTTTCCGGCAATCAAAATTCGCTCTCCAGCGACCGCTTCTTTCGCTTTTTTCAAAATCTCCCGGGCATTCTCTGCAGTCACGTCTCCTTCATGACGTGCCACATAACAATCCCCTACAAAAGCTTCCAAGGGCATCTGTTCCACCGTTTTTCCATCCTTCAAAAAGTGAAACGGAGCATCAATGTGAGTCCCGTTATGAGCACACATGGAAAGCATGGAAAGGTTATACAGTTCTCCGTCCTCCATGCTTCTTACAAGTTCTCCCTTCGGGCTGTCGTCTCCCGGAAATACGTTACAGGAAAGAACCTCCTGCGAAATGTCGATGATTTTCATAAGTTACCTCCGTTCTTCCTTCTCTCTCATTCAAATCCCCTCAACTGCTCTCCTTATCCTCTCCATCATCCACGGATGATTTTCCGGACGCTCCTCCGCAAGCCTCACCGCTGCCACAACTGCCATCCAACCTTCAAGTTCTTCTTCAGATTTTCCGGCAAGCTTTTCAAATGCAGTACGATAATAAGTTTTCCACGCATACCGGCTTTTGTTTAAATCTTCCGTGTTCACTCCCGGCATTTCCGACACACTCTCAAAAATCAACAAAGTTCTTGCCACATCCAACCAGACCGAATCACACATGGTATCGCACCAGTCAATGACCCGGAAGCCGTTTTCCGTCACAATAATATTTCCCGGATGCATATCCGAATGACAAACACCGTTTCCTTGGGGAAGTGTCTCTAATAATTTCAGTAATTTTGCTTTCGTAGTATCATCCAAATATCCGCTTTGCAAGATACGCTCCCGCATCACATCATGTCCCTTTGGAAACATAGTTCCGTCAAACTCGTTTATTTTATACTGGAGCTTTGCCATCTCTTCCGCATTCTTCCCAATATCAAATCCGGAACCTTGCAAAAACATGTCCTCTAACATACTCCGTCCGGTGACATATTCCATAATAATACCGCGTCCACGTTCATCATTGACACGTTCATATACCTTCGGTGCCCCCAAAGAAACCGCCACCTCGGAAGAGGTACATTCTATCTCGTTTTCAATACAGTAATCCGGCTTATCCTCATGGAAACGCTTAAATACTTTCCCGTTTCCCAAGTCATAAATGTCGGCAGTTCCGCCGACTGCAAGCAATTTTTCCGGCATATGATTCCCCCTATTTTACTTTCGATAAAAGAACACAAGTCTCCGTATGGGCCGTCATCGGAAATTCATCCACCGGACATACCTTCATTACACGGTAACCTCTCTCTTGTAATGTCACCAAATCCCTCTGCAGGCTGGTCGGCTTACAGGAAATATACACCAAATGCTCCACGCCATAGTTGATAATCTTATCCAAGGCCTTCGGATTAATGCCGTCCCGCGGCGGATCTAAGATAATCATATCCGGACGTTCCTCGATAGTATCCAACATTTTCAGCACGTCCCCAGCAATAAATTCGCAATTAGTCAAACCGTTTCCTGCTGCATTTTCCTTTGCTGCCTCTACAGCTTCCTCAATAATCTCCACACCGATGACCTTTCGTGCCACGGAAGCCACCATCTGGGCGATGGTGCCGGTACCGCTGTATAAATCAAATACCAGCTTTCCGTCCACCTCTCCGATAAACTCACGGGCAGTACTGTAAAGTACTTCCGCGCCCAGAGAGTTGGTCTGGAAGAAAGAAAACGGGGTAATACGGAACTTAAGCCCCAAAAGTTCCTCGTAAAAATGGTCTTTTCCGTACAAAATCGTAGTTTTTTCACTGGTTACCACATCCGCAAGACTGTTGTTTCTGCTGTGAATGATGCCGGCAAATTTCCCTTCCAACGGAAGATCTAACAGGCGGTCACAAAGGTTCTTTAAGAACGCCTCTTCGTCAAACCCTTTCTTCTCTGCCCGCAACGCTGCTCCGATCTCTTCCGGACATGTAGAACCCGCGGTTCCGGCCTCTCTCCCGATATACGTCTCTGTATCCGAACTTGTCACCAGATTTACCAAAATCTCACCGGTCTTTAACCCCCGGCGCACCACCAAATGTCTGAAATAGCCTTTATGGGTAATTTTATGAAAATGGGCAAGACCGGTCTCTTTTGCACAAGCCAGCACTTCCCGTAAAATCAAGTTATAATCCTCATGCACAATCTGACAGGCATCCGTAGTCAGCACATCATAAAAACTTCCCTTCTTGTGAAGTCCCAGAGAAAGCGGTCCGTCCTTGTATTCGTTACCGAAGGAAAACTCCATTTTGTTACGATAGTGAAGCGGTTGCGGGCTTCTCCGAATCGGCATAAACTCATAAGGCTCTGTAATCACCGCATCCATCAAACGTCGAATCTGCTCCTCCTTTAAAGCAAGCTGTGCCTCATAAGGAAGGCTTTGGTATGCACAACCTCCGCAGGTTCCAAATAAACCGCAAGGTGCCTCAATTTCCTGCGGTGCCGGCGTAATCACCTCCAAAAGGCGACCTTCTCCCTTCTGACTGCTTACATGTAACTTTGTCAGCCGGAACTTCACCTTCTGTCCTTCAATGACACCCTTTATGGTCACGCGAATATCCGCATCCGCCATATTCTCCTCACAATCCGGAATCACACGTACAAAGCCCTTATTCGGAAAATCCACACGCTCTACCACACCGATATAATCCAAACCTTTTTTCATTCTTATATCCTCACTGTTTCGTATCTATCTATTAAAAATAACTCTTTTCTAATTCTATCATATAGACAAAAATAGTCAAGTTTGTAGCGTGTATGATACAAACCTGACTATTTGCTTCAAATTTCTGCCTAAGCCTTGTCCTGATATTCCACTCCCTTGCCTCACTATATCCTATTCAAACTCTCTCCGGAATGTTTTGGATTGAAACTTTGCACTTTTGTCAAACTTTTCAAAGGAGGACTCTCTGTCATATACCATTCCCAACTTTTCCATCACCCGCTGACTCTTATGGTTTTCCACCGCAAACTGTGCTTCGATGGCCCGGATGTTTCGTGTCTTTCGTATTTCATCCATAATAGCCTGCATTGCTTCTACCACATACCCGTTTCCCCACATATCCTTTCGGATATTGTAGCCCATATTCCAGGTGTCCTCCTCAGGATGATATACAAGCCCTCCGCTTCCGATAAGTTCTCCGGTTTCCTTCAATACAATTCCAAGGTCATAATCATCCGGGTCCTCTGCGTTCTCTTCTCTCTCACGAAGCCATTCGATTCCGTCCGCTTCCGACCGGTATAACGGATAAATCATATACCGGGCTACATCCGGATCTCCTGCCCATGCATACACTGCCTTTTCATCTCCCGGTCGGAGATTTCTTAGAATCAATCGCTCTGTCTCTATTGTCACCCGCATAATGGCACCTCCTAAGTATCAAACAGCTAATTTACCATGATAATAACAGATATGTCCTTCTTCATGGTATCTTTTCAGAGTCTTTTAAACACTTTACCATGAAAAGTTCTTGTTTTAAAAACTCTCATGGTAAAGTTCAAACGCTATTTCTTTTTTCTTACCATGATATTGGTCCTCAAGTCATGTCCTCATGGTACACTTACAAAACGCTTCCTTTTTTCTTACCATGATATTGGCCCTCAAACCATGTCCTCATGGTACACTTACAAAACGCTTCCTTTTTTCTTACCATGATATCAGCCCGCAAACAACTCTCTCATGGTAAACCAAGCCGTTTTCACCCGCACAACATTACGCCGTGTATTTTCCTGCCTGGGCGTACCACATCTCAGCATACTGCCCGTTCTTTGCAAGCAGCTCTTCGTGGGTACCTTCCTCGATAATCCGTCCCTTCTCTAACATCAGGATACGGTCTGCTTCTCTGGTGGTGGAAAGACGATGGGAAATATAAAATACGGTTTTCCCTTCCGCCGCTTCATGCATGGCCTTATTTAAATTGTACTCCGCAATCGGGTCCAGTGCCGAAGACGGTTCATCCATAATCAGGATATCTGCCTGACGATAAAAGGCTCTGGCAATGGCCACCTTCTGGCTTTCACCACCGGAGAGGTTCACGCCCTTTTCATCAAACTCCGTGGTAAGTCCCGTAGACAAACCGTTTGGCAAAGTTTCAATCCGGTCTCCGAACCCGCTCTTACAAAGTGCATCGGTTACCGCAGCTTCTTCGGCTTTACCGTCACCTACATCCTCCAGCACCACATTTTCCAGCAGCGTTGCACCGTACATCTTAAAATCCTGGAATACAACACCTACCCGGTTCCGGTAATCGGACAACTCATACTCCTTGATGTCTTTTCCGTGATAGGACACCGTACCGATACTTGGGTCGTACAAACGCATCAGAAGCTTAATTAACGTGGTCTTTCCCGCACCGTTATAGCCGACAATTGCCACACGCTCGCCCGGCTCTACCTTAAGGCTGATGTCGTGTAAAATTTCCTCGGACTCCTCGGTATAGCGGAAGGACACGTTCTTAAGTTCCAGTCTTCCCGTTCCTTCCGGAACCTCTTCCCCTATGCCCGGCTTCATTTCCGGTTCATAAGCAAGGAAGTTTCTGATTTTTTCTATGTACAAACTGTTTTCGTTGGCTGCCGGTGCGATTTCCGCAATCCCGCGCATGCCGCGACGAAGACGTCCGGTCTGGTTAAACAATACCACCGCATTGCTATAGTCGATGGTATGAAATACCGCTGCCTGGAAAATCAAATATGCCACATACAAGCCATCTGTAATAAAGTCGCCCGCACAATAGTACCGTGCAAAGGACAACCCAATCCTCTTTTTTGCCACTGCCTTCTGCTCCGCCACAATGGCATCGTTGGCCTCTACAAAATCTTCCTTTAAAATCTTTGCCACATCCTTATTGAGACGCAACTCCTTCGCATAGTCGTTCAAATAGAAGACACGGCCGGCATAGTTGCGCTTACGTTCCCAAGGATTTACCTTCATACGTACATCGTAATTCAGCTTATTTAACTTCTTCGCAAGGAAGAAGGACGCCACAAAGGATACCGATACAAACAAAATTCCGATGGAATCCGTCAAGATAAAAAACACACCGGTACTGATTAAGATGGTTATACTTTGTACCGTATTGTTTAAGAACGTCAGGAAACGGTCAATGGAAGCCTCCGACTCCGACACAGCCAGCACAAACTCATTGTAATACTTCGGATTGTCATAGCAGGACAAATCCAGTTCCGCTGCCTTTTCGTACATCTGCTCCTTGAGTGCCTTATAAAGCTTCGGCTTTGCCCGATACACCATGGCATGCTGATAATATCCATCCGGAATCGTCACCAGCATCATGAGCAGTAAAAATCCTCCCACAACTAAAAGTGCCTTCCAAAACGGTTCTCCGTACTCTGCACACTTTAATACATACTGGATACAAAGGGTATGCTCGATAAAAATCATAATCTGCAGCCGGAACCCGTCATACAAATGATACAACATAAAGCCCGGTGCCGTTTTAAAACACAATTTCCACATAAACCAGAGATTACTGCATACTTTTTTCATTATTCAGCCACCTCCTTATCTGCGGCAAAGAAGCTTCCTTCTAAGGAAGTCCGATCCGTTGCCAGATAATTTACTGCCTGCTTTTCGTACATATCCGCATAGGCTCCGTGATTTGCCATCAGCTTCTTATGAGAGCCCTGCTCGATAATGGTGCCGTTCTCTAACATAAACACCCAGTCCGCATTCTGTACGGAGGACAAACGATGGGAAATAAACAACATCGTTTTATCCTGTCCATCTTTTAAAATGCTTTCGAATAGCTGATACTCCGCAATCGGGTCCAATGCCGATGACGGTTCATCAAAAATCTTTACCGGACGCTTCTGTACAAAAGCTCTCGCCACCACGATTTTCTGGTATTCACCGCCGGAGAGTACCGCACCATCCTCTGCAAACTCTTTCGTCAAAATGGTTTGAATCCCGTTAGGCAGACTCTCTACCTTCTCATAAACTCCCGCAAGCTTAAGTGCCCGAACTGCTTCCTCTTCGTCTCCTTCGGTTGCTTTTCGCATCAGTACATTTTCCAGTACCGACAAGGAGAAAATCTGATAATCCTGGAAAGCTCCCGCAAACAACGCACGATATTTCTGAAGCTCATACTCCTTGATATTTCTTCCGTTTAAGAAAATCTCACCGGAAGTCGGGTCATAGAATCGCATCAACAGCTTAATAATGGTGGACTTTCCGGCACCGTTATGACCTACCAATGCATATGTTTTACCGCCTCGCAGTTCAAAGGATAAATCTTTGATGACTTCTTCATCCTTATAAGAAAAGCAAACATTCTTAAACTCGATACTTTCAATGGTATCTCCCGGGTCATCTCCCGGATAATCCTCCGGAATCTTCTCTTCGTACTCCAAAAAGTTCCGCAAATTATCCACAAATAAACCGTTCTTAAAGCCCGCTGCCAAATAATCCGTAAAACCGATTAAAATCCATGTACAGGAAACCATCATACTGGTAAGCACCGCCAGCTTTGCAAGGCTCATGCTGTCATTGACCAAAGTACGGTACGCACCGTAAATCAGCACCCCTTCAAAAATAAAGGAAAAGGTAAACTGGACATAAAACCAATGCAGTATCACTGCCTTTAAGGAATACTTCTTCGTTACATCCGCAACCCCTTTGATTGCCTCTCTGTAATCTCTCCGCATCAAGGAAAATACATTGGTAAGACGTACTTCTTTTGCGTACTCTGCCAGATACATCACTCGATTTACATAGGCCGTTCTGCGGTTATGCGGTGCCATATCCTTATTCCGGTTAAAATCAATCTGACCCACCTTTCGGTTAAATACAAAATTTCCGATAATCGGGAAAACCACAAACAGCACCGATAATTTATCGATATCATACATCAAATAGAATGCCAGAACAGCCGCAATACTTCCGAACAGCACGCCCCAGATATTCGATATGGTATCAATCAGCTTCTCTGCTGCTCCTTCCGTTGCCAGAGTATACTTATTATAAAACTCACTGTCCTCGAAACAGGACAACTCTACATTAGTGGACTTTTCAAACAAGCGCAGGTTCAACTTCTTATGGACCTTCGCACTGGCAATCGGCCATACCTTTCCTTCCAGATATTGGTTATATAGTGTCATGGACGCAAATACCGTCACCGTCACACCAAGGAAAATAAATATCGACGTTACTTCCTGCTCGGTCTCCAGGGCATTGATTACATACCGCATAAAAAACGCACTGTAAAACAACCACTCAAAATAGCCCAGCACTCTTGCCACCGCCATATGTATTACCAGTTCCGGTGCAATCTTCCAGCCAAGTTTTAGTGCATACAGATTATTTTTCAGTACCCTGGTACGCTTCCTTTCCTTTTTCTTTTTCATTCCTCTTCTCCTCTCATAACAAAACAACAAGTTTCTTTTGCAACAAATGTACACGTTTCCTTTCAAAAATCATACTACTTTCCCCGAACATAAGCTTGACTTTTTGAATACATCACCAAAAGATATATTTGTCTACTATAGCACTACGCTTTCCACATGTCAACTATATAAAACGAGAATTTTTTCCTATAAACAAGAAAATTTTCAATTTCACTTTGTCTGTATAAAACAAAACCTGTCGAATCCTAAGAAATCTTTAAGAAATCATGTACTGATTTTTTCATTTATCTGTGGTAATATATTCGTAGTATCGAAAGAGAAGTTCGGCAAAACGGAGGTTTTTATGTACCAGATTTTAGTTTGTGATGATGACAAAGAGATTGTAGAAGCAATTCGTATTTATTTATCCGGGGAAGGATATCAGGTTATTTCTGCCTACAACGGTAGAGAAGCATTGGATGCGGTTCATAAGGAAACTCCTCATCTTGCCATTCTTGATATTATGATGCCGGAGATGGACGGCATGCGTCTTACCGGAAAGCTTCGGGAGGAAGGGTATGCTTTTCCGATTCTTTTCTTAAGCGCCAAGACCGAGGATACCGACAAAATTCTCGGCCTTAACATCGGTGCGGATGACTACATTACCAAACCGTTCCGTCCGTTAGAATTGGTTGCCCGGGTAAAATCCGCCCTGCGCCGTTATACCACCTTCGGAAGCCTTACCGAAGAACAGACTGCACAATGCTATACCATCGGCGGTCTTAGCATAAACGATGAGACAAAAGAAGTAACCGTAGACGGAGACCCGGTACGTCTTACCCCTACGGAATATGCCATGCTCCTTCTTCTGGTACAAAACAAAGGCAAGGTATTTTCCACCGAGCAAATATTCTCCGCTGTCTGGAATGAACCGTCCTTCGGAGCGGACAATATTGTTGCGGTACATATTCGTCATATTCGTGAAAAAATCGAAATCAACCCACGGGAACCGCGCTATTTAAAGGTAGTCTGGGGACTGGGCTACAAAATCGACTGGCAAGACTGATAGAAAGGGGCACTTATGAAACGCATCATATATTCGGGGATTACCAAAACCATAATGGCTTTTCTTCTCATCTTCTGTTGTTGCCTGGCGGTTCACTACGGCTTTTTAACATTACGCGGTCCGGTTCTTTACGGAAATGCGGAAACCGTTTACGAAACGAAACAATGTTCCGAGCTGTTTTCAAAATATGTGGAACGGACTGCCGTTTATGTCCGTTACAGAGAAGACGGCTATAAGTTAAGTTCCGCAGACATCACTTCGGAACTTGCTCTTCTTCTGAACGGCGAAGTGACCGATACCGATTTGGAAAGTGCATTGTTCAACGTATATGCACCAAGTGAAACCGCATTTTACTATTATCATTCCAAACTGAACGAAGAGCCGACCAACTATCAGTATTATGTGGAAAATACCAAAACAGGAGAAAGCTATGCTTCTGCTGATTTTGAACGCTATGCCGTACAAAAAAGCGGTAGCTTGGAAGCCTTTCTTTCTTCCGGCATCATCAAAGAAAACCTTTATCTCATATTAAATACCGGTAACAACCGAACCATGACCGGCGGAGGAAACAGCGATGTCTTAAATCGTTCCAATTTTCTCTGGTCCATGGATTTTTTACGTCGTCCGCTTTCGGAAATGGCAGAGGATGTACATTATGATTACAATTATCACATTTCCGACGATTCCGCCCACACAAGCGATATGACTCATTTGGAAGCCGTATCCGGTTTGGAACTTTCCCCAAGTGTCCCGGATACTTCGGAGGAAACTTATCTGTTATATGCGTTTCTGGAAGAGGGGCTTGTGGAAGACGACTTTTCCTCTCTGGCAAAAACCTTTTCTACCGCAAAAAAGGATTTCAAAAACGGTCTCCACTATACCGTTCTTTTTACATTGCTCTCTATCTTTTTGTTTACGATTTGCAATGTATTATCCGGCAGAAAAGGTTCTGTGGAAGGAATTCATTTGCATTTTTATGACCGCATCTTTACGGAACTTATTTTAGCCGCATTACTCGGCTTATTTTTAATCCCGGTATTCCTTTGGGATTTTGTTTCCAACCAATACTGGGAAACCACCCTGACCGAGTTTCTTTCCGACTACCCGAAATACGGTCAATGGCTCTCCTTCTTCCACGGTTGCTTAATTCTGTTCCTTTTTGTTGCAGGCATCCTTTATTTCAGTCTCATTCGAAGGATCAAAGCAAAAATTTTTATAAGCAGTTCCCTTTTTGGACGTTTTGTACTTATCCCCCTCGGAAAACTGTTCCGGTATATCGGAACGCTTATAAAGGAGTTTTACCACCATCTGCCTTCCTTAGGAAAAACGTTTTTATACCTTGGCGGCGGCTTGGTTTGGTTTTGTATATCAATCCTTCTTTTCCTTACGGAACAAACGGCACCTGCCCTGGTGATTATACTTCTCGGTGCCCTGCTTTGTGCCCTTATTTGCCTTAGAAACATGCTGGATCGTGCGCGCATCTCCCAAAGTGCCGCACTCATGTCGGAAGGCAATCTTTCTACACGGATTCAGACCACATCCATGCTTCCGTCAAACAGAAACCTGTCCGAAAACATCAACCGGATTTGTGACGGTCTGAACTCTGCCGTACAAGAACAAACAAAAAGCGAGCGTATGAAAACAGAACTCATTACCAATGTATCCCATGATATCAAAACACCGCTCACTTCCATTATAAACTATATCGAATTAATTAAAAACGAGTTACCGCAGGAGGGTGAAGTTGCGGAATATGCGGAAATTCTTTCCCAGAAATCCTGGCGTTTAAAGGCCCTGATTGATGATTTGGTAGAAGCTTCCAAAGCAGCCTCCGGCACCATGAAGCTGGAACCGATCCGTTTCAATGCGGTGGAATTATTACGACAGGCTGTCGGTGATTTCGAGGAACGGCTGACGGAACAAAATCTGACCCTCTATATGGACCTTCCGGACACTCCGGTAAATGTTTTGGCAGACGGTGCCTGCACTCACCGTATCATCGAAAATATGCTGTCTAATGTATGCAAATATGCCCTTTCCGGCACCCGGGTATTTATTTCTCTTGATAAGCCGGAAGGCACGGGGCTTTTGCTTTTGACCATAAAAAATACTTCCGCATCCGTTCTTACCAAAACGCCGGAGGAACTGTTAACCCGGTTCTCCCGCGGAAACGATGACCGTTCCGGCGAAGGCAGCGGTCTGGGTCTTTCCATTGCGGAAAGTCTTGCGGCACTGCAGGGCGGCAGCTTCTATGTAGAAACCGACGGGGATTTGTTCAAAGCCAAACTTACCATACCGCTGGCGGAGTAGGCTTGGCCTTCCACTCTTTCCGGCGATTTTATCTATTTTATTGTTTACTTATCGCCGGAAAGAGTTCCGTTTAGCACATCTATATCGAGAATATACAATTAGTCAATATTTATACTACATCTCATATTGATATTCTCTACTGAACTCCTCCGATGCTCTGTTCTTTCTGCCATCCCGTACGCAGACACGTTTCATCCCCAGCTTTTCCATGACGCGATATGAACCGATGTTTTCGGTATCGCAGACTGCGATGAATTTGTATATTCCTATTTCCTTTTTACAGAATTCCAATAAGAGTTTTGTTGCTTCGAAGGCATATCCTTTCTTCCAGTACTTTTTGTTTATAATCCAACCGATTTCCGCTTCTGTCCTTTCCTCGTTCAGATAAGCACAGACTGCACCGATATGTACATCTCCCAACAGCACCGCAAATTCATAGCTTTCCGGTACTTCTTTTTGCCATTCTGCTTCTTTCTGCTCCAAAAAGGCTTTTGTTTCCTCTATGGTTTCATTCGGCAGATGTACCATGTATCTGGTGTTTTCTAAGTCAGATGCATATTCGTGTACTGTTTCCAGATGTTTCAGCCCTAAAGGTTCCAGTGTAATTTTATCTTTTATCAATTTTACACAATCAAGTATACTTTTTTTTGCCTCATGATAATAGATTACATGGGCAATCGTTTCTTTTACTTGTCCTATCCCAAGCTCAATTTCTTCATCCGAGCACTCGATTCCCAGGGCACGCTTTATATTATACTCCAACCACTCTAATCTTCCGTTGTTGCTGTAGTATATCGTCTCCCAATCTGTAGGAAGGATACCGCCTGCTTTTTCGTAAGCGCGGATAAAGCTTTGGAACAGATTGAAGTCAATGTTGCACACTTCATAGCCGGACCAGCACAGGGCAATTTCGTACAGTTCCATTACCGGGCTGCTGTAAGAAAGACACTCTAAATCAATAATACGGCAATCCTCCCCGCTCCAAAGTACATTTTTGCTGTCCATGTCGTTATGACAAATTGCCACCGTAGCGGGAAGTTTTTTGATTGCTTCGTTTCCTTTGTCCTGACTCTCATAAAGTAACGCACGGTTTTCCTGTAATAACTTAGAAAGCTCCGGATTCTTTTCCGCCAGTTTCTCTATATAGCCGTCCCAATCAATGTGAAGTTCTTCACGCTCGTACTTTTCCTCCCGAAGTTTCTCCACGGCTTCCAATCCTGCTTCCTGCTCTGCAACGATTGGTTGCGAGAGCTGCAATCCATGAATTTTTGCCAATATCCCGCCAATTTTCTCACAATGATACGGTGTAATCTCTTCACTCATTAACGCCTTACCATCATACCACTCATACAAATAAAAATACTGCCCGTCCATACACTGCATTTTCTTTCCGTCAAGAGTTATAGCCGGAAGAATCGGAAGGTTCGCCTGTTCCAAAACCTTTTCGAACATCTCAGCTGTACGGTAGTTGCTCATGGCACTCTGCCGCTTCATAATAAACGGATTTAATAACTTCACCGCATACTTTCCCTGTGTGGTAAATAGAGAGTACATCTTGTGTGTAAACCCACCGGCAAGACGGGTCGGGGACTGTATCAATTCCCCCAGGTTATATTCTTTACATAGTTTCTCTAACAATTTATGGTCCATAATACTTCTCCTGTTTCTCTGATTATGATTAGCCATATAATTACAAAATAACATATAAAACCTGCAGTTTTCACTTGAACATTTGTTCTGATTGTGTTATAATAAACCCATGGAACGATCGTGTTACAGGGTGTGTTGACCTTCATTCTTACAGAATGGAGGTGGAGCTTATGAAGAATCAAAACAAATTCGACTTCAAAGATTTGTTGTCTTTCGGACTCTTTCTATTAGCTTTGCTTACATTCGTTTTTACGTTTTGTAAGTAATTAAACATAGAAAAACCGCCCTCATAACTTTGGCTGAAGTGATTGGGCGGTTTTCTACTCTCAATATTCAGGCCAACCCACCTTGTGGGCGGTTGTTCCTTTTCTGATTTCAGTCTAGCACATTTCCTCTACTTTTGCAATCCTTTTTCTTTCTACATCCACTTCTTCAACGCCTCCGCAGTACATCTTCCCACAATCACTTCCACGTCCTTGAAACACTCCGGCACCAGAGCATAGGCTGTCATACGCTGATGTCCTTCCACAATAACAAAGTTCTCATAATCCGAAGTTAGAAAGAATAACCGCGGGAAACCGCCTCCGCTTTTAATATACTCCGCCGCACGCAAAAATCCCTCGTTACTTACTCCGAAGATCTCGGTTCCCTGTCTTATGGTTTCTGCCGCAGATAACGGCTTTCCGGTTCCTTTCGATAATTCATTCCAATAACTGTAATCAATGTATCGGATGTGCTCCAAATCTTTTCCGGAAAATTTGCACAGATTCCATTCCGAAACCTCCGGGAAGCGTTCAAACAATTCTCTGTTCTCTCCGTAGCCCCGGAAATGCCCCAGCAGTTTTTTGCGCTTTTCATTTTCCTCTTCATTCTTTAAGTTTGCTTCGTCAATCAACGCTTGCGTAACACCCAAGCATTCCATAGATTCCGCAAGCTGTTCACAAAAACGGACCGATGTCGATTCCGCTTTCAAAAATTCCAGGATCATTTCATTTTCTGAACTTTTGCGTACAATTACCATTAACAACCTCCTCGAAAACAATACTTTCTCCTACGCATATCTGCTTGCCTGTGCTTCCCACATGGTTGCATACACACCTCCGCGCTCCAACAGTTCTCCGTGACTTCCCTGCTCTATCACATGACCTTGTTCCATCACATAGATCATGTCTGCATCTCTTGTGGTAGATAAACGATGTGAAATGGATAATACTGTCTTTTCTTTTGCCACTTCCTTCATTGCGCGGTTTAACTGATATTCCGCAATAGGGTCCAATGCAGCCGACGGCTCATCCAAAAATACCAATCCGGCATTTTTATAAAATGCTCTTGCCACAGCCAGTTTCTGTGCTTCACCGCCCGATAAATCCGTCCCTTTATCCGAAAATTCTCTGGTGAGCTCCTGTTGTAATCCCATAGGGAAAGACGCAAGTTTTTCCGAAAATCCGCTCTTTGTCACTGCTTCCAAAACATCGTTTTCCGTTGCATTATCACGCACCTTCTTTTGAATCTCATCCACATCTACTCTGTCCATAACCACATTCTCTGCCACTGTGGCCGCAAACAGCTTAAAATCCTGAAAAACCACGCCGATATAGCGACGATATTCTTCTATATCGTAGTTACGGATATTCATACCGTTAAGTAAAATCTCTCCCTCTGTCGGATCATAAAGACGTAGTAATAACTTAATTAACGTTGTCTTTCCCGCACCGTTATACCCTACCAATGCCACTTTTTCCTTTGCCCGGATGATTAGATTTACATCCCGCAAAATCAAGCAGTCCGGATTGTAACCAAAAGAGACATTACGGCACTCCAACACACCTGCCCCCTCCGGTATCTCACATGTTTTTTCATTCAAAATAGCACTTTCTCTATCCAGAAAAGCACGAATCTTTTCCACATACAATCCGGTTTCCACCATATGAGGGCCCAAATCCACTACGGTTGATAATCCGCGGCGCAAATTAGATGCGGAATTGTACAAAACAACCACTCCGCTTAAGGATACAGTCTTTGTCAAAACCGCCCGTACAATCAGATATAATACATACACAATATCCAACATAAAACCCGACATCAGATATCTTGCCGTAAATTCCAGCAAAAAGCTTTTCTTGCCCATGGTTTTATGTAACCGATACAACTCTTCATTCACCCGGTCAAACTCCTCCTGCATGCTTTTTGATGCTTCTTTATTTAACCGAAGTTCTTTCGCATACTGTTGTAAATAGAAAATACGCTTTACATACTCTCTTTTGCGTAACAACGGATTTTCTGTCTGCCGTATGGTATAACGCCACTTATTCAGCATATTGGAAAAAATCGTCCGCAAAGCAAAAGCAACCAAAATAAACAGAATGGAAAATACATCCTGTGTCGCAAAAAAGGTACCGTAACAAAGAAGTACCGTAAGACATCCGAATATCATACGAAGCAACTGTTCCGCCCGGCTGATGGCATTGTCTGCCTCGGATACCGACAACATAAAATCATTATAATACTCTGTATCATCATAACAGGCCAAATCCACAGTCCCCGCTTTTTGATACAGCATTTCCTTCAACTTTTTCTGGGCAATCGGCAAATATTTCAGTTTGATTTTCTGCTCGTACAGATTGCTGACCGCTGCCGCAAAGAAATCCAGAAGCAAAAACAATCCTACAACCCACAATACCTTCGTATAAGGTTTCTTTGTTTCGATTACATCCAAAATCAGGTAAACACAGATGGTCTGCTCCAGGAAATTTACGAGATTGTGACGTATCGCTTCCACCACGATACTGAAGGCATAAAAAGGAGTACCCTGAAACATCAATCGCAATAAAAAGAAGTTATTGGATAACATCCGTTTTGTACTCAACCCCTTCTTAGTTTTCATCTGCATTCACCTCCCCGTCTTCTACCGCACAATAATTTCGTTCCTGTACCCGGTATAACTTTGCGTAAGTTCCGTTCTTTTCCATTAATGTTTCGTGGGTTCCTTCCTCCGCCACCTTTCCATTTTCCAGTAAAAGCACCTGATCCGCATATTTTACGCAAGATAACCGATGGGAAATCAATACCCTTGTTTTTCCGTCGGTTTCCTGCAAAATTCCGGATAAAAGTTCATGCTCCGCAATCGGGTCCAATGCAGAGGACGGTTCATCAAATACCGCTACCGGTGCCGGTTTAGCAAAGGCTCTTGCCACTAAAAGTTTCTGGCACTCTCCTCCTGAAAGTATGGTTCCGTTTTCATCAAACTCTTTCGTTAGCGGAGTATCAATCCCCAAAGGAAGACTCTCTATTTTATCGTACACACCAGCCTTATGTAACGCTTCCGCCACTTCGGCATCGGTTCCCTCTCTTCCCATCAAAACGTTATATCGTACAGTCCCCGGAAGAATGGTTCCGTCCTGAAATGCACAGGCAAACAGTTTCCGATAAGATGCCAATCGGTATTCTTTGATATCTTTTCCGTTTACAAAAATCGTACCCTCCGTCGGGTCATACAAACGAAGTAAAAGTTTGATCACAGTACTCTTTCCCGCTCCGTTGTGGCCTACCAATGCCAGACTTTTTCCCTCCGTAATCTCAAAGGACACATCACTCAGCACCTTTTCTCCTCCCGGATAAGAGAAACTTACATGCGAAAACACAACGGAATGAATCTCTTCCTCCGGTTCCGCGCCATCTGCATCTTCCGGGATTTTCTCCTCATAAGCAAGAAAGTTACGCAAATTTTCCACTAACATACTGTTGTCCGTACTACGATTAATTGCATTAATTACCTGCACCCATACCCAAGATGCCGTTACCATGACACTGGTAAGTACCGCCATCTGGGAAAAGGTAATGGAAGGGGCCGCAGGCACCAGAGCCTGATAGGCTCCGTACAAAAGAATGCCTTCAAAGATAACCATATATGAAAAGAAATATTGCAACATTCCGATTGGAAACGCTTTCTTAAAATATTTCTTCCAAACACCGGACTTTCCTTCCGTTGCTTCCCCGTACTGGTCCTCCACCACATGAAACACATTGGAAAGGCGGAACTCCTTTGCATACTCCTTTAAATACATGACACGATTTACATAAGCAAGCTTCCGGTCATAAGGCACCCCGTCCTGATATCGTTCATAGTTAATTTTATTCATCTTCGGTGCAAACAGGAAATTTCCCAAAAGCGGTGCCGCTAAAAACACAATCGTCCACGGATCGATTTCTATCATGGTATAACAGGCAAGTATCCCTCCGATAGAACCACAAATTACAGTACACATATTGTCCACGCACTGACAAAGTTTTGTTCCCATATCATCCACCGCCGTGGAAAATTTGTTGTAGAACGTCCTGTCTTCGTAACATGCAATTTCCACATTTTCCGCCTTTTTATATATTTTCCTATAGAGGGAATGAAATATGGTAACATTCCATGCCGGAAACCACACATCCTGACAATAAAACAGAAACATCTCCAAAAGCAGACTCCCGCCTCCGATCAATAAAATAGCTATCAACACTTCTTTCAGCGGTTTCTCCTGTTCCAACGCATCCAAAATATAACGCACAAAGAACGCACTGTAAAACACCCACAACAAATAATCTACCAATCTGCTGATAAAGGCCACCCATACACGTTTCGGTGCGATACTCATTGCTTCTTTCATTGCGTAAAAGTTATTTCGAATAATTCTCCCCGTAAAACTTTTCTCCCGTTTCATCCTCTTCTCCTCTCATCGTTTTTTCTCCGTACCCCAATTGAAAACTAAGGCTACACGGCAAGTATGCCATGCAGCCTTTTAAAATCCGTTTAGTTCTGTGTTGTCTTCATTTCGTTCCACTTTTCAAGGTAAACTTCTTCGGTCTCACCAAGGTACTGGAATGCCTCACAACGATTCAACGTTTCCTCATCCGGGAATGCGATGGTACTGTTCTTAATATCCGCATCCTCGATTAACTCACGAGCTGCCGCATTCGGAGTGGAATAGGTGATTTCCTCAAAGTTCATCAGTGCAATATCCTCGCGGCACATAAAGTTAATCCACTTTTCCGCATTTTCCTTGTTCTTTGCATTCTTCGGAATTACCCAACCGTCAATCCATACATTGGAACCTTCTTCCGGTACTACGTACTCGAGATCGGAATTTTCTCTCTGGGTGTAGATTGCTTCACCGGAGTAAATTACGCCAAGTGCAGCTTCCTCACCGATCATCTTATTTCTTACTTCGTCTACAAAGTATCCCTGTACAAACGGACGCTGGCTGATTAACAGTTCCTTTGCTTCCTCAAGCTGTGCTTCATCCGTAGTATTCATAGAATAACCGAGATACTTTAACGCAATCCCCATACCGTCACGTACGCTGTCAATCATAAGAATCTCGTCCTTATACTTCTCATCGAAAATCGCGGACCAACTGGTAATCGGTTCGTCTACCATAGTCTTATTATAAAGAATACCGACGGTACCCCAACAATACGGAACCGCATATTTATTGCCCGGGTCAAAGGATTCCGCACTCTTTAAATACTTCGGGTCAATGTTTTTGATATTCGGGATGTTGTCATAGTTTAGCTCCGCAAGCAATCCTTCCTTAATCATACGGTTTACCATATAATCGGACGGACATACCACGTCATAATTTACTTCACCGATACTTACAATCGGGTACATATCCTCGTTCTCGGTAAATTCGTCGTAGACAACCTCAATGTCATACTCTTCCTCAAACATTTCGATTACATCTTCGTTGATATACTCTCCCCAGTTATATACAACGACTTCGCCGTTTTTATACTCCTTGCCGCAACCTCCCAATACCATTGCCGCACCCAGTACCAGTGCACCTACCAATAAACTCTTTTTCATTTTCTTTTCCTCCTCTTATTTCTGCTGCTCTGCCAACTTCTTTGCCGCTCCTGCTTTCATACGGTTTACCACAATCAACAATACCAGCACCGCAGTAAACATAATCGTAGACAGAGCATAAATTTCCGGTTCGATACCACGACGTGTTTCCGCATAAATCACCGTAGACAAGGTACTTACCTTTGCATCCTTTGTAAAGTGGGTGATTACAAAATCATCCAGTGCCAAAGTAAAGGCTAACATAAATCCGGACAATACTCCCGGAAAAATATCCGGTAATACAATCTTAAAAAATGCGGAAATCGGGGATGCCCCCAAATCCAATGCCGCCTCATACGTACTTCTGCTGGTCTGCCTTAGCTTCGGCAATACATTTAAAATCACATACGGCATATGAGCCGCCGTCAATGCCAGAAGTACACTTGTAAAACCAAGAGAAAAACTTATCGCAAAGTACAAAAGCATCATGGAAATACCGATTACGATTTCCGAGTTTAAAATCGGGATGTTGGTAATACTCATCATAATCGCTTTCGGAAGCTTCTTCATGCGATTCATGGCAACCGCTGCCAATGTACCTAATACCGTTGCCAGCAATGCGGAAAACAGTGCCAGCAAGAGAGTGGTCCAAAGGGCATTCAGAATCTTTTCGTTTTCCAATAATTCGCGATACCATTTAAAGGTAAAGCCGCCCCACTTGGAACGATACTTGGAACCGTTAAAGGATAATACCATCAGTACCAGAATCGGGGCATATAAAAATACAATGACAAGGCCGATGTAACCTTTTTGAATCAAACGTTTTACCATACGCTCGTGCCCTCCGAATCCTTGTCGTATTTCTGCACGATTGCCATACAGATAAAGATAAATACCATAAGTACCAACGAAAGACCGCATCCTGCGTTCCAGTCGTTTGCCATCTTAAACTTCTGCTCGATTACTTTACCGATTAAGAGAATATTTCCGCCACCTAAAATATCAGAAATAACAAAGGTGGTCAAAGACGGTACAAATACCATAGTCAGACCGCTGACGATACCCGGCTTTGAAAGAGGTAAAATAACACGCCACAAAATCTGAAAATAATTGGCTCCCAAATCGGCAGCTGCCTGAATCACGTCATCTCCGATTTTGGAAAGCACGTTATAAATCGGGATAATCATAAACGGCAAAAAGTCATACACCATACCGAGCACAATGGCGGTCGGTGTATTAATAATATTTAATTTTGGAAGACCCACGGCAGAAAGTAGCATATTAATTACGCCGTTTTTCTCCAGTATGTTCTGCCAGGCAATGGTACGAAGCAAAAAATTCATCCACATCGGCAACATAAATAATAAAATCACAAAACCGTTGCTCTTTAAACGAAGAGCACGAAGGGCAAGTGCCAACGGATATGCAATTAACAAACAAATAATCGTACTGATTACCGAAAGCTTAATGGACAACCATAATGTGGCCCGATGGGTCGGCTCCCAAATCAATTTGAGATTTTCTAAAGTAAATCCCCCGCCGTCCCGACTTGTCAGTCCGTAATACACAATCATCAGAAGCGGCAGAACAATAAAACCGATACTCCACAACACATACGGTGTGGACAACAAATGTTGCCGCAATCTGTTTTGCTTTGCAAGACGTCCTTCCCGCTTATTCATTGATTCCTACTGCCTCCTCATCCTCCGATTCCGGCTTATTCATAATCTGAATATCAAACGGGTCTACCTTGATTCCGACCTGTTTTCCTACCGGTGAGAGGTCCGTGCTGTGTACAAGCCATGTGAAGCCGTTTGCTTCTACTTCCATTTCATAATGAACTCCCTTGAAAATAAGAGAGGTAACGACACCCTGAATGGTACCCTGCTCCGGCTCCACAAGATCTACATCCTCCGGACGAATCACAACGTCCACCGGCTGATTGTTTCCGAAACCTTCATCTACACAGGCAAACTTTGCGCCGAGAATTTCAACCAGGCGATCCTGTATCATGGTGGCACCGATAATGTTACTTTCTCCGATAAAGTCTGCAACAAAAGCGTTCTTCGGTTCATTGTAAATCATTTCCGGCGTACCGATCTGCTGGATATATCCCTGATTCATAACCATAATGGTATCAGACATGGTAAGTGCCTCTTCCTGGTCATGGGTTACATATACAAAGGTAATACCAAGCTCATTCTTTAAACGAATCAACTCGTACTGCATGTCCTGACGCAGCTTTAAATCAAGGGCTCCAAGCGGTTCATCAAGAAGCAACACCTTCGGTTCGTTTACGATTGCTCTCGCAATGGCAATACGTTGTTGCTGACCGCCGGATAAAGAGTCCGGCATACGCTTTCCGTAACCGTCCAGATTCACCAGCTTCAATGCATAATCAATTTTATCTTGTATGTACTGTTTACTCTTTTTCTTAATCTTGAGACCGAATGCAATATTTTCCGCAATGGTCATATGGGTAAACAATGCGTATTTCTGAAATACCGTATTTAACTGACGTTTGTTCGGCGGCAAGTTTGTGATATCCTGTCCATCAAAAATCACACGTCCCACATCCGGAGTCTCAAAACCGCCGATAATTCGAAGGGTTGTTGTTTTACCGCAACCGGACGGTCCCAAGAGGGTTAAAAACTCATTTTCTCTGATATATAAATTCAAATCGTCCAGTACTACCTGTCCGTCATACTTTTTCGTAATATTCTCAAGGGTAATTAACTTATTTTCCTGTGCCATACTACTCCTTTCTTCTGCTGTGCCTGTCCTACGCAGTCCATGTTACTTTTCTTTTTTAAAAACTAGGCGGCGTAGACACCCAGAGAAGTGTTGCTCCCTGCTTGCCGGACGCTTTGATGTAATGGGTCTTGTTCGGAATAAAATAAAACGACTCTCCTTTTTTAGCCTTAAACTTTTTACTGCCGATAAAAAGTTCCACGCTTCCGTTTAAAACATAGCCGAATTCTTCTCCTTCGTGAGGATTGTCCGGGTATGTAGAGCCGTCCGCTTCCAGTGTAAGCAAAATCGGTTCCATCATATTTTTCTGGGCGTTCGGAATAATCCATTCGATGCGATTGTGAAGCTCCGCATCTTCCTTCTCAAAATAATCGCCCTTCTTAAACACGACCTGTTCCGATGCCGTACCGGTAAAAAACTCCTCCAAATCCGTTCCGAGACATTGCAGGATATCCACTAAGGTTGCAATGGACGGAGAAGTAAGGTCTCGTTCCAACTGTGAAATAAAGCCTTTGGAAAGCTCCGCACGGTCCGCCAGCTCCTCCTGGGTCAGACTTTTCTGCACCCGGAGTTCCTTTATTTTTGCACCGATTTTCAAATTTCCTGCCTCCTCTCTTACGGGTAAGCTAAAATTAAACTTAAAATTTAGTATTTCTAAACAGTTCTATTATACACGACACATATCAACTGTCAATAGGAATTTGACGATTTCTCCCGATTTTTCGATATTTTTTCGTTTCTTCCGAGTAAGACTTATTCTGTTTGAAAATCATATATTTCACATAGAGAAAAAGTGCTGTCTTCGGATTTCTCCTTAAGACAGCACTCTCGCTTTCATTATTCAATTGTAGCTTGATTACTCTACGAAATAAATACTCATAAAAGCACTTTCAAGTGCGAACTCTCCGTTATACTCCTCACTACGCATGAAATCCATCGTATAACTGTGTATATTTCCGCCATTTTCGGCATCAAAATCACTGTCATAGAACGTAAGTGATAAATAATCGGCGGTACTTACAATTGCCTGCACCTGTAAATTCGAAATACCGCTGACTGAAAACAGTTCATAAATCTTATTCTCTGCTTCCTCTAATCCGTCTCCGCCGAACCAAGCATCTTCGCTTACACCGGAGATAATCTCTATCAACTCTGTTTCCACCTGATATGCATTCGCAAAGCCGAGACGATCCAATACCTTGCCCAAAGTATCTTTTAAACGAATGTTTCTCACTCCAATCGGTGCATTTTGACCCGAAGTGCTATAATCATTCTGAACCGCCCACGCATCGACAATGCCACTTGACACATCCGCCGTTACCCAATAGGTGTGCATCCACTCATTGTAGCCACCGGTTACATTGCTATACGGTTCTCCGTCAAAGCCGGTCTTTTCTTCTCTTTTTACAATCAGCCCTTCCGCCTTTAATAGCTTTTCGGCTTTGTCAATATCCATTCCGGCAAAAGATTGTCCTAAAAACTTGATGTCATTAAAAGAAAATACCTGTTCCGGATTTGCCTGCAACCCGGAACCGTTTTCCGGCTGCACTACCGGTTCTTCTTCCGGTCTGTCTTCCGGCACATCCTCTGTTATCCCCAAGTCTGCCGCCATCTCTGCCAAATCTATCCAAATTGCCGGACGAACTCCCACATCATCGGTGTCACACGGAAAACCTTCCAAGTCTACAAAACCGCTGAAATTATAAAACATCGCATTTGTATTATCTTTTCCCGGGGAGCGTAACCACCAATTTCCGCATTTGTAAATGTCGCTGTCTTCCCATGGCCACACGAATACTCCGTTTTGAATGGCATACTCTGTGGCCTGCGCATTATCCAGCCACTCATAATACTTGTCTCCGAACCAATACCATTCAAAATCGTCTATCGCCGTTTCCGGTGTATACTTTTCTAATTCATCAATGGATAACACAAAAATCTGATCCGTTGTCTTTTCCCCGCCCGGTACGTTCAGATACGGGTTTCCGTTATTCTCAAGTTCAGGATACTCAAAATAACCCCATTCGTCCAAAGTAAAGGCATACGCAGGAAAATACATGAACAACCACTCGCGCAAACCGGAATCTTCCCAGGACACAGCAGCATTGCTGTAATTATATTGTACACAATCCAAGATGTATTTACTTAATAAAAGTGCCTTATCCCCTTCTCGTCCGACTACATACCATTCAATGTCTTCCGGTCCGTTTGATAAATCACCGTCCTGTTCGTATCTTCCCAAAAACACAACATCGCCTTGCTTCACATTCAAAACATTCCCGTTTTTCATCAATGTCTGAGCAGCTTCCGGCTCCATGGTCGGAGCCGGTCTCCCTGTCGGTTTCGGCGTCGATGTCGCCTTCGGGGTTGCCGTTGGCTTCGGAGTCGCTGTCGCCTTCGGGGTTGTCGTTGGCTTCGGGGTTGCGGTCGGTTTCGGTGTCGCAGTCGCTTTCGGCGTTGTTGTCGAACCCGACGTTTCCGTTGCCTCCGGCACTTCGGTCGGAGCCGGGGTCTCCGTCACTTCCGTTTCCTTGGTCGGGACCGGTGTTTCCGTCGCTTCCGCTTCCTTGGTCGGGGTCGGCGTTTCCGTTGCTTCCGCTTCCTCGTTTTTTCCCTGCTCATCCGGCAAATCCGTTTTCTCCGTCATCTCCTCAACTTCCTTGGTTACCTCCGGTGTATTTGTTACCGGCGTTTTTGGTTCTTCCGCCCCCTGACAGCCGGCAAAACAAAACATTGCTGTAAACAGCAGTACTTTCCATACATTTTTTCTCATTGTAATCTGCTCCTCTTTTTTCGTACAACTTTCTTCCGAAAATTGTCGTAATTTTATTTATATCCTCATTATACGAAATTCGCAGTCGAAAAATTTACACTCCCAGTACAATTTTTTATATTGACATCAAATCTTTAAAATGGTAACATAATCGTAACAGGCAGATATGGTTCAGCGGTAGAATATCAGCTTCCCAAGCTGAGGATGCGGGTTCGACTCCCGTTATCTGCTTTCTTTTTTTACTCTTTTTTACTCTTTTCTTGACTTTTCCCCACGGAAACTATAATATAGTAACTATGTAAAGAGCCACCGGAGAACTTCGGTAAACCGCTCTTATTTTTATCACGAAATATCCGCCCGGAGAAAGAAGTCTTTTTCCTGCGGAAAAGGAGTAATTATGGCAGACGAAAAGAAAGTATTATTCAGCGGAATGCAGGCAACCGGCAACTTAACCCTCGGCAACTATCTCGGTGCATTAAAAAACTGGGTATCCATGAATGAGGACTACGAGTGCTACTACTGTGTGGTAGACGAACACTCCATTACCGTGCGTCAGAATCCGGCAGAGCTTCGCCAGCGTGCCCGCGCCCTTTTGACCCTTTATATTGCGGCAGGTCTTGATCCGGAAAAAAACTGCATCTACTATCAGTCCCATGTTTCCGGTCATGCGGAACTGGCATGGATTTTAAATTGTTATACTTACATGGGTGAATTACAGCGTATGACCCAGTTTAAGGATAAGTCTGCAAAGCATGCGGACAACATTAACGCCGGTCTCTTCACTTATCCGGTACTGATGGCTGCGGATATCTTACTGTTCCAGGCAGACGTAGTTCCGGTTGGTATCGACCAGATGCAGCACTTAGAGCTGACCCGTGATATTGCACAGCGCTTCAACGGCATCTACGGCGACGTATTTAAGATTCCGGAAGCTTATCTCGGTAAGGTAGGCGCAAAAATTATGAGCCTCCAGGACCCGACCAAGAAGATGTCCAAATCCGACGAGAACTTAAACGCAAGTATTTACCTGATGGACGACCCGGACACCATTATCCGTAAGTTCAAACGTGCCGTGACCGATTCCGATAACGAAATCCGTTATGCAGCAGAAAAGCCGGGCATCAGTAACTTAATTGACATCTACCGTGCAACCACCGGCAAGTCCGTAGAAGAAGTAGAAAAGGAATTCGCCGGAAAGGGCCACGGAGATTTCAAGCTGGCTGTAGGCGAATCCGTTGTAGATGTGTTAAAACCGCTTCAGGACCGCGTCGCAGAGCTTTCCAATGATAAGGCATACATCGACAGCATTATCAAAAATAACGGGGAACGCGCCAACTATGTGGCAACAAAGACCCTTCGTAAGGTACAGAAAAAGATTGGTTTTCCGGAAAGAACCCGGTAAAATGTCGGGACTGACGCATGTAAATGCGCAGTCCCACTCTTGTAGTTGAGGTTCTAAAAAAAGTTGATATTGACAGATTCATTTTTTAAAGCGCAACACTCCGTCAAACTTCCTCTAAGAACGACTAGGACGCTCGGGAGCGACCTCGCGCCCAGTCTTTTCTAAGAGGCGATTTCGACTTCGTTAAAAGCGCGCCCCTTCGGGAAATCAAAAATAAATCTGCCAATATCAACTTTTTTACTATACTTTATGAATCACAAGAGTGGGACTTCGACATTCAAATTTGCGTCAGTCTCTATTAATTACACTCCGGTACTACTCCTCAAATTCGACTGTTACATAGAAGCCTTTGCTGTTTTCTTCTACGTCTTTTACTACTCCGGATAGTTTTGTCAGCCGTTCGCGGAACGGGATGTTTCCTGACATGGCCACTGCCGGTTCTATGACATAATAGAATATCGCATTCGGAAGGGTAGATTCACGGATTTCTACCTCTTGTCCCACTTCCACAAGACCGGGACGTTCCATTTTAAATTGCATGGTTCTTGACATGATATTTCCTCCTATGCTACTGCATTTGTATTTATCTGTTCAATTACCTTTCGGATACCCGCCCAAAGATTCAGGTCTGTGAATATCTCTACAACACTACCCTTGTCCGTAAACGGAGATTCCTGTAATACCGACAAGTCTTTCATAATACCGTTATGCACAATGTACTCCACTATCTGATTGACAAAGTAGATTTGCCGACTGTCCATATTCGTTTCATTAAGAAACTCCGAAAAAGCTTCCTTTGCAGCATTCATATCTAACCCGACAATCTCACGAACAAATTCACCCAACGGCTTAGAACCATACTCTGCCTCGTAGTCTGCTTTTGTACCAATCTCTTTCCACAAAATATCTTCCAATACCAAAATATCACTGGCTGTCAACGGTTTGTTTGTCTTTAACTTTGCAATAACAATATTGTCTTGATGCTGACGTACATAATACTCTGCCTTTGCCTTATAATTTTTCAGTTCATCATTCTCTAAATCAGACTCATTCCAATCTACCGATAAAATTTCATCCGTAAAATTAGTAATATACTTCTGATGACCACTTGTCGGTAAATACTTCATCAGGTTACGAAGATTTTTCCGAATATACTCAAACTCTTCAATTCCTGCGTCCTCCACATAACTGGTATGAAGAATCTTATTAATCAATTCTGCCTGTACTTGAATTTCCGGAATATTGGCAACACTCGCGATACCACTGACCTTTCTATACAAGTCGCTCTTTGCCTTTCCGTACTTCTTTCCCGCAAGGTATGCCAGTTCAATACCATACATAAGTGCATCAAAACGTACTGCACTTGTTTCATCACCATCCGGAAGAATCAACGGAGCCAGTTCATCTCGTACCATCAAAGTATCTTCATAAGTCAGTGTTTGATAATTATACGCTGTAGAATATGTATCCACATATTTTAAATGTTGACGCACGGCAAAATTATCTCTGTTAAGTTCCTGAACTTTTCCCGTCATATCTCCAACTAACTTGTTTCTGTAGTCAATAAGCGGTTCTTCCTGATACTGCAAATCCTGTAGTTTATATGCCATCTGAAATTCCAGATTAAAGATTGCACCCTGTAATGCCATCATGTTTGCAGTTGGCTTTCCCTGACCCATTCGAAAGAATTCAAAGTTCCCACAAAAATCAAAAATGTAAAACTTCTGCTTATCTTCACCATCTATAAGTCCCGGACACAAACGAGTTCCTCGTCCGATCATCTGCCAGAACTTTGCCTTACTCATGACCTTCTTGAAGAACACCAGATTTAATACCTCCGGCACATCAATCCCCGTATCAAGCATATCTACCGATATCGCAATCTGCGGGAACTTCTTTGAATCCGAAAATTCGTCAATTGCGCTTTGCGCGTAAGTCATATAGTTATCAATAACCTTTGCAAATGCCTGTCCGTTTTTATCTAAATGGGAGTATTCCTTATTAAATACTTCCAAAATTTTCTCTGCATGGTCATGATTCTTTGCAAAGATAATAGACTTGCCAAGCATCTCACCATACTGTATCTTTAATCCGTCCTCCATCAACGTATGTAATACCTGCTTAATGGTATCTTCGTTAAAAATCCATGTATTCAATGCAGAGGAGCTGATTCTTTCCGGCAACACGCCATCTTCGGTTTCAAAAGTATCTTCATACAGTTCTTTGTCTTCTTCCGATAAGTCATCATACACGATACCCTGCTCAATGAATTTAAGTTTTGTCTCTACCGACATAAAATCAACAAGGTATCCGTCTTTTACCGCCTGTGCCAGTTCGTATCCATAGGTTGGGACCCCATTTTCCAGTTCAAAAATGCTATAAGTATTTTTATCAATCTCATCCTTCGGTGTGGCAGTTAAACCAACCAACGGTGCATCAAAATAATTGAAAATATCTCTGTATTTGTTATAGATGGAGCGATGGGCTTCGTCGCAAATAACCAAATCAAAGTGGCCACAGGTAAACAACTTTTTCTCTTCCTGGTCTTTGACAGAGTCTATGCAATTCATCATCGTCTGATAAGTAGAAAAAATACAATGTGCATTATAATTATCCTTCTCTTCCACCAAATTAGAGCATGACAAATCGGGCAAAAGATTTACAAAACTTCTTTTTGCCTGTGTGACAAGAGAATTTCTATCTGCCAAGAACAAAATGTTTTTTACCCATCCTGCATTTAGAAGTACCTTACATAATGCAATCACCGTTCTTGTCTTTCCCGAACCGGTAGCCATAACGAGCAATGCTTTTCTGCGATTCTTTTTATCAAAACTGTCACACACCGCCTTTATGGCACCTTCCTGATAATAACGTCCGGCTATATCTTTATCTACGGAAACATGGGCAAGGCTTGTCCGCATTGCTTGCAAATTAAATAACTTTTCTAAGTCTCTTTTAGAATAAATAACCGCGCATTTTCTTTCCGGATACTGATTATCTATAATCCTTGTTTCAAAACCGTTCGTCAGGAAAACCACCGGTCTTCGATGATGCTGTTTCTCAAGTAAATCAGCATACAGCTTTGCTTGCTGTCTTCCCTTTGCCACATCCACACAGGTACGCTTTGCTTCAATCACCGCCAGCGGTCTGTGGGCATCATCATAGAGTACATAATCCGCCCGCCCCATTTCTGACTTATTCGGCATTCCCTGAATTTCAACTTCATTTATCCAATCCTTGCCTTCCGTCCATCCGGCATCCAAAAGCATAGAATCAATATAAATCTTTCTAGTCTTATACTCTGACAAATCCAAAGGTTTCGGCACATAGGTCTGATGCTGTTCTTCACGTCTTGCAGTCAATTCTTCTTTTAATGCTTTATTTTCAGCAAGTAATGCTTTCAAATCCACATCAGCATCAGACGTTTTCTTTACTTCCGTCGGCTTCTGTGGCTTTTCCAAAAGAGTATCGTCATACTTCCGCTCTTCATAAGAATCCGCATAACAATACGCGACAAAATCAAAAAAGATAAAAAGATTCTGCAAGCAAAGCTTTGCTTCATCCATGGTCACTTTCTTTCCATTATGTGCCGCTCTGTTCCCAACTTTACGAATTAAATCCAAACGCTTCCATAAAACATCATCTACTAAATCATGAAAATCCTCGGTACTCATCAAACTAATCAAGGTATCCTGATACGGCATTTCCAGAGACTTGTCCACGGAATACATCCACTTGATCGCAAATTCCATGGCACGCCGACAGTTGATCACACTGGATTCCAAATCAATGTTCAATATCTTTTCTGCCGCAATCGCAACATCGGCAAAACTATTAAATTTTGACTCTTGCTTTAGATAATCAAAGTTGGTCATATAGGATTCACTCCTTGTCAAAATGATTCTTTATTTTTGCGTAACCGCTTTCACCATCTTATCAAAATCAGATTCTATCGGTTGTGTTTTATTAAAAGTTTCATATTCTGCATAAGCCTTGTCTAATGCCTGTTTATGAGAGACTCTGCCATTATCCTTTAATACATCATATCTTCTAAACTCTAAAAAAGCATTAATACTATCGGAGAATTCCTGCATGGTAAATACATTTTCACGCTCTATTAAATCCTCTATATAATCAAAATATCCAGTCACCGTACGTTCTAACTGCCGAATTTGTTTCTCATCCAAATAATTCTTTGCCACCGGTGTATCAGACTTCAATATACGCCCATCGGGAGCATTTTTCCATGTAGTCAAGCCCATATGTTCCTTCGTGTGATCCGCAGAATCATAAACAATTTCTGCCGCAGTTTTACCCGTTATCGCATAATGAAATTTATTTTGCACTGTGGAAAAGAATTGATATGTAACCTCCGAATCCTTTTCATAATCAATACTGCACTCCGCAAATATATCCGTAATCTGTTGCCAGATTCGCCTCTCACTTGCACGGATAGAACGCACTCGCTCCAGTAATTCACGAAAATAGTCTTTTCCGAAAGTTGTTTTCGCAAGCCTCAATCGCTCATCATCCATGACAAATCCTTTTATCATGTATTCCTTTAATACATTGGTTGCCCAAATACGAAAGTGTGTCGCTTGTATGGAATTTACTCTGTAACCCACGGAAATAATGGCATCCAAATTATAGTAATTTGTAACAGACGTTTGTGTCTTACCTTGAATTGCACCATGTGGAGTGGGTATTTCCATTTTGGAAACAACCACTTCTTCAACCAATTCTCCCTGTTCAAAAATGTTTTTTAGATGCTTACTAATTGCCGGTTTTTGTACTCCAAACAGCTCAGCCATTGCTTTTTGTGTAATCCAAATAGACTCATCTTTTATCAATGCACTAACAGTTACAGAATCATCCTCTGTACGATACAATACCATTTCCATTTGTTTTGTAATATCTGTACTCATATAACTCCCCTTTAAAATTTATTCAAAATGATTCTTTACCTGTAATGCCTTTTCTGTTTCCTTGTCTAACATCCCGATAATCTTTTGATAAAATGCTTTTACATCAATATCATTAAGTAAATACCGCACGGGATGATTATTCAGCGCTATATCAAGTAACATATCAATTTCACTTTGAGACCAATCCTCAATTAATAATAATTCACGCATAATCGTATGTGTAGTAGCAAAGTTCCTACTTCCATCTAAAGAAAAAATCAAATTCATGCGCATCTGCGTATTGTTATCATTTTCTTCACACGCCTTAGCATCTGCATGCTCTTTCTTACAAGAAAAATATTTTTCTTCAAGCACTTCATTTGCCGCAGTTCTAACAATAATTGCTCTTACCAATTTATCCAACTCAGAATTTTCGGTATAATCTGCCGGTGCAAAATACTTAATACGATTATCCCCTAACATTTTAAACACCTTGGATTTATCTAACGTATCATTACTATATACCCCTATGGAATGTCCTCCGTACGCATTAACTAATTTCATACACGGAATGTCAGTAGCACTGTCCCCGATATACACAATATTTCTGAACGGAACACGAATGTCCTCCGGTGCAAAATAATCATTTACACGAGAATCATTTACATCCAAAACTCCTTTTTCAATCCGGAACAAAAACTGTGTTTTATTAGTATAGTTTATTACTTGTGCAGGCCAAATCCCTACACCTCTTTCATTAAATAAAAATGAGCTTGCGTAAATTCTTTCAAATGCACCTGCCTTTGCAATTGACGTTCCTTCTATCATTTCTTTAAGACCTGAAGAAATAATATAATGCTCCACAATTACATTATTTTCTATACCAAACTTCCGAATTTTTTCAAACCATTCTTCTACGCCGGGAAACAGTTTTACTTTTGAACCGTATTCAGCTAATGTTTCTCTGGTAAATAAAATTCGACCTTGAGCCTCATCTACCATCTTATACATATATGCCAGATTAGTATCCATCTCATTTGCTTCAGCAAAATCATTAGATTCTTTCCAAAATGTCTGTACATCCCCTTTAAAAACCTTCTGAATATAACCTTGTGCCTGCATATCATCAGGAGATAGGGTCTTATCAAAATCATAACAAATTGCCAAGACTGGCCTATCTTCTTTATATTTTCTTTCATACTCTTTATCAGCCATACGGTTTCTCCCTTCATCTCAAAATACAAACAAAAGCATCCTCGTCCCTTTTGTTACTCTCTGTGCATCAAATTTCAATTTGTCGACTAGAGTTACAAAGTCAGCAAACTGATTTTGCGCATCTATAGATGGTACCATTACATCCAGCTTCTTTGCCATAGCTATAGAAAGATATGCCACCGTAGAACCCGCCTGTAATGCATCAATCTGTTTTCTAAAACCTGGCATTTCAAATAAATACGAAATATATAAAGGTGTCACTCTACTATCATAATGGGATAGCCATGTAATCATTCCGTCTTGAAAATAGAATTCATCATCTTCCTTTACTATATAACACCGCCCCAATGTTCCCCTTGCTGTAAGTAAAATATCTCCGCTTTGCGGAACTAATCCTTGTTCTTTCAGTTCCTCATACCGTGTCTCTGGAATAAACAAATCACACTCTAACGAACCATTGTCCATTCTATTTACTAAATCAGATATTCTGAGGAACGGTATGCCTGTCAGACTCTGCTCGCTTTGATATATGCGCTTGCTAGAACCAACATCACAGAGAGCTTCCAGTTTACATATTTCCCATTTTTGTTCATTAATATCTGGATTGCCAAAGAGTTCTACAAATCGGGATTTGATAAGATTGTCAAGTTCTTCGATTTCTTTTCGCCTTTTATCAATTATATTTTGAACAGAATCCAAGATGCCCACAATAAAAATCTGTTCGTCCTTTGATGGTACTCCAAAACTATATTTCTTTATATCTGGAACAGTCAACTGCGGAATTGATGTTCCGCTTGATTTTGGCTTGCAACTTTTTAATGCATAATGCATATACCTCAAATCAACCAACTCTTGCTTTGGTACAACTGTAATCAATCGAACTACTGGCACAAATGGCTCTGTTCTAATCGCAGTATATCCAATAGTTCCTCTTGCAGCCACCGTTACACTTGGCTCATATTCCCTTGCTTCGTCTGTATATCCATATAATCCTTCGTCTCTTTCCGCATTTGCATAAATTGGTACTGTAAACTCTTCTGTTTTCACTTCTGAAAATCTATCCTTTGGCACATCTCCTCCAGCATAGATTCTTTTACACAATTTTTCTATACAGATACTCTCTTGCATCCTAATCATCTCCACAAATCTGAATTTGCGGTTATCCGATGAATTTTCTATGAGAATTCTTTACATTGCTCTGATTCACCATTGCATAATGCATCGTAGTATCAATCTGCTGATGCCCTAACAGGCGTTGTACTTGCTCTATCGGCATTCCTTTGTCTATTGCTTTGGTTGCCATAGAACGCCTGAATTTATGCGGATGTACTTTTTCAATATCGAGTCTTCGCCCAAGATTTCTCAATCGTATCTCTACTCCACTTATCTGTAATCGTTCACTTGGCTTGTCCAATGTCACGAACAATGCTTCGTTTCTATCTGTTCTACTTTTCAAATACTCCTGTAAATGAATTTTAGCCCTTGCATCAAAGTACACGCGCCGTTCCTTATTTCCTTTACCATACACGACACATTCTCGTTCTTCAAAGTTAATGTCTGCCTTGTTGAGATTCACCAATTCTCCCACTCGTATTCCAGCTGAATACAACAAATCAATAATTGCCAAGTCCCTAATGTTTTTACAGTTATCACGCAAAACTTCAATGTTTTCATCTGAAAAAGTTTCCTTCACCCGCGTGCCGGTTCTCACCTTATGAATTCGTCGTATCGGACTTTTCAATATATGATCTTCATCTTCTAACCACGAAAAGAAACTTGATAGATTCCGACGAATATTGTCAATTGTTACTCGACCACAATTATTCTTTACCTGATACTGCGTTAAATACTCTCGTAAATCCTCTGTTGTAATCTGTCTTACCGGTGCCTTTATATCAAAAAACATATTTTGGATCGTACTTCGATAATACTCTATGGTACGTTCAGAGCACCCCTCAATCCTTTTGGCAGCAACAAACATATCAAGGTACTCTTTATTATCAATCTCTCTTGTAATATCCAGCTCTGACCTCTGCAAATATTTCAGCAGACATTCCTGTAATCTTCGCATCTGCTGGACATCAAGGCATTCCGACATATCATTCAGTATTTTACAAATCGCATTCTCCATTTTGGTATACTCCTTTTTTTCACCCAGTATACCAAAATCACTTTTTTCTGCAAGAACACATTCAACTTATCCGAAATGCTTCTGCATAAGTGAATCCATAAGCTGCTGTGTTTCATCTAAGGATTTCTGCACTTCAACTTTCAATTTGTCGACTTGTTTAACAAACTCAACAAACTGTTTCTGAATGTCCATAGGTGGAACAAGAATCTCAAGTTTTCTAATATCACCCAATGAAATAAATTTTTGTGTCCCGCCTCTTACCTTACTCAAAACAGCATCATCGAAGTAATCCGACTGAAGCAAGGCACGAATATAAATATTCAACACACTTGAATCAGCTCTGAACTTAATTAGAGCCACATTCTTAATAGCAAAATCGGGTTCTATATCAACGATTACAGGCTTTCCAACTGTTCCTATCATAGGCATTATGATATCGCCACTATCGACCTTTGACCTTTCGTTGATTTTATTGAAGTCTGCTTCACAAATGAGAGAACAACCTGTCAGGTCGATTTTTCCACCTGTTACGTTTTTTGATGTAACTAGCGGATACCCTGTTTCATAATACTTCGGTGAGTCGTGTGTTCCATCTCTAACATCGCAAACTGACCCGAGACTATCTTTTTCCCACCCAAAAGGATTCAGAACCGTATCCCCAAACAGCTCGACAAATCGGGATTTGATGAGGTTATCCAACTCTTCTAACTGTTGCCTTCTTTTCTTGAGAATTTCTTCTGTACGAGAAAGGATATTTACTACTTTTCTTTGTTCTTGAACTCCAATATCTGGTATCTCAAATTTTAAAAATTTTGCTTGATTAAGATGTGCTATTGTACATCCGACCTTAATCTGCTCAATGAAGCGGATAAAACTACCACTTCTTAATGCATACACTAAATATGTTGGTAATAAAGCTTCTTCATTGCGTGGTCGTACAACAAATACCCCACTATTAAGCGTTGCTGGCTTATCAAATTTATCTACAATTGCAACTTTACCTATCGTCCCATCTTTTGTTACAAGGACATCATTCTCCTGTAATTGAATATGACTATCTTGATCGTATCTATCCTTTGTTACATAATGACAATTCTGAAAATCTATCACACCATCAAGAAAATCCACACCTGTAACCAAATAATAATCACCCGAATCAAGATATTCTGCTTTTGTTAACCCTTGCCACCCTATTCTCGCATGTAAGGTACAAGCATCTTCTATTTTTTGCATCCTCATCTCATCATCTCCACAAATCTGAATTTGCGCGAGTAATTTGCTATACCGTTCGGTTGTCGGCATAACTCAACTCACTATCTCTACTCTATCAACTTCACCACTATAATTCCAACAGAGCCTTCAACTCTGCCATTTCCATTGCAATCTCTGCCTCTATCTTCTCGATATTCGCAAATATTTCACTTGTCGGCGGATATTCCACTGCCTTGTACTCTACCTGCTTATACTTATTGATGGATAAATCATATTCATTACCCACAATCTCATCCTTCGGTACAAAGAAAGACTTATCGGTTCTCTTTCTGCCAGCCTCCCCCTCTAAGTTATGGAATCTGGAAATAATATCACTAATATCATTCTCTGCTACCGGAGTTCTCTTATCATCCAGACTGAGTCCGTCAGCGGTCATATCATAGAACCACACCTTGTCTGTTCCGCCATGCCCCGTCTTGGTAAAAATCAGAATACCGGTAGACACTCCCGCATATGGCTTAAACACACCGGATGGCATAGAAATGACCGCTTCCAGTCTATTTTCCTCTACCAACTCTTTACGAATTGCCTTGTGGGCTGTAGAAGAACCGAACAATACGCCGTCCGGAACGATACACGCACATCGTCCTCCCACCTTAAGCATCCGTACAAACGCCGCCAAAAACAGCAACTCTGTCTTCTTAGTCTTACATACCTTTAATAAATCCGCAGATACAGTATCCGCATCCAAACTGCCCTTAAACGGCGGATTTGCCAAAATTAAAGAATACTTTTCCCGATCCTGATTCTGGTCCGACAGGCTATCCCGGTATTCAATAAACGGACTTTCCACACCATGCGTCATCATATTCATTGCACCGATACGAAGCATAGTTCTATCCATATCAAATCCATGGAACATATGATTCATATAGTGGTCTTTTTTTTGCCGTTCAAAAAAGATTTCTTCTTTGTGATGCTCTTTTAAATATTCCCCTGCCGTCACAAGGAACCCGGACGTGCCGCATGCCGGGTCACAGATGATATCATCCGGTTTTGGTTGCATCAGTTCCACCATCATACGAATGATATGACGCGGTGTTCTAAACTGTCCGTTTCGTCCGGACTGTGCTATCTTGGAGAGCAGATACTCGTAAACATCCCCTCGGATATCCACATCCTTCACCTCTGCCATCAAACGATAAATATCATCCAATGCGTCTACTACTTTAGAAAGTAATAACGGAGTCGGCAATTTAAAAATAGCATCGTCCATATATTTGGAATACGCACTGTTCTTGTCTCCGTGAAGATTCTTGATAAACGGGAATACCCATTCCTGCATCACGGAATACATCCGTGCCGCCGGAAAATCATGAAATACAGACCATTTCAACTGGGAACCGTCAATAGTTCTGTCACCAATCTGCACCTCATTCGCAAACATACTCTTATACGGTAATCCGAGCATGGCACTCTCTTTTGCCCTCAAATTATCCGTATCATCCAAATCATGGATAAACATCAAATATGTTACCTGCTCTATTACATCCAGTGGATTTACCAATCCACCGGCTGCAAACACATCCCACATACTATCTATTTTATTTTTCAATTCTCCGGTAATCATAACAAATCATTCTCCCTGTTCCATGTGTATTTTGTAAAACGTCCACCACTAATCTTTAGTATTTCTCCGGCAGAGAGCAACTCATTTAAAGTCTTCTGTATCGTTGCCTGACTGATATCCGGGCATTTTGCCATAAGTTCCGCCTTGGTCACTGTTCCTAACGTATTCTTTATCACTTCTCGAACCCGCTCCGGCTTTGACAGGCCACTCGTTGTAATCAGCTTTACACGTGCCGAAAACTCTCGGTAGGTACTTACAATAATACCAAGCATATATCTCACAAAAGGCTCATAGTCATTCTGTTCCTCATGCCACCCATAGGAACTTTCTTGTAACACTTCGTAATACGTGGTCTTTGACTTCTCTATTGCTTTTTCGATACTGATATATTTCCCTACAATATACCCCGCACGATATAAAAGCAATAAAGTTAACAAACGACTCATACGACCATTTCCGTCATTGAATGGGTGAATGCATAGAAAGTCAAGTACAAACATAGGAATTATCAACAACGGGTCTACCGTTCCATCTGCCAATACTTCCTCAAAAGCTTTGCATAATGCATTGATTGCTTCCGATGTTTCCCATGCCGGTACCGGTTGAAAACGTACCTTCTTATTTCCCCGACTATCGATTTCTGCAATGACATTATCCGAACTCTTATACAACCCTCCAATATTCACACCTATAAATTTATATAAGTCCCTATGAAGTTGTAAAATAAAGGTCGGTCGCGGAGGTATATGGTCGTGAGATTCATGAATCGTATTTAAAACATCTCTATACCCCGCTATTTCCTTCTCATTTCTTGTTTTAGGCATTGTTTTATCTTTTAACAACATCTTCAATCTCTCATCTGAAGTATAGATACCCTCAATCTTATTGGATGCCTCAGTACTTTGTATTTTAGCTATTTCCATAAGCTGTTCAAGCGTGTCGGCTTTCGCCTCAATAAACAGTGTTTGTTCACCTTTATACTCATGAATACACGTAAGAAGTGATACAATATCAGGTGTAAGAAGCTTTTGCCATGTTTTTGTATAATCAATCGTTCTCATATTATTTGCTCCGTTTCCTATCTAAAAACACTACACTACTACAATTAAATTATATCTCTTCAATTACATAAAAGTCAAGTTCAATTTACTATTTTTCTTCAAAATTAGTAAATTGAACTTGACTTTTAGTAAATTAAACTCTATTCAAAACAGCCCTACAACAACTCCAGCATTTCCAAACTCTTAAACTTCCGCCCGATATGCAAATCTACAAACTCCTTTAATATCTGTTTCAGCTGCCCCCGCACATCCTCCGATACCGTAAAGGTATACAAACTCTCAATAGGCGTCGCTAAGATATATTGCATAGTATAAAGTGTGGAACCGGACACCGGAAGAAACTTCTCCCCAGGCACAAGCCCGGTAGCTGTACCCGCTTCCTGCCCGCCGAAAGTTCGACCCTCTTCTCCTACAAGCTCCGTCCACAGTTTGTCCGCACATTCCTTACAAATACATCCGCCGCTTTTTGCGGAAAACCAATGCAGATTTTCTTTTTTTCTGCACTTTACGCATTCATACACCTGAGGAGAGATACCTCCCACGGATAACATTTTCAATTCGAAGATGGAGCGCACTAATTCCGAACCGATGGATTTCTTTAACAGTGCCCCCAAAGAGCGATACAAAACCTTTAATTCTTCCTTTGCGGGAAGTCCTTCCCGCGTTACCGTTTCGGCAAATTCACAAAAGTATACGCCGTAATACACTGCTTCCAAATCCGTCCGCAACTCCGCGAAAAAGTTTTCCGGTTCCGCGGCCTGTAAGGTATAAGAATCCCTTCCTTCGTACAAAGTGAATTTCCCGAACACAAAGGGCTGACTGCATCCGGAAAGCATCGCTGTGGGGCGACGCACTCCGTTTGCAAACACAGAAATTTTCCCTCGTTCTTTTGTCAAAAGCACCAGACGTCTGTCGTACTCTTTATTCGGTTGTGCCGACAGAATCATTCCTGTCACCGTAATGCTCTCTGCCATAGGACTCTCCCTGTACCTTCTGTTCCTCTTTGTTCCTTTGTTCCACCGCCCCGCGATAAGACAAATAGTCTGTCACGCTTCCGGTTGTTCTGAATTTTTCCCAATACTCTTCTTCCATTGTCGCACCCCCGTATATAAAAGTTTCGGTCATTTTCTGCACATTACGTTACCCTGAATCCGTTCCGACGTACCGAACAAATTCGGTTACAAAAATAGCTTCTCCGAAACATACAAAAATACACTGATACGATAATCCTAGGGGTTGGAAAAATTTTGGGGCTTGACACGGTTTATTCTTCCTCTGTACGCTCTACGTAACCGTAGTTTTTCAATAGAAAATCACTGTCGCGCCAATCTTTCTTAACTTTTACCCAAAGCTTTAAGTTCACCTTATACTCGAATAAAAGCTCGATTTCTTTTCTGGCCTCGGTGCCGATGCGTTTTAACATGGCACCCTGTTTTCCGATAATAATTCCCTTGTGGGAATCTCTCTCACAAATAATCGTGGCATCAATGTCTACCAAACGGCCGTCCGGACGCTCCTTCATCCGTTCAATGGCTACGGCAATACCGTGAGGAATTTCATCGTCCAACAAACGGAGTGCTTTTTCTCGTACAATCTCTGCCGCAATCTGACGTTCCGGTTGATCCGTTACCGTATCTTCATCATAGTACATCGGTCCTTCCGGAAGCAGGGAAAACAATAACGACTGTAGCTTATCCACATTCCGGCTCCGCAGGGCACTGGTCATAATAACCCCGGCAAACGGATACACGTCTTTATACGTCTCCTCTGCTTTCAAGAGCATCTCTTTCTCAACTGTGTCCATCTTATTAAGCACAAGAACCACCGGTGTTTTGGTACGGGCAAGTACTTCCAAAATATGCTGTTCTCCCGCCCCGATATAATCCGTCGGCTCTACCAGCCAAAGAATCACGTCCACCTCGGAAAGAGTCCCTTCCGCCACATTGACCATATACTCGCCCAGCTTATTCTTTGCCTTGTGGATCCCCGGGGTATCTAAGAAAATGATCTGTCCGCGGTCATCGGTGTACACCGTCTGAATCCGGGTCCGGGTGGTCTGAGGCTTATTGGAAGTAATCGCAATCTTCTGCTTAATCAGATGATTCATCAGCGTCGATTTTCCCACATTGGGTCTGCCGATTAATGCCACAAATCCGGAACGGAAGCCCCGCTCACCTTTCCCTGCTTTTTTATTTTTCTCACTGTTTTGTGCCATAGTTTTCTCCTTGTATCCGTTTCTTACCGGCTACTCTTTCTTACTTTAACAAATCACGAACCGTCATAAAGTGTGACGCATCCTCCCGCACCTTCTTTTCGGAGCCCACCGTACAACAGCAATTTTGGGAAAGCATCGCCTGAACACCTTTCGCTAAGGCACGCATATCCTCCACCGTGATATTCAATATTTCGTCTCTGTGTTTCTGTACGGATTCAAAGGTGCGTCCGGTCAAATATGCCGTCAGTCCTCTTTCTCCTTCCATCCGCGGATTTCGCGGCATATCCACGTTACTCATGGTACCGATGACATACTTTGTCATTTCTGCTTCATCCGCTTCAAAGTTTGCAATATAGTCCACCGCATCTTCATACACTTTCATGGTTCTGTTAAGATGCGGATCTCTCCAGGAATAGAAGGCCATCCGTCCGTTTTCCAGTGCCATCAATGCCGCACCGTAGGCACCGCCCAACACTCTGACCTGATTCCATAAATAACCGTAACTCATAGCGGTACGAAGTACTTCGTAGGAACCGGTATACTTAAGCCCCGCATCCCTGAAATTACCTGCACAACATACATACTGCACCTGGCCCGGGGTAATAAAGCCCTCGTTTTTCTTCTCCGGTACAAGTGTCATACCGCTTCCCTTTGCTTCCGGCACAAATGCTTCAAGGAACGGAATGCACTGTTCCTTTACCGCTTCATAGCCTTCCGCATCTGCGGTTACGCTGAGCATCATAACATCCTTTGCAAAAATACACTCGTAAGTTTCCGTAAGCTTCTGTATTAATTCTTCCTTACGTTCTTCGTAATTCGCAAGCAAATCGGAAATGAATTCATAATAAGCAATGCCGTCCAAAAGTTCCATGGCAACCCCCACCTCGGAAAAATAGGAGGAGGCTCTCTTTACCGCCGCACCCTGGGCCATGTCGGTGTACCGGCTTTCCAATCCGCTTTTCCGCTCCAACAAAATTTCCCGGATTCGTTCCGGATTTTGATAAAGAGTTTCCGTAAGCAATTCCTTCATATAAGAGAACAGCTCCGGAATCTTCCCGTACAACGTCTTTCCTTCCGCAACAAGGAAGATACGATACTCCTTTAAATCATCGTACTTGGAAGAAATCATAGTGCTTACGGAAATACCGCCGGTGTTAATACTGATTTCATTGTTCAAATCCAAATAGCTTTGCTTTACGGTATTCATACGACCGAATAAATCCGTAAGAATTCCGGCATAACTAAGCAATCCCGCCGGAACTTTTTTCATATCAAATAAAACTTTCACATAAGCGATTCCCGCAGTAAACAACTCCTGGTGAAGGGTGGTAACGCCCGCAATTTCTTTTACTTCGTTTACAAACGGATCTGCTTCTTTTTTAATGTCGTCTCTGGTAAGCTGCGGAATTTTGGCCAGATCCTCCGGTTTTGAAGGTTCGCTCTGATATTGCTTTAATGCCGCTGTCTGTGCAACCAGTGCCTCTACCTCTTCCCCAGATAACGACGCTTTATAGGTTGCCAGCTTTTTGCTCATTTCCGCTTCTTTTTCCGCAAGCAATCCTACCTTCGGCAGCAACTTTACAAATACTGCATGGTTGTTATGAAGCAGCTCTTCCCGGATTAACGTTTCGAAATAATCCGTCTCAATCAAAGCACGAAGCTTATCAAACACCGGTGTCCAGTACAGGTTATCAAATACTCTGGTATCGTCATACAGCCAGGTTCCGAACATCATCTGGCAATAGCGCAATCCCTTCGGATAGTTTCCGGAATCCCCTTCCCTTAAGGAAAACTCCATGCTGTTTAACGCTGCATACAGAGATTTTTTCGACACACCTTCCTTTACGCAGGTTTCTAAGGTTTCCGTTACCACACGTAAAAAGTCGTCTGCTTTGTCCGCTGTCGCATTTTTTGCGATAATGGCTAAAAACGGCTGTGCCACCACATCCGTAAAATCAGCGGAACAATCTTCCCCGATTCCGGCTTCCGTCAGAGCCAATTTAAGCGGAGTTCCCGGTTTATTAATCAAGGCAGAACAAAGAAGGGAAACCGCGGTTTCTTTTACTACATCCTTTTCTCCCCCGAAGGTAACACCGTAGGCAAAATAAGCGGCATCCTTTGCTTCTTCTTCGTTATTCACGGAATAGAACGCTTCGATCTTCTTCTTTTCCCCGAAATTCTCCTGGATACCGATGGCAGAATCCAGTTCTATCTTTTCAAACCGGCTCAAATACTCCTTATCCATCCATAAAAGACGTTCTTCCACATCCATATCACCGTACAGATAAATATAACTGTTCACCGGATGATAATAGCGTTTATGGAACTCTAAAAACTGTTCATAGCTAAGTTCCGGAATAAAATCCGGATCACCGCCGGATTCCACGCCATAGGCCGTATCCGGAAACAGATTTTGTTGAATTTTGGCAAACAGCACCTCATCCGGGCTGGAAAAAACACCTTTCATCTCGCTGTATACCACACCGTTATAGGAAAGATCGGCATCCGCACTTTCCAACTCATAATGCCATCCTTCCTGCAGGAAAATGTTTTTTTCATGATGAATATTCGGGAAAAAAACAGCATCCATATAGACTTCCATCAGGTTTGCAAAATCTTTATCATTACAACTTGCCACCGGATAAATGGTTTTATCCGGATACGTCATTGCATTTAAAAACGTATTAAGAGAACCTTTTACCAATTCCACAAACGGGTCCTTTACCGGAAAACGTTCCGAACCGCAAAGAACGGAATGCTCCAAAATATGGGCAACACCGGTGGAGTCCTCCGGCGGGGTGCGAAATCCCACGGAAAACACTTTATTGTTATCTTCACAGGAAATCACAGCAACTTTTGCGCCGGATTTTTTGTGCCGGAGCACAATGCCGTAGCCCGAAATATCCGGAAGATTCTCTTCCGATACAATCTCATAAGCCGACAATTTTTTCAGGGTTTCTGTATTTTTAATCACACGACTCATTCTATCCGAATCTCCTTATTCTTTTTTGATTATCTTACCACATTGCACACAAAAAATCCATAAAAATCCGTGTCATCATTGACAATTTTATAAATTTGTGCTATCTTAAATTTAGGCTGTTACATACGGCTCATTTATTATTTTAGTTTCGGAGGAACATAGGATGAACGGCACAGTAAAGTGGTTCAACGCAAAAAAGGGGTTTGGCTTTATTTCCGATGAGAACGGAACCGATGTATTCGTACATTATTCCGCATTAAACATGGACGGATTTAAAGTCCTTGACGAAGGCGACAAGGTAGAGTTTGAAGTAGTGACCGGCGAAAAGGGTCCGCAGGCTGCAAACGTTACGAAGTTATAATTCATAATCCTGAAACAACAAAGAAGCAGGTCGATGACCTGCTTCTTTTATTTTGTCCTTTTCTACTTTAACTCTGCTTCGTAATCGTCGAAAATATACTCCAAAACCGGTGCAAAACCGACAAATTCACATCCGTACATGGTCTTTCCGTTTTCGCCCTCGTAGCTGCGAATAATCTTGACTACGGTGTACAATACTGCCTCTTTACTGCCGATTTCCAATCTGGCATTGAAATAATAACCGACCGGCAAAATACTCTCGCTTTCAAATCCGATACCGCCCTTTGAAATATCCGTTACAATTACCGGAGCATCCGTTACGCCTACTTTTACATTGTCCTGCTTAAACACGCTGGATACATTTAATTCCAACGAAATCGGTAAACGTTTACTTTTTCTCTTCTCTTCCATGACAGCCTCCTTTTCTTCCGCACAACAGTTCTAAACCGATATTGCTCTACCAACTACAGTATACCGTTTTTCCCTCCATTTGACAAGCAGATTTTAACAAACACGCTTCTGTTTCTTACCGACACTGCATCCTTACGGTTCCTTTTCCGTCTTTCACGGAAATCTGAGCCAAGGCTCCGTTTATCATCGTCATACGCGGTGCTTTATGACCGATATCCGCTTCATAAACGATCGGAAGACCCAGTTCCCCCAAAACAGCTTCTACCGCTTCCTTATACCCGATTTCATACTCACTGGAAAAGAAGGTGGGACGACCGAACACAAATCCTGCGGCATGTTCGAACCACCCTGCTTCTTTCAAGTGCCAAAGCCCGCAGGTCAGCCGCTCCGAACTTAAGGCAAAACTCTCCAAATACCACAAAATTCCGTCCGCTTTATATTTCTCACACCATTCCTTTGTCTTATCAAACCGTGTCCCTACCAAATCCAACAATACATCCAGGCAACCGCCCAGCAACCGTCCGGACAACTTGGCATCGTCATTTTCACATTCCCAATATACCGGCGTATCCTCTTGATAATCCTCATATCCCGTTATCCGTTCCGCAAAGCCGTTTTTATACAAATCAAAACTGTTTTGTACCACCGGCTTTCCTTCTAACACCGCTATGTTTTCCTCCAGACATCTATGCCAGTTTTCCATCCCGAAATCTCCGAAGTTCCCGGCGTATACCGTTGCCATATCGCAATTAGTGGTAATGGAAAACAAAAGTCCCGTAGGGTCGGAATATCCCTGATACCACTTGGGATTCCTTTTAATTGTTTCAAAATCCGTATAGCTTAACATCTCCGCCAGATAATCTCCGCCGGATGCCTGAATTACCCAGGTCACCTCCGGATTTTCCGCCAATGTATGCAATTCTTCTGCTCTTACTTTTGCCGGACCGCTTCTTCCCTTTTCTTCCTTTCGTACATCCGGTGTTTCTAACACAGAAAAACCCCGCTGTTTCATTTGTCTGACCGCGTTATCCATACGCACCGTATCAAGCGGCGCACTTTTCCCTGCCGAACAGGCCGTAACTCCGATTATTTCCCCTTGTTTGATCCATTTCGGAAAAATCATGACTGTTTCACACTCCTTTTCAAAAAAAGTATAGCATATTCCTTTTTTTCATACAACAAATTTCGCTTCAAATGCTTTTTCTACTTGCAACAGCCCAAAGTATGTAGTATAATTTAGTGTGACAGATACTAATTATTTTCGTTACTTATTTACAAGGGGCATTTACATATGACAATTCTGGACTTAGACGAACAGCATCCGGTGACTCTAGTAGTTACCGTAGGATTAAAATCGAAGGATCTGGCGACAAATATTGTCGAAGTTCATGCAGACCACGTTTTGTTAAAACCGATTTTGGTTGACGGACGTACTGTAGGCTTCGGTGATACTTGTACCATCGATTTCCTGTATTTACAGGATCAGGTGGTTTATGCCTGGCATTCCGTTTCCCTTCCGCTTGTAAAGATCAAAGGGAGCACCTATTATCGCGTCGCATTAGTCGGAGAAGCAAGACCGTACAATCGTCGTGGCTCTTTCCGTGTGTATATAGGTGAAACTATGAATATTACCGTGTTCCAGAGCAGCGGTCCTCAGCCGTTTAATGTTTTGGTTCGCGATATCAGTGAAACCGGATTCGGATTTGTCAGCAAAGAAGAATACGAGATTTCTCGTACCATCCGCTTATCCATTCCGCTTACGGACCGTAAGACCCTTGTACTTTCCGCCACCATTGTGCGACGGGATTTTAACGAAGAAAAAGGAACCTACAATTACGGCTGTAAATTTGTAGAACCGAATTCCTATTTATCCAGTTATCTGATGACAAAGCAGCGTGAACGCCAGCAAGGCAAAATGAATGCCTACTCGGCTACCAGAAGACGATAGTTTTTCTTACTGCATAAGAAAGGAGGGCTTGGTATGTTTCTTTCCTTTACACCGACCGATTCCAAGGTTTATCCCGGGATGACACTTCCTGCCTCTTCTTATTCTGCCGCTTCAAAACCGGAGTCTGTTTCCGCTTCTTCCGTCTCCCCTCTTTCCGGGGACAATACGGAACAAAAACGAACGGAAAAGGCTACCGCAAAAGGAGAATGTCAGACTTGTAAAGAACGAAAATACGTAGACGGTTCCGATGAAGGAAATGTTTCTTTTAAAGCACCGGGTCACATTGCTCCGGAAGCTTCCGCAGGCGTTGTTATGGCTCATGAAAAAGAACATGTGGCAAATGCCAAACGGGAAGGAAACAAGCCGGGAAATGAACTTATTTCCGCTACCGTTTCTATCAAAACCGCTATTTGTCCGGAATGCGGACGTTCCTATGTAGCCGGCGGTACTACAAGAACCTTAATCAAGTACGGAGATTCCGATTACGACAAAAACAAAAAAGCGGCCGATTTGGACGCGGTTCTCGGTGCAAATGTAGATTTGGCTGTATAATTTTTTAAACATAATTTCTGATTCGCAAATGAAAAGGCCGGCATTCTTAACATGCCGACCTTCTTTTTACGCTATAGGAAATTGCGCAAGCGGAACTCTTTGTTCCTTAACGAAAACTCGTACAACTTTCCATCACACAAGTTTACTACTTTCTGGATAACTTCTGAGACATAATTACCATGTCCTCATCCAAATCCTTCTTCATTGCAAGTGCCTCTTCGATATCATAATCCACAAGACCACCGTTCTTATAAGCTACAACACGGTTATTCTTACCCTCACACAAAAGCTCTACTGCCTTAGCACCCATCATGGATGCATAAACGCGGTCTCTACAGGTCGGGCTTCCGCCTCTCTGGATGTGGCCTACGATGGTTGCTCTGGTCTCCATCTCGGTAGCACGTTCGATACGCTTTGCCATTTCATAGGAATCGCCCACGCCTTCCGCATTGATAATAATATGATGCTTCTTACCGAGCATTTTCTTTTCCTTAATATTCTCAATAATCTTCTGCTCAAAATCTTCTTCGTAACGCTCCGGAAGAAGAATATCCTCCGCACCGTTTGCAATACCGCACCACAACGCGATATAACCCGCATGACGTCCCATTACCTCGATAATACTACATCTCTCATGGGAAGTAGAGGTATCACGAACCTTATCGATTGCTTCCATCGCCGTATTAATTGCAGTATCAAATCCGATGGTATAATCGGTACAAGCAATATCAAGATCAATGGTTCCCGGAACACCGATGGTATTGATTCCGCGGGCAGCAAGCTTTCTTGCACCCTGGAAGGAACCGTCACCGCCGATGACTACCACCGCATCAATGCCGTGCTTTTTACAAATGGCAGCACCCTTATCTTGTCCCTCCGGCGTGGTAAACTCCGCACAACGTGCCGTATACAAAATCGTACCGCCGCGCTGAATAATATCCGCTACGCTCTTTGCATCCATATCGATAATATCTTCGTCCAAAAGACCCGCATATCCTCTGCGGATACCTTTTACTTTCTTTCCGTTTGCAAGTGCCGTTCTTACTACGGAACGAATCACCGCGTTCATACCCGGAGCATCTCCGCCGCTGGTTAATACCGCAATCGTCTTAATATCATCACCGGTCTTCTTTCCCGCCGTCTTATTTACATCTGCCTTTTTTCCTGCCATCTTATATTCCTCCGTACGTTATAACATATATACTCCATTGTATTGTACTGCGTTTATCCCCTTTTTTCAAGGGTTTTTTCTACAACTTTTACAGAATCTTTGCCAAAAGTCGTTTCCAATCGGGAAATTAACGCCGCACACACCTGGGTGGTACGACTTTTCGGCAATCGTTTCATCGCCTTTTCCGCCACACAATACACTACGGTTTCATCTTTCCCGTCATAGGAATCCAGCATTCCATACAACACATCCTCATTCTTTAAAAAGGCTTCTTTGTCCGGAAAACGTACCCACACTTCCCGCGGCATTGCGGTAAACGGAATAATCTCACTGCAAATCAAGCGTGCCGCCCGCTCTTCTTCCACCGCAACACGTCCTCTTATTAATACCTTATTATCTTCAAACAATTCCTGCTTATACTTTTCGTAATCCCGCGGGAACACGATAACTTCCACCGTCCCCAAAACATCCTCCACGGTTACAAATGCCATCATGGAATTGCTTCGTGTTGTTTTTCTTGTGATTTCCGTAATAATGCCGCCGATAATTGCGGTTTCTCCGTCCTCTGCCGCAGACTCCCGTTCTTCCCCTTCTTCCTCCGGCAAAAAGTCTGTAGAAACCTTGGTTACATTTCGTCGTAACATTTCCTGATATTCGTCCAACGGATGTCCGCTTAAGTAAATACCCAGCGTTTCCTTTTCAAAGCCCAACAGCTCGCTCTTCTCAAACTCCGGCACATCCGGAAGACGAACCTCAAACTCTTCCTTCACTCCCGGCATATCATAATCAGACAAACTCATCTGCCCTACCGGATTTTTTTTCTTATCCGTTACCGTACCATCCACAATGGTGGCATAGCTCAACATAAACTGCCGTCTGTTTCCGTTAAGACAATCAAATGCACCTGCTTTGATAAAGCTTTCCAATGCTCTTTTATTGACTCCCGTGCCGGACAACCGATCAATGAAATCCTTTAAGGTGGTAAACGGCCCGTTTGCCTCTCGCTCAGCCACAATCTCACGAATCACAGGTTTTCCGATTCCTTTAATGGCAGCCAGTGCAAAACGGATTGCATTGCCCTCCGTGGTAAACCGTTCTTCTCCGGTATTTACATCCGGCGGTAAAATTTCGATTCCCATCTGACGACAGGTATAAATATACTCGGACACCTTTCCCGTATTATCCATAATGGATGTCATAAGCGCTGCCATAAACTCCACCGGATGATAGTATTTCAAATAAGCGGTCCGGTAAGAAACCACCGCATAACAAGCCGCATGGGCTTTGTTAAATGCATACTTTGCAAAATCCGTCATCTCGTCGAAAATCTTATTTCCCACTTCCTCCGAAATGCCGTTTGCAATACAACCCTTTACACCCTCTTCTTCGTTTCCGTAAACAAAGTTCTTCCGTTCCTTTGCCATTACGTCCGCTTTTTTCTTTGCCATGGCACGACGTACCAAATCGCTTCGTCCGTAGCTGTAGCCTGCCAGCTCACGTACAATCTGCATTACCTGTTCCTGATACACAATACAGCCATGGGTTGTTTTTAAAATCGGGATTAACTCCGGACAATCGTACACAATGCTGTCCGGATTCTGTTTTCCTTTAATGTACTTCGGGATAAAGTCCATCGGCCCCGGACGATACAGGGAGATACCGGCGATTACATCCTCCAGATTCTCCGGCTTTAACTCCTTCATGAAGTTCTTCATGCCCGTACTTTCTAACTGGAATACGCCTTCCGATTTTCCGTTTCCGATCATTTCATATACATTCGGGTCGTCGTAATCAATGGCGTTCATGTCAAGCCATTCTTCCCGTGGCCGGTTTTTATTTACCAGCCGCTCCGCATCCTGAATTACCGTCAAGGTTCGAAGACCCAAAAAGTCCATCTTCAATAATCCCAGTTCCTCTAACGTGGTCATGGTAAACTGGGTTGTAATGGCTTCATCGGATCCTCTGGATAACGGTACATAATCATCTGCCGGTGCATTGGCGATGACAACACCTGCCGCATGCATGGAAGTATGACGCGGAAGTCCCTCCAAGCGCTTGGACATTTCAATCAAATACTGAATCTTTTCATCGGTTTCACAAAGGGTACGCAGTTCCGAATTCGTCTGCAACGCCTTCTCTATCGTAATCCCCAGCTCCATCGGAATCATCTTTGCCACCTGATCACAAAGTGCATACGGATAATCCAGGGCACGTCCTACATCACGGATGACACCTCTGGCTGCCATGGTACCGAAGGTAACAATTTGAACTACTTTGTCTTTCCCGTACTTTTCCACCACATAATCAATTACCTCCTGTCTTCGTTCGAAGCAGAAGTCAATATCAAAGTCCGGCATGGAAACTCGTTCCGGATTTAAGAAACGTTCGAAAAGCAACTGATAACGAATCGGATCGATATCCGTAATTCCCAAGGCATAAGCCGCAATACTTGCCGCACCGCTGCCTCGTCCCGGACCAACCATAATATCATGATCCTTGGCATACTTAATAAAATCCCATACAATCAGGTAATAATCATCAAATCCCATTCGATGGATGACACCTAACTCATACTCCAGGCGGTCCTGCAACTCCTTCGTTACCACCGGGTAACGCTTTTTCATGCCCTCGGCGCAAAGTGCCTGTAAATACGTCCATGCATCATACCCTTCCGGAACCTCGTAGTGCGGTAACTTATATTCCCCGAATACAATTTCCACCTCACACCGGTCCGCAATGGCTTTTGTCCGTTGCAGAGCTTCCTTCGCATACGGGAACAACTCCTCCATCTCTTCCGGAGACTTTAAATAATACTGTCCGCCGTCATAGCGCATACGGTCTTCATCCGACACCTTCTTCTGGGTCTGGATGCACAGTAAAATATCGTGGGCCTTCTCATCCTCTGCCAAAGTATAATGAACGTCATTGGTAGCCACCAGAGGAATCCTTGTCTCCGCACTCATACGAAGCAACGCCTGATTTACCGTACGCTGCTCCGGAATCCCATGATCCTGCATTTCCAAAAAGAAGTTTCCCTCTCCGAAAATGTCCAAAAGACGAAGTGCCGCCGCCTTTCCTTCCTCGTAAAAACCCTTCTTCAGATAAGTGGCCACTTCACCGGCAAGACAGGCAGAAAGCGCGATTATTCCTTCATGATACTCCCGTAACACTTCCAAATCCACACGAGGTTTATAGTAATATCCTTCGGTAAACCCTTTGGATACAATCTTCATTAAATTCGCATAACCGGTATTATTTTCCGCAAGAAGCACCAGATGATAATATCGTTCGTCGGAGTCGCCTCCTTCTTTTTGAAACCGGGAGCCCGGAGCTACATAAATCTCACACCCCAGCACCGGTCGGATTCCTTCGGCTTTACAGGCACGGTAGAAATCGATGACACCATACATCACACCGTGATCGGTAATTGCAAGGCTGTCCATCCCCAGTTCCTTTGCTCTTGCCACAATCTCTTTGATTTTTGAGGAGCCGTCCAAAAGACTGTACTCCGTATGTACATGAAGATGTGTAAATTCCATGCCTGCTCCTTTCTGATTATAAAGTAAGAGTCCCTTTGCGGACTCGCCGCAACCGGCGCGGTCGCTTAAAAGTAAAAAACCGTAAAGATACACTTCTGCATCTTTACGGCATTTCTTAGTTTTCTGCGTTCAGATATTTTTCGATTTCGGCAATAGCATTTGCTTCGTCTTCACCGTCTGCATTCACAGTCACATTTTCTCCTGCCGCAAGTCCCAATGTCATCATGCCCATAATACTCTTGGCATTGACTGTCTTGTCACCGCTTTCAATGGTAATCTTACTGTCGAAACGGCTTGCCACCTGTACCAGAAGAGCTACCGGTCTTGCTTCCAGACCGGACGGAATACTGATTGTGATATTCTTTGAAATCATCCCAAATCCTCCTTTAACTAACCTCGTAAACTTTCCGCATATTCACTAATCTTTTTCAATCGGTGATTTACGCCCGATTTTCCAAGTTTCGGATTAAGCATTTCCCCCAATTCAATCAAAGACGCTTCCGGATATTCCAACCGCAACCGTGCAATCTCTTCCAACGCTTCGGACAATTTTTGAAGCCCCACTTTGTCCCGAATCAATACAATATCCTCGTATTGCTTTCTTGCCGCATTGACGGTTTTGCTTAAGTTGGCCGTTTCGCAGTTTACCTGCCGGTTCACGGAATTCCGTACATCCTTTACAATACGCACATTCTCAAATTCCATCAGTGCAATGTGCGCCTCCATAATATTAAGTAACTCGGATACCTGTGCGCCTTCCTTCACATAAACCACGTGATAGTGTTTCCGCACGATAGATTTCGCATCCACTTCAAAGGAACGAATCAGCTCAACTAACTGTTCCGCCCGTCCCTTCTCCGGTTCGCTGATTTCAAAATGATACGACTTTTGCGGATTGCTGACCGACCCGGACGCCAAAAAAGTGCCCCGCAAAAAAGCTCGCTTACAGCAGGTATGCAGATACACCATACCGTCTGCCCGAAGCATACCTTCTTTGCCGGATACTTTCAGTTTTAACAGCTCGGCCACTTTCTTTACATTCTCATCCCCCTGTATCTCAATCAGATACTGAGCATAAGACTGTTTCCCTTTTGCGGTGCGCACCGATACCAAAACCGGCAAGCCGCATAACTTCTTTAAAAGGGTGTTGCATTTTCGAGCCACATATCCGCTTTCCGTTTGTAATTTTATATGAAGATGTCCACTTTTGTCAACATCTATTTTCCCGCACTCGGCTACAAGGGCAGAAAGTTCGGCGATTTTACAGTGTCTTGCGGCGACATTAACGCCGAACAATTCCCGTTTTACCTCCATCGAAAATGACATAGTTTCCTCCGAAGTTCTAAAAAAAATCAAAACTCTCCCAAAAGCTTTACTTCCGGTTCCAGGCGGATTCCGCTGTTTGCTTCCACCGTTTCAATCACATACTGCATCAGTGCGTAAATATCCGCCGCAGTTGCATTTTCCTTGTTAATCACAAAGCCGCAATGCTTTTCGGAAACCGCCGCTCCTCCGATTTGTTTTCCCGCAAGTCCCGCTTCCATAATCAGCTTCCCGGCAAAATTTCCTTCCGGACGCTTAAAGGTAGAACCTGCACTCGGATACTCCAGCGGTTGCTTTTCTCTTCTCTGTCGATTTAACAACTCAATGTTGGAGAGAATATAAAGCTTTGAACCGATCGGGAAGGAAAACCACGCCTTTGTTACGACTCCTTTTTGCTCCGATAAAATACTGTGACGATAGGACAACTGAAGTTCTTCCGCAGAAAAAATTCTGCATTCTCCGTCCTCGGTCACAACTTCTGCCTTTGTAATACAGTCCTTGATTTCTCCGCCGTAAGCACCGGCATTCATCATTACCGCACCACCCACACTTCCCGGAATTCCTGCCGCAAACTCAAAGCCGGAAAACCCTTTTTTGGCAAGTTTCATGGCAAAAGCGGAAAGGAGCATTCCTCCTCCTGCCACAGCATCCGCCGTTCCGTTCTGAATATTCTCTTTTATTTCGCATTCCGCGAATTCTCCCGAAAGACGCAACACCACGCCTTTTACCCCGGCATCGGAAACAAGCAGATTGCTGCCGTTCCCCAATACAAACCACGGCATCTTCGCACGATTACAAAGCTTGATTACCGCCTGCAATGTTTCGGTTTCAGACACCGTAACAAAATATTCTGCCGGACCTCCTACACGAAATGTTGTATGATTCTTCATCGGCTCCTCGCGCAGAACACTTTCTTCTTCTGTTATTAATTTACAGAGTTCTTCGTAAAAAGCTTCCAAAGCATCTCCCCCTTTATTTTTCCAAACGGTCTACTACCATCTTCGCACAGCCGAAAATACCCGCATCATTTCCTAAGGTCGCAAGGCGGAACTCTTTTCCCTGTAGCGCTTTCATAATTCCCTTGTTATAATGACGCTCTACGGTCTTCGTGAGAATTTCTCCCGCACGGGACACACCGCCGCCGATGACAAAAGCCTCCGGATCGGTTACCGCTGCCACATGGGAAAGTGCTCTTCCCAACACTTCACCAAGCTCTTCCACCAATTCCGCCGCAACTGTATCCCCGGCCTTTGCCGCATCAAAAATATCTTTTGCGGTAAGTACTTCTATACTTCTTAACGCGGAAGCATCTTCTGTTTCCGCAAGACGCTTCTTTGCCATACGCACAATTCCCGTTGCGGATGCATACTGCTCCAGGTGACCGTATCCGCCGCAACCGCACTGTACGGTTTCCTGCGGATTCATTACCATGTGACCGAGCTCACCGCCGGCACCGAAGGCTCCCGCAACAATCTTTCCTTCTACGATAATACCGCCGCCGACACCGGTTCCCAGGGTCACCAGAACAAGGTTCTTTACACCTTTACCGCCGCCCTGCCACATTTCACCGAGAGCCGCCACATTGGCATCGTTTGCCGCCACTGCCGGTACACCAAGCAAACCGGTCATTACTTCGTTTACATTAATATCCCGCCATGCCAGATTCGGGCAGTGGTCCACGTAACCGTTCTCCTTTACCGGTCCCGGTACACCTAAGCCCACGCCTGCCACCTGCTCTTTTGAAATTCCTAACTCCTCACACTTGGCATTGATTGCATTTGTAATATCCTGCGGTACATTTTTCCCGTTATCGGTACGGTCCGTCGGGATTTCCCACTTCTCTTTTAAGGTACCTTCTGCAGTAAACAATCCGCACTTCACAGAGGTTCCTCCGATATCGATTCCGAATACAAACTGTTCCATAAATTATCTCCTAACCTTAGTCATTCTTTTTCATTAAATTACTGGTGACACGGTTGTAAAGCTCCTGCGCCGCATTATAGCCCATTTTCTTCTGACGGTAATTTACCGCAGCTGATTCACAAATAACCGCAAGGTTACGACCCGGGCGAATCGGAATGGAATGACATACTACCTTATTCCCGAGATACTCCGTATATTCCTCTTCCAGACCGAACCGGTCATATTCCTTATCCCGATTCCACTCCTCAAGCTTGATTACAAGGTCGATGGACTGAGTATTCTTAACACTTTCTACACCAAACAAAGTCTTTACATCAATAATACCGATACCGCGAAGCTCGATCAAATGTCTCGTAATATCCGGTGCCGTACCGATTAAGGTCTCGTCACTTACCTTCTTAATCTCTACCACATCATCGGAAACCAGACGATGTCCGCGTTTAATTAACTCCAACGCCGCCTCACTTTTACCGATACCGCTTTCACCGGTAATCAGGATACCTTCACCGTATACGTCAACCAATACTCCGTGAATGGAAATTCGCGGCGCCAACTCCACCTTTAACCAGCGAATCAATTCTGCACAGAAGGATGAAGTGGATGCAGGGGAACGGAACAACGGAACCCCAGCCTCAATTGCGATTTTACGCATTTCTTCCGGCACTTCGATATTACGACAGAACACGATACACGGCACCTTAAAGCTTAACAGCTTTTTCATAATGCAGATTCCGTGATCCTTTTCCATTTTTTCCATATAAGCATGCTCTACATTTCCGATAATCTGCACACGCTCCGCATCAAAATAATCAAAAAAGCCGGCCAACTGTAAAGCAGGACGGTTTACGTCCGGATGCTTAATCAGTATATCACTGATATCAATTTCCGGCGTACAATTCTCAAGCTGCATCTTCTCTACCAATTTTTTTAATTCAACCGAATACATGCTCCCTCTTTTCCGCACGGTTTCACTTGTAAAACATATTGCTTCCGTAAAACCTTTCGTGCACGTTTATTTTATTCCTCTTTATGATAGCATAAAACTTACAAATAAACAACGTTAAATCTTTTCCCTTTTCTCCGGCAACTGAGTCAATAAAATCCCCGCAAACATAAGGGCGCATCCGAACAGCTCTCTTTTTGACATCAATTGTCCTAAAACCAGCCATTCCCCGAATACCGCAAATACCGATTCCAGACTCATAAGCAAAGAAGCAATGGCCGGCTCCGTATCCTTTTGTGCCACAATCTGTAACGTGTACGCCACACCCCCGGAAAACACACCTGAGAATATAAGGGGAAGCCAGGCTTCCAATACATGGGAAAGTTCCACGGTTTCCGTCAAAAACATTCCGGTCATGCCCAATACCCCGCATAGCAAAAACTGAATACAGGACATGGCTACCCCGTCGACTTTCGGTGAAAAATAATCAATCACCAAAATGTGTACGGTAAACACAACGGCACATCCCAGTAAATACAAATCACCGGTGGTAATATGAAAGCCCTCCGTAATGCAAAGCAGATACATACCGCACACTGCCAGCACTACCGCAATCCAAACTTTCGCCCCGATTTTCTTGCGAAAAAAAACACCCGCAAGCGGTACCAGAATCAAATACAATGCCGTAATAAACCCGGCCTTTCCCGGCTCATTGTTATGTAAAATTCCGATTTGCTGAAGCATGGTTGCCGCAAATAACACAATACCGCAGCTTACTCCCCCGAGAAGCAGCAGGTTCTTCCCGATCCCTTTTGCTTCCGTAACATCTTCCGTAGCCTGTCGGGACATTTCTCCCTTTCTCCTTTTCCCGGAGGTCACCGCTGCCCGGATTCCTAAAAACACAGCCAGTGAAACTCCCGCCAGCATGGACCGGATGCCGATAAATGCAAACGGTCCGATATATTTCATTCCTTCGCTTTGCGCCACAAAGGAAAGCCCCCAGATAAACGCTGCCAGCAATAACAGGGCATTTCCTCTCATCCGCTTTGTCATTTTACTGTCCTCCTGCCAGACGTTTTGCCAAAGTCACAGCTCCCTGTGCATCCTTTGCGTACCCGTCCGCTCCGATTTCTTTTGCATATTCTTCTGTGGTAACCGCACCGCCGATCATAACCTTAGCGCGTACCCCTTCTTTTTTACAAAGACCGATGACATCCGCCATGGAACGCATGGTGGTGGTCATTAATGCCGAAAGAGCAATCACATCCGCATCAAGGCGTTTTGCCTCGGTTACGATTCTTTCGGCCGAAACATCCTTGCCTAAATCAACCACCGTGAATCCGTGGTTCTTTAACATCAAGGTAACCAGATTTTTCCCGATGTCGTGGATATCCCCTTCTACCGTCGCAATAATCACCGTACCGGCGGAAGTCACATCTCCTTGCTTTTGCAATTGCGGTTCCAACACTTCCACAGCCGCCTTCATGGCCTCTGCCGCTCCGATTAATTGCGGAAGAAAATATTTCTTTTGTTCAAACCGGTTTCCCGCTTCCGTAATGGCCGGAATCAGTTCCTCTTCCAAAATAACCGACGCTTCTTTCCCTGCCTTTAACGTCTGTTCCGTCAGAGAAACGATGGCCTTTTTTTCTCCCCGTAATACTGCCTGCATCAAAGGGGTCTCCTTTTTCTGACCGGTTACCGCTTCTAACTTCTGAGAGGACTCTTGTTTTCCGTTAGACGCACTCGCTATGGATACCGTTCCTGTTGCCACTGTAACAGTCCCGGCAGCTTTCTCTACCTCTTCTTCTCTTCTTTTTCCAATCCATTCCGCACGTTCAATATACCGCTTTGCGGAATCCTCCTTTGCCCGGAGCACATCTGCCGCATACACCAGATTCATCAATAAATCCTGGTTCGGGTTCACAATAGCCATGGTCAGACCGTTTGCAATTGCCATCATTAAAAAGGCTGTATTAATATAGCCCCGCTCCGGCAAGCCATAAGAAATATTGGATAAACCACAGGTGGTGGCAACTTCCAACTCTTCTTTACAATATTTTACGGTATCTAACGCATCCAAAGCTGCCTGTGGCTCCGCTCCCACCGTCATAACAAGACCGTCCGCTACAATGGATTCCTTCGGAATGCCGTATTCTGCCGCTTTTTGTACCAGAACACGAAGATTCTCCCTTCGCTCCGTTGCATCCTTCGGTAGACCGTTACTACCGAGCGGCAATACAACCACCATGGCACCGTACTTCTTAACCAGCGGGAACAAACGCTCCGCTCTGCCTTCCTCTAAGGATACGGAATTCACCAGGGCACGTCCCGGATAGAGCCGAAGTGCCGCTTCCATTACCTCCGCATCGCTGGTATCAATGGAAAGCGGAAGATTCGTAGCCTGACATACCTCTTCCACAATACGACACATCATTTCCTTCTCATCAATGCCGCCCATACCTACATTAATATCCAGAATCGCCGCGCCGTTTTCTTCCTGTTCTCTCGCAAACGCTACCGCCATGGAAGTATCCCCGGCACGCAAAGCTTCCTGAAACTTCTTTTTCCCGGTAGGATTGATTCTTTCGCCCACTGCCAGGAAGGAACCGTTTAAATCCACGTAGACCGCTCGACGTTCATTGGTCAGTGCCCGCACCTGTTCCTTGGAAATGTGCGGCGGATATGCCTTTCCTAACAACTCATATAAATACGCGATGTGGTCCGGTGTCGTTCCGCAGCAACCGCCCAGAATCCCTGCACCGGCCTCCGCTAACAACTTCATTTCCTTCGCAAATTCCTCCGGGGTCCGGTCATACACCGTTTCTCCGTCCACAAGACTCGGCATTCCCGCATTCGGCTTTGCAATGACCGGCACGTTTGCCACAGATTTCATGCGACGTACGATATCAAGACACTTTTCCGGACCGGCACCGCAGTTTACTCCGACCGCATCCGCTCCCAGCCCCTGAAGCACAAGCACTGCCGTTTCCGGTTCCGTACCGTAAAGGGTATGTGCCGTTTCATCAAAGGTCATGGTTACCATCACCGGCAAATCGCATACTTCTCCCGCCGCAATCAATGCCGCACGGGTCTCCTGCAAACTCATCATGGTTTCTATCACAAACAAATCCACACCGGCCTCTGCCAAAAAGCGCATCTGTTCTTTATATACGTCTACCGCTTCCTCAAAGGATAACGGTCCCAGCGGCTGTAACAGCTTTCCGGTCATGGTAACATCCCCGGCAATAAACGGAATGAACTCCGCATTCCGCTTTTCCACCATATACTCACCCACCGCACGCTTACTTAAGCCTACCAGTTCCCGGTTTAATTCCTCAATCCGTCCTTCCAAACCGTATTCCGCAAGCTTAATCCGATTTGCGGAAAAGGTCGGTGCATAAATGATATCCGTCCCCCGATGTAAATAGCTCTTCTGTAAATTAATAAGACACTCCGGATTGTCCATAATCCACTGTTCCGGACAAACACCGGTCGGCATCCCGGCTTTCTGTAAATTACTGCCGGTGGCACCGTCCAAAAACACCAGACGTCCCTCTGTCAGTTCTCTGAATTCCTGTTTCGTCATCACACTCACCGCCTAAATCAAATTCTTAATACTGTCGCAAATACGCTTTGCCACCACCGGATTGTTCATGGTGTAGACATGAATTCCCTCTGCATCATGGGCTACCAGGTCCACAATCTGATTCACCGCATAAATCATTCCCGCGTCAAACAAGGCATCCTTATCAAATTCGTACTTTTGCAGAATTCGCTTAAATTTCTCCGGAAGAGACGCACCGCAAAGGGTTACCATCCGCTCAATCTGTGCCCGGTTAATCACCGGCATGATTCCCGCGGAAACCGGTGTCTTAATATCCGCAATCCGCATATTTTCTCTGAACTTATAAAACAAATCGTTATCAAAAAACAGTTGGGAAATCAAAAATTCGGCTCCCGCTTCCGTCTTTTTCTTTAAGTTATGTAAGTCCGTCACCTTATCCGGGGCTTCCGTATGCCCTTCCGGATAACAGGCACCCGCCACACAAAGATTGTTGCGTTTCTCCTTTAAAAAAGATACCAGTTCCGATGCATAAAAGAACTCTTCCTTCGGCGGAATATCCGGGTTTTTATCGCCCCGAAGTGCCAGAACATTCTCGATGTCCGCTTCCGCCAGTTCATCCGCAAAGGCCAGAATCTCATCCTTCGTATAATTAATGCAAGTCAAATGTACCACCGGCTCGATTCCGTATTCTTTCTTTATTTTCTTTGCCAGCCCTACCGTAAGACTGTTGGTGGCAGAGCCCCCTGCACCGAAAGTAACGCTGATATAGTCCGGCTTCAATCCGCAAAGCACCTCCAGCGTTTCATCAATACTCGTTAAGGTCGTATCTCTCTTCGGTGGAAAAATCTCAAAAGAAAGTACCGTTTTTTTCTGTTGATACACATCACTGAGTCTCATATTATTTTCTCCGTTTCTATTGTTTATTCTTTTATTGGTTTGTTACTGTAGTTCTGTATTTTAAAGGCAAAAAAGGACGATATAACGCCGCTGCCAGAATAAGCTTTGCTCCGTCAAAAGGAAGAAACGGGAGCACACAAGCGGACAATGCTTCAAAAAAGGAAGCTCCCTTTGTATAAACACCCATAAACCAAACCGTTCCAAACAAATACAATACCAGCGTCCCGGCAAGCATCGCCAAAAGAAATCTTACGATTCCTTTTTTTCCTCCCGTTGCATTTTTTATAATGAACCCGATGATTGCCACACACGGCACATATCCCAGCAAAAAACCGCCGGTCGGACCAAACAACACCCCGGCTCCGGCCGTGTATCCGGCAAACACCGGCAAGCCGAGAAGCCCCAGACAAAGGTAAAGAAATACACTGATAATCCCAAGTCTCGGTCCTAACAACAATCCGGTCAAATACAGAAGAAAACTTCCGAGGGTAATCCCTACCGGACCAAAGGGAAGATACAATGTATGAGGAGAAAGAACACAAAACACGGCTGCAAACAATGCTGCCTTTGTTAATTCTACAATCGTATCCCCTCGATTTTTCTTGTTTTTTGTTTTTTGGCTTTTTTCACTTTCCTTAATTTCTAATTTATCCCGTGACTTTTTCAAGCCTATTCTCCTTTTTCCTACAATCTCACACTGACCTCTCCGCTGGAAAGAGTAATTTCCGTTCCTTCCCGCTCCACAATCAAGTGTCCTTTTTTATCAATATCTTTTGCAACAGCCCTATAATCTCCCTCTGCTGCCAAAACCGTCACTTCCCGGTTCAGCAGAATGGAGCGCTCTTTATATTCCTCCATATAGACTGCTGTAGAAAGGGTTTCGTATAATCCCCCGAATTCTTCCCAAACCATAGAAATTAATTCTTCCTTTAATACCGGACCCGTTGTCATGTCTTCCAGACATCCTACAATGTTTTTTAACTCCTCCGGTACCGATTGCTTTTTCACGTTAATCCCGATTCCCAAAACAACATAATCCGGGTACTCCGACTCTGCCGACAAACCGGCTTCAGCCAAAATTCCGCAAACCTTCCGTCCCTTTATAAAAATGTCGTTTACCCACTTAATCCCGGCGGTACAACCGCTTACTCGTTCAATCCCACGGGCTGCCGCCACCGCTGCACACGTTGTCACTAACAATGCATTTTCAGCAGAGATCCGGGGACGCAACACCATACTCATATAAATTCCGCCCTCCGGCGAAAAAAAACTTCTTCCGAGACGTCCTTTTCCGTCACTTTGACGCTCCGCCACTACCAAAGTTCCTTCCGGTGCACCGGAACGGGCCAGTTCCTTTGCCACACGATTGGTGGAATCGGTTTCCGTAAGTTCCACCGTATTCCGGACAAAAGCGGAGTTTCGCAGGCAAAGTTGTAAACGATTTTCGCTCTCTTGCATTTTTTTCTTTTCCGTCGTCATCCTCCTGCCTCCTTTTCGTTCTTCCGGAACTTATGTTATCTACCATCGTACCATGTAAACACCCGGATTGTCAATCAAACACGTCATCAGAATTTCCTTGCCTTTCTCATAAAAAAAAGCTATACTTAAAACAAATACCGGATAACTTATCTATGACGGGAAAGGAGGCTTCTGCCATGGGATTGTTTCATTCTATCTTCGGATTACCGCAAAATACCGGGATACAAAAAAAACCGGTCGACAAACGAATTTCCGGTTTTGCCGGGAAGGACGGAGTTGTGCTGACCAAAGGACAAGTAATCAAGGGAGAAGTCACCGATTTACGCAGCAATGAAGTTACCATCCGCTTGGACGACGGAAAAACCTTGCACGCAAAACTCAGTACCGCCATGGAATTATCCATCGGTCAGCAAGCAGAATTTTTCGTGCAGGAAACCGGCGATACTCTGATTATGTTAAAACTTCTTTCCGACGGCGATTCTTCCTTTACGGAATCTGCCATTGATAAGGCATTGGAAGCATCCGGGTTTCCGAAATCTCCTCACGGTGCCGAAATTGTCCGTTCCCTTTTAACCGCGGGTCTTCCCGCAAACAAGGAAACGATTCAGAAAATGATGCAGTACTCTGCTTCTAATAAAGACGTGGAGCTTTCTACGTTAACAGCTCTTATGAAACACAATCTGCCGGTGACAAAAGAAAACGCTACCGGACTTCAAGCTTACCGTAACTTTGAGCATCGCCTGTTAGGTCAGGCAACCACTTTAACTTCCGCACTGACGGAGGCTTTTTCCTATGGGGAAATCCCTGCTTCTTTCACAGAACGCCTGCTGACGCAACTTTTTAGGGAAGACGCAACCGCTTCTGTATCCGGTAATGCTACGGCTGACATACAGACAAACGGTACTACGGAATTCGTAACTTCGTCAAACGTACCGGAGACTCTGCTCTCAAAAACCTCCGAAACTTCTTTGAATACCGCACCGGTTCCGGAACATGCACCGTTTATAAACACCGGCTCCACGATACAAACCGAAGCCCTTGCTTCCCCGGAAAGCCTCACAAACACAACCGGACCGGACGCTACTCTTCCCTCCCGTTCCGATGAAGCCGTTCCGTTAAAACAATTGCTTCCGGAATCACAGTATCAGGCTGTAGAGAAAGCACTTTCCACCCTGTCCGACCAATTGCCGGAGTATTCTGCAATAAAGACCGGACTGACCGACGGTTCCCTTACGACGAACCAATTGTTTTCCGCGCTTTCTTCCGCATCAACGGAAGGACACGCCGAGAGAATCACCTCATTATTTAAGGAAGAACCGGCTCTTTCGGAATTGTTCGGAAAAACCGTGCTGAACCGTTTTGTCATGACTCCGGAGGACTTAACAAAGGAAAAGGCGGTAGAGGAGTTCTATGCCCGCCTTCAAAAGGACCTGTCCGCATTCTCCGATACAATATCCGGTGATACGGCTTCTTCTGCCTTAAAAACCGTAGCGGACACCGCGTCCCATATGCAGGAAAACCTTCAGTTTATGAACACGCTAAATCAGATTTTTCCGTACGTACAGCTCCCGTTAAAATTGACGGAGCAGCTTACCCACGGAGAGCTTTATGTCTATACAAAGAAAAAAGACCTCTCTGCAAAAAACAAAGAAGTCAGTATCCTGCTTCATTTAGACATGGTTTCCCTCGGTCCCACCGACATCCATCTATCTCTTTTACAACAAAACGTTACCGCAAAATTTTATTTAAACGAAACCGATGCGGAAACCTTAGTATCGGAACAGCTTCCTTTCCTTACGGAAGCGTTACAGAAGAAAGGCTATTCCTTAAATGCCTCTGTGATGCACCGGGAAAAGGAACCGGACATTGTTACGGATTTCATGGCAGACGGTGACGCGGTTCCCATGAAACGGTTCCGCTTCGACATTCGTGCCTAATCCATCCGATGACATTTGAAAGGCAGCTGAGCTTCCTCAACTGCCTTTTCCTGTTCTACTTTTCACATAGCTCTTTCGCTAATTTTTGAATCGTCTCCACTGTTTCTTTTTTTATACCGGACTTTATGGTCACAACGGTTTCCGCAAAGGAAATTTCTTTGCTGTTTGCAAACTTTTCCTTCATTTGTCTTGCCGCTGTCGGAGCCCAGGTACCGTTTTCAATAAAAGCCACGGTACGTTTACAAAAACCCCGTTCGGTAAGCTTATCGATAAACTCCCGCATGACCGGATAAATACCACCGTTATAGGTAGGCGCCGCCAAAACAAGCTTCCCGTAACGGAACGCATCTTCCACGTTTTCCGCCCAGTCGGACCGGGCCAAATCCGTCAGTACCACCCTCGGGCAATCATTCTGTTTCAGTTCCTCCGCCAGAAGCTCTGCAGCCCTTTTTGTATTTCCATAAATGGACGCATAGGCAATCACAACGCCTTCCGACTCTACACCGTAAGAGGACCAGGTATCGTAAAGCCCAAGATAATATCCCAGGTTTTCCGTAAGCACCGGACCGTGAAGAGGCAAAATCTTCTCAATTTCCAATCCTTTGGCTTTCTTTAACAACGTCTGCACCTGTGCACCGTACTTTCCTACAATGCCGAAATAATAACGGCGAGCTTCGCAGGCCCAATCCTCTTCCACATCCAATGCGCCGAATTTGCCGAATCCGTCTGCGGAAAACAACAGCTTGTCCTTACTGTCATAGGTCACCATAACCTCCGGCCAGTGTACCATCGGAGCAAAAAGAAAGGTAAAGGTATGCTCTCCGGTACAAAGGGTATCCATATCCGCAACTACGACCTGATTTTTCGTAAAATCCGTATCAAAAAACTGGTGTAGCATCACAAAGGTTTTGGCATTCCCCACCACTTTTACCTCCGGGTACTTCTGCACAAACTTTTCAATGCTTGCGGAATGGTCCGGTTCCATGTGCTGTACAATCAAATAGTCCGGCTGTCTGTCCCCCAGTACTTCAGACACCTTCCCAAGCCATTCCTCCGTATAAGCGGCATCCACCGTATCAAATACCGAAACTTCCCTATCCGATACCACATAAGAATTATACGCTACCCCATTCGGCACCACATACATGCCTTCAAACATATCTATGGTATGATCATTTACCCCGACATAATATACACTTTCCGTGATCTGCTTCATCTCATGTCCTCCTTACTCTGTCTGCATTTTTCTGTACTATTTTACCACAAGACCACACGAGACACAAGCATTTCTCTTACATCCTGCCTTCCAATTTCGGGAAGTCCTATGATTCTCCGGAAAGCACTGTTGCGACGGTTTCCGCAAAAGGAATCATAGCTGCCTTTGCTTCCGCCACCGTATTTTTATGGGTTCCCAACTCCACCAAAATATATTTTTCTTTTAAATGCATGTTATAGCGATAGCTTTTCAAATAAATCCGGTGCATCAAGCCCGGATATAATTCATTCCCGGTAACCTGCAGATGCAGGCTAAATGCCAGATTCCCCTGTAGATTCGGATTATTATAATAGGAAATCGGACCGTCCTTTGTCCTGCAAAGTCCGTTAAACAACATCACCTTTGCCGTGCTCACCCCGTCAATCACCGAGGTCCTGGCTTCCCCGCTATCCCTATGTAAATCAATCACAACTTCAATGGACGGATACTGTTCCAAAATCCCTTCCACCACCGGAAGTGCATTGTTATACGCATTGTTTCTGTCATCGGTACCGTCTGCTTTCCTGTCAAACACCGTTTTTTCGTGTATCACTTGATATCCGTAGGTGTCCTGCAATTCCCTCGCCAGTATTTCCCCCGCTCCGATGACCGTATCCTCCGTCACTCCCTCTCTGCTGTCTAAATATCCTTCCGAACCGTGGGTATGAAAAATCAGAATCTGAGGCTCTGCTTTCTTTTCCACTGTCAGATCATACTCTGCCAATACACACGGATCAAATAAATCTTCCGTTGCCTTCGTGGACGGATCTTCAATATAATAATTGGAAAAGAAACTTCGAAATGTTACCTCTTCCAGTAACCCAAACCGCTCCTCCAATATGGTCTTTACCGAGACCGGAATCGTTTCCGCTTCTTTTTCCGGCGGAATATACATCGGAATTTCTCCCTCGGTATGACTGACCGGAAGAAACCGGCCCGGCGCGTTTACATACTGCACCGGCAAAACAGTTTCTTCTCTCACAGTCCGGTTCTCTGCTTCAACCAAGTTTACGATTGTTTCCACACTGCTTTTCGGAAAGCGTAATAACGGAAGGTTTCCTCCGTATAGAACTCCCAACCCCATCACAAGAAAAAGGAAACCATACATTTGCTTCTTTTTCCCGGTTCCGCTTCCATACTTGGTTTTTCCCGCATACTTTGCCGCCCGGTGTTTTGCATACATCCGACCCAATAAGCGTCTTCCCCGCACATTCGTCTCTCCCTTCTCTATCCATTTCCCTCTATAATAATTCCTTGCAAAAGCACAAATTAATCGCTTCCGCCACAGTTTCCCCCGCCCGACGCACCAGCTCATCGATTCCCTTTGGGGTTACAAACAGAACCTGTCCCTCTTCTTCTCCCGCTTCCCGTAACATTTCTTCGCATTCCGGCCCGGATACTCCTTTTTTTCTGAGATACTTCCCCATACGTTCCCGCAAAATAGTAGCGGCATCCACCACGGTAGGTACGCCCACCGCAATGACGGGAACACCCAAGGTTTCTTTATTTAATGCCTGCCTGTTGTTTCCGATTCCGGCTCCCGGATAAATCCCGGTGTCCGTAATTTGTACGGTAGTCCCCAAACGTTCCGTACTTCTTGCCGCAAGGGCATCAATGGCAATTACAATATCCGGATGCATTTCCCTCACAACACTTTTAATCACTTCGCCGCTTTCCATTCCGGTCTGGGCAAGCACTCCCGCCGCCAATGCACAAAAAGAGGTCAGATGATATTTTTTCCGAAACTCCTCCCCCAATTGTAAAATCAGATGCCTTGTCACTACCAATTCATCGATAGCCACCGGTCCCAAGGCATCCGGTGTTGCTTCTCTGTTCCCAAGCCCCACCACCAGCACTTCTTTCGCATCTTTTTTTACAGAGTCCATCAGCTGTAACAACAATTCCGACAAGGTCTCCGCTACAAACTGCCGAAGCCTCTCTTCTCCTTCCGACAGGCCTTTTGCTTCTATTGTAATGTAAGTTCCCATGGAACGGCCCATGGCCGCAGCACCGGATGCATCTGTAATCTGTACGGTGGAAACGTGTACTTTACGATGTCTGTAATACGCTTCCTTTACGGTTACCCCTTTGATCCGGTCATCATCTTCCGAAAAGTCCTCCCGCAATTCCACTGCCAAGTCCGTTCGTCCGCCTGTCTGCATTCTGTTGCCTCCTTTTATTGTATGTTTTTCCGCTACACTCTATACCCATTGTATTTTCCGTAAAATTTTTAAAATTATGTATTGACAGAATCCACCAAATATACTAATATGTAAGGGTATGCTTCCGTCGAAACGTCCGTGTCCGGCTTCGCGGCAGCAAGATCATGCGAATCGGAGTCCACATGCAGGACGTCCATCGAATCCAAAACATAGGAGGTGTTTTCACATGGCAAACATTAAGTCCGCAAAGAAGAGAATTTTAGTTATCGAGACCAAGACTCTCAGAAACAAGATGATTAAGTCTAAGATTAAGACTTTGGT
>JAFVSN010000027.1 GCA_017503735.1 Lachnospiraceae bacterium
ATTCCGTTTTGCTTTGCAAGTTCCGACACTGTTACAAAACGGTATCCCTTTTCCATCAGGGTCGGGAGCAAATACTCTACCGCCTCTGCCGTAGTAGCATACTGCTCGTGCATCAGCACTACCGCATTTTCCAACTCTCCCGCAGCGTCCGCATCCATAATTCTCTGAATGATTTCCTCCGTCGGTACACCTGCCCAGTCTTTGCTATCTACACTGCAATTAATCATCGGATACTCCACCGTAGCCGTTACCGTCTCGTTTGCTGCCAGATACGGGAGACGCATTAACTTCGGCGCAACGCCTAATACCTTCTCTTCTGCTTCCGCAGTCTTTGCAAGCTCCTCCTTCATCTCTTCCACCGTCTTCTCTGTTAAAAAGCAATGGGTAAAGGTATGATTTCCCGCCTCACATCCGATGCTCTGTGCAAACTTCATCTCCGGTGCACTGACTTCGTTAATCTTCTCCCCCACATAAAAGAAGGTTGCTGTTTGCCCATACTTTTCATAGGTCTTTAGAATCCGCATCGCGGTACTGTCCTCGGCATAAGCCACCGGACCGTCATCAAACGTAAATGCTACAAACTTCGTTTTCTCCATTGTACAATTCCTCCTATTCCTTTTCTATTTCTAAGTCCAGAACGGCTTCTGGTCCTTATGGGTATACCCTTTTAAGTTCTCTCGATATTCGGAAATTTTACCGTCATAATAGTTCTTCTGACGTTCCGAAAGTTCTCCTGACGCAGACATGGTTTCATAACAGTCCGTCAACTCCTTAAAGTCCGCCTGCGCCGCATCCTTGTAATTATTTGCTTTGTTGGATTCCAGTCGGGAAATAATCGTTTCCAGACGGATGTGCTTTTTAGAAAGTTTATCAAACAATCCCATGTCACATTCCTCCTCTTTTCTATTTCCACCAGCTATCCGGAATTACCTCCCGGTCAATTACACAGTTATCTTCGATAGAAAACAATTTCTCGCACACCTCAAATATCTTTTTTGCTTCGCATAAAATGCAGTCCGCATCTCCGAATTTCACCGGTTTTGCAGCCCTTAAATCGTAAAACGCTTGCTTCATCTTATCAAACTCTTCCGAAAAATTTCCGGTGCCTAAAGTTCGGTTAAAGTGGCGGTACATGCTCACGTCCTTTACCGTCCCATCCGGCATTACTACATGCATTAAGGTCGGTTCATCGGTTAAACGATCCTTAATATGCAGCACCTCATCTACACTGTGAATGTAGGTATTTCTCGTATGAGTCACGCCTAACAACAAAATTTTCGCATCAATATCCCGCAGCCGATCCCAACATCCTCCCGGCGGACATGGGGACATGGCCTTTTCTTCTCCCTTTATGTACTCTGCCGCAGTCTTTCCATACGCCGCAATGCTATGTGTTGGATGCAGAGATCGCACAACCCCTTCCCTTTGTCTGAAAACATTCGGGATAATACCGACACAGGCCGGTTCCGTCGCCGGATCAAACGTGGAATATTCGCTACTCATCTGTGCCCAGGTATGGGTCGGTGTCATAAACAAACCGTCTTTCAAATACTCCATAAACGCATCCACTACCGTGTCTGCTCCTCCCTCTACCGCACCGATGGACTTCATGGACGAATGTACCATCAGGGCATCGGTGGATTTCAGTCCCATATCTTTTAAATTCCGAATTAAGTCTTCTTTTGTATACATGTTTTTTACTCTCCGATTCACCAAATCTTTGCTATTTTCTTTAAAAACTAAAGATATACAAGCAACGCCACTGTCTCACAATGTTCCGTGAAAGGAAACATGTCCACCGGCTGCGCCTTCCTAAGCTTATACCCGTTCTCCTCCAAGTATTTCACATCCCTAGCTAATGTCGCCGGATCACAGGATACATAAACCACCCGCTTCGGCTCCATATTCACTACCGTCTGAAGCAACACTTCGTCACAGCCCTTTCGCGGCGGGTCCACCACAATGACATCCGCACGCATACTGCCGTTGCTTTCTTTGTATTTTTCCGGTAATACTTCTTCTGCCGCTCCCACAAAAAATTCCGCATTGGAAATGCTGTTTCTTACGGCATTTTGCTTCGCATCCTCAATGGCCTGGGGTACAATTTCCACGCCATACACCTGCTTTGCCTTCTTCGCAAGGAACAAGGAAATCGTTCCGATTCCGCAGTACAAATCCCATACAATCTCATTCCCGGTGAGTCCCGCAAATTCCAATGCCTTTTCATACAGCACCTTCGTTTGTTTCGGATTCACCTGATAGAATGACAACGGAGAAATCCGGAAGGACACCTCTCCGATATAGTCCGTAATATAGGTGTCACCCCATACCGGGATAATTTCATTCCCAAGAATCACGTTGGTTTTCTCTCTGTTCACGTTTAAACAGACACCTTTCAGTGTCAATTGTTGATTCTTGTCCTTCTGCGTCATTTCGCCCTTTGCTTCAGAAAAACTCTCTACAACCTCTCTCAGTTTTTCCGCAAGGACTTCTGCCTTTGGCAGACTCTTTCCGTTTATAACAAAGCACACCAGTACTTCACCGGTTGCTGCTCCCACTCTCGTTAAAATATGGCGCACCAAACCGGCATGGTTCTCCTCATCATACGGAGCAATCTTATACTGTTCCATATGCTCACATACAACTTTACAAATCACTTCGTTTACGGTCGCCTGTATCGCACATGTGGTACTCGGAATAATAGCATGGCTGTGTCCCGCATAAAACCCGGTTACAACCTTTCCGCTTTTATCCTTTCCCACCGGAAACTGCGCCTTGTTACGATAAGCAAAACAATCCTCCATGCCGAGAATCGGCAAAAACTGCGGTTTCTCCGTAGCAGAAGCCTCTCCGTCCTCCCCAAAGGTTACACCTCCGATTCGTGTGAGACACTCCTTTACCTTTCGTTCCTTCCAAGAAAGCTGAGCGGAATAACGCATGGACTGTAGCTGACAACCGCCGCACCGTCCCGCCACCGGACAAACCGGTTCCGCACGAAACTCCGACGGTCGAAGGATATTCTCCACCTTGGCATAGCCGTAGGTCTTCTTTGCCTTAAGCACCTTAGCCTCAATGACATCACCTACCACGGCGCCCTTCACAAACAGGGTAAACCCGTCCGCGCGACCGATACCTTCTCCTCCGCTGCCCATATCCGTAATCTCAATTGTCACAAGCTCGTTCTTCTTGGGAGTCATACTCTTTTATCCTACCTTCTCTTCTTATCTGAATCTTATAGACAGATTTTGATGTCAAAACGATATTGTCTCCATCGAAGGAACTTAGTATTGAAAGAAGATATCTTCGAACTTTACGCAGGATAATAGTCGCTCTTACTGCTTCGTTCATACACAGCAACACTCGGACAGGACGTCCGAGTGAGGATTGCACGCGCCACGGACGGCGCGTAAAAGCCGGTTGCGTTCCGAATAAAGACACTACCCGAAGCAGTTAGAAAGACTTTATCCGTAGTAGGAGAGAAGATACTTCTTTCAGCACTAAGCTCCTTTTTTAGACACAAAAGGGGGTTGACAACAAAATCTACTCTTAATACCCCTCCGGGTGGTTGCTGTGCCACTTCCACGCCGTAGCGATAATCTCTTCCATATCGGTATACTGCGGTTTCCAGCCAAGCACCGTTCTCGCCTTTTCACTGGAGGCAATAAGAGTTGCCGGGTCGCCGCCGCGACGCGGTGCATCCTGTGCCTTAATCGGCAGATTCGTTACCCGTCTTGCCGCCTCAACGATTTCCCTGACACTGTAGCCTTCCCCGCTGCCCAGATTAAACACATTGCTCTCGTTTCCCTGCATCAGATACTCTACCGCTAAAACATGAGCCTGTGCCAAATCCATCACATGCACATAGTCACGGATACAGGTACCGTCTTTCGTCGGATAGTCCGTACCGCAAATATCAATGTGGTCACGTTTCCCAAGCGGGACCTGCAGTACAAGAGGAATCAAATGTGTCTCCGGAGCATGTGCTTCACCGATGGCTCCGCTCGGATGTGCTCCGCAGGCGTTAAAGTAACGCAGTGCCACATATTTTAAGCCGTGGGCGGTATCCGTCCACTTCATCATCTTTTCCATGGCAAGCTTCGTTTCACCGTAAGTATTAATCGGCGCGGTCTTGTCTTCTTCCAAAATCGGAATATGGTCCGGTTCTCCGTAGGTTGCCGCCGTGGAAGAAAATACAATCTTCTTCACATCATGGGCTATCATAGATTCCAGCAACACCTTCGTACCGCAAACATTATTATCGTAATACTTTAACGGGTTCTTCATACTTTCCGCCACCAGGGAATTTGCCGCAAAATGAATTACCGCATCAATCTTCTCGTTCTCAAACACCGAGTCTATAAAGGCACGGTTACGGATGTCTCCTTCATAAAAACGTGCCGCCTGATGCACTGCTTCTTTGTGGCCGGTCTCCAGATTATCCGCCACCACCACATCAATTCCTCTGTCCACAAGTTCGTACACCATATGGGAACCGATGTATCCGGCTCCGCCCAATACTAAAATCGTCATGTTTATCCTCCCATTCGATATTTTCTGTGTTATGATTACTCTACACCTTCCTCCAAGGGTAATGTCAAGTAATTATTTTCCGGTCTTTCTCATGTTTGACTCAAACATTTTCTGGAAGCCCAACCAACCGGTTTCTTCCGTACTGTCAAATAACGCCGTTACACCCGCCAGTTTTGCATCCAGATTATCGGCCATACTAAGTGCCAACGCTTCTGCCAAGCCCGGTTTTTTCGGAGAGCCGAACTCCAATTCCCCATGGTGGGACAAAATACAATGTAACAATTCATTCTTTCTTTTTACCGTAAACCCGCCTAATTTATCCATACGCTTTGAAAGCCAGTCCGCTCCGATATAAATGTGACCCAAAAGCTGGCCCGCATCCGTATAATCATTTTCCGGGAAAGCAGAAATCTCCGCCAATTTTCCCACATCATGAAACATTGCCGCCGTCAGAAGCAAATCTCTGTCCAGTACCGGATAATTCTCCGCAAGATAGGCACAAAGCTTGGTTACGGAAACCGTATGTTCCAAAAGTCCTCCCACAAAATTGTGATGCATGGTCTTTGCCGCGGAATGAGCTAAAAACATTTCTTTAAACTTCGGGTCCTCTTTGTAATAGCTTTCCGCCAGCATCTTAAACTGCGCATCCTTTAAGGACGCAATATATCCTAACAGTTCCTTATACATTTCCGCGGTATCTCGTTTTGTGCACGGCATAAAATCACTGACTTCATATTCTCCTTCGGAAAGTCGTCTTACTCTGCGGATATTTAACTGTAACGCGCCCTGAAAGCTGACCACCTGACCTTCTACCCTGATATAGTCCAGTGCCTCAAAATGCTCGATTCCGGCATTCAATTCCCACACTTTTCCGTCCATGGTTCCGGTTTTATCCTGCAAAATCAAAGAATAATAATTCTTTCCCGCTTTGGTTTGCAACGTCTGCTTCTGCTTACAGAAATAATTTTCGGAAATCATTTCCCCATCCCGCAATTCTTTTAAATAACGCATGTTTGTTCCTCCGTTTTCTATAGCCCTTTTTAATGCAACCTCATTTCCGGCTGCATGTAGAGGGAATGTTCCTTCCGCTCCCCCTTCGTTTCACGACTTACTATAATACGCACGCTTTGCGCATCCGCTTTACTGATTTCTTCGTGGAACTGACGCACTCCGGTCACAGGTTTGATTCCCACCGTCGTAATGATATCACCGATTTTTATTCCGGCATTCATGGCCGGAGATCCCGGAAGCACCTCTGTTACATAGATTCCTTCCGGTAACTTGTATTTTCCTCCCATGGTACCCGCTACGGTTTCCAAACACAATCCGCAATAAACACGGGGAACATTGTTTAATATGTCTTCCATAATCTCCTGCATTCCGTTTACCATCGCAGCGGTAATAATACCTTCTTCTCCCTTATTCAGTGAGTTGCTCATAATACCGATGACTTCTCCGGAAAGGTTATAAACAAAGCCGTCCCCTTCGGCATATTCCGTTATTCCTGTGGTAAAATACAGCACCTCATCATCAATTACCTGTACCACCTGACTCACGCCGGTTATCATACCAAGCTCCATTGCACCCACATGACCGTTTGGATTTCCCAGTGCCATTACCGGCGTTCCCATCTTCACTTCCTGCAATGCAAACTGCGCTTTTTCCGGTTTTTCCGTATAAGGCACCAAGGACAGACGAACCGACAATACTGCCAGACGATAATTGGTATCATATGCAAAAATGGAACAAGAACGGGTAGTTCCGTTTGCAAAGGTCACATTAAATTTTGTTGCTCCTTCTATCCGGTCCAGATTCACCAGAAATAACATATCAACGCCGTTATCTCCCACGTAAAGTCCGGTTGCTGTCTTCGTTGTCTCATAGGATTCCTCGAACCAGTCAACGCCTTCCGTAATTGCCGTTATTTGCACCAGTGATTTTTTCAGGCCTTCTGCCAGTTCCGCAATTCCGGAATAGGTATTTAAATATCCCTGTATGGTATCATCCGGATTAAACTCAACGGGCGGTGTTTCTTCTTTGTTACTTCCGATGGTCACTTCCACTTCCGTTTTTTCCTCCGGTGTCGTATCGGAACTATCCGGTGTCTTTGTTGTATCCGGAGCCGGTTCTCCTGTCGGCACCGGCGGTTTTGTAGGTACCGGATTTTGTTCCGGAGATCCGATTCCCACCACCTGACGAAACGTACTTTCCAGTCCGAACTTCTCTAATAAAAATTTGCCGGAAATCACAAATACCGCTCCGGCAACCACACCGAAGATTACCGCAGAGATCACTATACGAAGCAATGCTTTTCCCCGTCGCTTCCACACACTTTTCTTTTTCGGAATAATGGTTTCCTGTATCACCTGATATTCTTCTTTATGTAAACCATCCTTGTTTTCTTCCATATCGTAAACCTCCTGCCACAAACTCCTAAACCCTATGGTTTCGTGTTTAGATTTCTTCCGTCAGAACAAGCGGGAGTGTAAAAACAAATTCCGTTCCGACACCTTCCGTACTGATTACATTAATATTTTCCTTATGGGCCGTCATAATTTCTTTTACAATGGAAAGGCCTAAGCCGGTTCCTTTTTTATCCTTTCCTCTTGAACTATCCGACTTATAAAAACGATCCCATATTTTTGTCAGTTCATCTTTCGGTATTCCGAACCCGGTATCTTTTACCGCTACCAAAGCTTTTCTTCCCTTTTCCTCAACGGTAATCCGGATTACCGCATCCGCATGGCTGAACTTAATCGCATTATCTACCAGATTGTATAATACCTGTGCGATTTTATCCCGGTCTGCCGTCACAAAAATCTCTTTTGCGGAAAATACCAATTGAATGACCAGTCGTTTTTTCTTGCACTGCCCTTCAAAGGTTCTGGCAAGGTTTTTAATCATTTCATTCACATCAAATTCCGACGGCTGTAAAATCAAGCCCTGCCGGTCCATGGTATTTAACGTTAACAGATTGGATGTCAGTTTTGTCAAGCGTTCTACCTCAAACAACACTACATCCAAATAGCGTTCTTGTTGCTCCGGCGGAATCGTACCATCCTTAATTGCTTCCACATAACCTTTAATGGAAGTCAACGGAGAACGGAAATCATGGGAAACATTGGAAATAATTTCCCGCTGATACTCATTGAAACGATACATGGTATCTCCCATATATCCGATTACATCCGCAAGGGCACGAAACTCTCCTCCGGAACGAAGGTTGGGTTTTGTTTCAAAATTCCCCATGGAATATGCTTTCGCTGCCACAATGGTCCGTTTTAACGGAATTACAAAAAACAGATAGATTCCGATAAATACAAGCAACAAAATCACCATCGTTGCCAGATAATACCAGTTCATTTCATAAACCGCTTCACTGACTTCCCGATTGACAGAAGTCATCGGCATCATCATACAGACATATCCCTTCACCATATACTGGGAAATCAAAGGAACCACAACTGCCAAAACCCGTTCATCGGTCACCGCCTGATTATAAAAATCCCGATGGAATGTTTCTTCCAAAAAACCCGGAGCAACCTCATCCAGTTGAATGACGTTATCACTTATGGGAGCCGTATCTCCTACTACCTTTCCTTTTGACGCAGTAATTAAAATCCGTACATCCATAAGTTCCGCCACCGGTTCCAGATTTTCCATAAGCGTCGAAATCGTTACCCCGTTATCGTAGTACCGTTGTATGTATCCGTCCGTTATCATTCCGATCTGGGTATACATAATCTTTTCACGCTCTTTTAAAATTGTTCTCTCCGCCACTCCGGCAAGCACCGTATTGACAACCAAAAACAATATCCCGGCAATCAGCAGATAAAATACAATAAGCTTTCTCGTTAAGCTTCCCTTCATACTTTCTTTACCTCAAATTTATATCCGATCCCCCAAACGGTTGCGATACTCCAATTCGCACGATCCTTGATTTTCTCACGAACCCGTTTTACATGCACATCCACCGTTCTGGTATCACCGATATATTCGTAGCCCCAGATATGGTCAAGAAGCTGTTCTCTTGTAAATACCTGATTCGGATGGGAAGCCAGAAAATATAACAGTTCCAACTCCTTCGGAGGCATCTCCACCTGCTTACCAAGGTAAGTTACCGCATAATTGGTCTGATTGATTAACAAATCCTGATAAATCACACAGTCGCCCTGCTTTTCGTTCGGGAACTCCTCCGGTTTTCCTGCTTCCGGCGTAAAGCGGCGTAACACCGCCTTTACCCGCGCCACCAACTCTTTGGAATCAAAAGGCTTAATCATATAGTCATCCGCACCCAGTTCCAAACCAAGTACCTTATCAAAGATTTCTCCCTTTGCGGAAAGCATAATAATCGGCACCTTGGAAGTTTTACGCAGTTCCCGGCACACTTCGTAACCGTCCATTCCCGGAAGCATCAAATCCAACAAAACCAGATTCGGTTCATACTCCACAAATTGCCGCAACGCTTCTTCTCCGTCTTCCACACTCAACGTATCGAAACATTCCTTTCGCAAATACAAGGAAATCAATTCCGCAATACTTGCATCATCATCCACAATCATAATTTTTTGTTTAACCGCCATATCCCCGTCTCCTTTAAAACTCTACTATAGTAACTCCGTGGTCGCCTTCTCCGAAGCCACCCACACGATAACTCTTCACATAACGCAACCGTTTCAAATACTGATGCACCGCATCCCGCAGTGCTCCGGTGCCTCTTCCGTGAATAATCGTTACTTGCGGAAGATGCGCCAGATAAGCATCATCCAAATACTTCTCTAAAACCGGAAGTGCTTCATCCACCCGTTTTCCGATCAAATTACACTCCGGGCTGATGCTCATACTCTTATTCATCTTAATCTTTCCGGCTTCCGTGCGGGTCTTTTTCTCCGGTTCCTGCACTGCTTCCGTCGGCGCAATATCCTTTATGTTTGCCTGGGTACGAAGTGCTCCGATTTGCACATAAAGTTCGCCCTTGGCATTCGGCAGAGTCGCCACCGTACCGATAAGATTCAGGCTTAATACCTGTACGGTATCACCTACTTTTATCTCCTCCGCAGTCACAGTCTTCTGATTCTTTTGCTTCTTTCTCTTTATAGCAAGGGAATTCTCTTTTTCCCCCAGCTTTTCTCTCAATGCATTCCGCTCATTCTCCATATCACGACCCGCACCGGATTTTTCCCATTTGTTGAACTTCTTTATGGTACTGTCCGCGTAGTCTTTTGCTTCCTGCAAAATATCTTTTGCCTTCTCGTTTGCTTCACGAAGAACACGTTCTTTTGCCGCATCCAGACGATCACTCTTTTCCTGGAACTTCTTCTTTAAAGCCTCTGCCTCAGAAAGACGCTTTGCAGCTTCCTCCACATCTCGTTCCGTCGCAAGACGCTTCTTCTCCAAATCCGCAATCACATCCTCAAAGCTCTGGTCTTTTACGCCGATAAAGCCTCTTGCCTCTTCGATAATCTCCTCGGAAAGACCAAGCTTTTTGGAAATTGCAAAGGCATTACTCTTTCCCGGTATCCCGATTAAGAGACGGTACGTCGGACGCAGGGTCTCTACGGAAAACTCACAGCAGGCATTGGATACACCTTCCGTAGACAAAGCAAATATTTTTAATTCACTGTAGTGGGTGGTTGCCATGGTACGGATACCCTTCCGATGTAAATGCGTCAAAATAGACATCGCAAGCGCCGCACCTTCTGTCGGGTCCGTTCCCGCTCCCAACTCATCGAACAATACCAGCGAATGTTCGTCTGCTTTTTCCAGAATAGATACCGTATTGGTCATATGGGAAGAGAAGGTACTTAAGCTCTGCTCAATACTCTGCTCGTCTCCGATATCCGCAAACACATCTTTGAATACCGCCAGCTCCGAACCGTCAAAGGCCGGAATGTGCAACCCCGCCTGTCCCATCAGGGTAAACAGACCTACGGTCTTTAAGGATACGGTTTTACCGCCGGTATTGGGACCGGTAATCACGAGAAGAGAAAAGTCTCCTCCCAGATAAATATCAATCGGCACCACCTTATGCGGATCAATAAGCGGATGACGCCCTTTTTTTATATTAATATAGCCCCGCTCGTTAAACTTTGGCTCCGTTCCCTTCATACTCTTTGACAAAATCGCTCTTGCAAAAATAAAATCAAGCTCGGTCAACGTCTTCATGTTATAGGCAAGATTCTCTACATGTTCCGCAGCAAAAGCAGACAATTCCGCCAGAATCTTTTCAATCTCCGTTTTTTCCTTTTCCGCCAATTCTGCCAGCTCATTATTTAACTTTACCACAGCCATCGGCTCCATAAATACGGTGGAACCCTTTGCGGAACGATCATGAATCATACCGGAAAACTTTCCTTGATACTCCTGCTTTACCGGCAAACAATATCTGCCGTTTCGCATCGTTACTAAGGCATCCTGAAACATCTGCTGATTCTCCTGGGAGTTTACGATGGACGCCAGTTGCTCCCTGATTTTATCATTGGTAATACGCATTTGACGACGCACCTGTTTCAATCCCGCACTTGCATCGTCCGCAATCTCCTCTTCGGAAATAATACAACGCTGAATTTCGTTGTTTAACGTAATCAGCGGTTCCAAAAGCGTAAAACGCTCCGTCAAACAATCCACCACTTCTTCCTGCCCGGTGGTTCCGTATTGTTTCACCCGCTGGGTAGCAGTCAGTACCGAACTGATTTTTAACAGTTCTCCCGCCAAAAGAGAAGAACCCACTTCCAAAAGTTTTAGGGTGCCCGCAATATCCGGCAAACCGTTAAAGGAAAGACTGCCCTTTTGAAATACCCGTTTTAAGGCATCGGTCGTCTCTTTTTGTAACTCTTCAATCTTAGACAATTCTGTCTGCGGCTTTAATTCCGCACAAAGACGACGACCCGGTTCCGAACCGGCATAATGCTGTAACCGCTCGATTATTTTCCCGTACTCTAAGGTACGCAATGCTTTTTCATTTACACTCACCATATCAAAATCCTCTTACTTTTCTAAACACAATCTCTGCACTGCAAACTCTCCTGCACATAGTTGCAGGCCACCTACGAATCTACCTCACTCCAACTGTGACGATGAAGTTCTCCCTGCATCTGCATATGGGAAAAACCCTTCTGACGCAAAGCTTCGTAAGTCACAATCGCCACCGAATTGGAAAGGTTCAAGGAACGTATTTCCGATAACATCGGAATCCGAATGCACCGCTCCTTATCCGTCATCAAAATCTCTTCCGGAATCCCGGCACTTTCCTTTCCGAACATAATATAGGCTTCGTCCTCATAAGTCACATCGGAATACAGACTCTGCCCCTTGGTGGTTGCCATATACGGCCGGGCACCCGGATTCTTAGCAAGGAACTCTTCGTAATTTTTATATACGCGCAAATCAATATCTTTCCAGTAATCCATACCGGCGCGACGTACCGCCTTTTCCGAAATATCAAACCCCAGCGGTTCGATTAAATGTAACCGGCTTCCCGTGGCCACACAAGTCCGTCCGATATTTCCCGTATTTGCCGGAATCTCCGGCTCCAATAACACTATATGAATCATTCATCCATTCCTCCGTAATTCTCGTTTCAGCATAACTCTATCCCTATCATCCCGCATAAAACTTCTTCCATTCACACTCCCGAACATCGCAAAAAAGGGTGAAACGATTCACCCTTAAAACGCATCGAAATCTTAGGTTTATTCTACCACATTTACGCCTTTATCGCAAGCACCGTTTTCAGCTTCTTACGAATCCTCTGAAGCGCATTATCAATGGATTTCGGCTCCTTTTCCATGACCTTCGCAATCTCCTGATAAGGCATTCCGGAGGCATAATAAGAAAGAACCTGCCGTTCCATTTTACTCAAAGAGGAAAACACTTCTTCTTCGATACGAAGGGCGTTCTCTCTGTCAATGACCGACTCCTCCGGGTCCTTTTGCCAATAGCCGATTCCTTCATAGGAATTGTTACTCCCTCCTACCGGCTCCGAATCCTCCGCAAAAGCATATAAGTCAAAAGAAACATAATTGTTTAACGGCTGGTTTTTCTTGGTGTTGGAAGCCTTAATGGCAGTATACATCTGCCTTGTAATGCAAAGTCCCGCAAAGGCCGCAAAGGAATCGTTTCGTTCCGGATCATATTCCCGGATTGCCTTAAACAATCCGATCATTCCTTCCTGAATCAAATCTTCCTTGTCCGCCCCCACCAGATACAGTGCGGTGGCTTTGCTCCGCACCATATTCTTGTAACGATTTAACATCTCCTCCGTGGCATCGTTATCCCCTTTCTGACACCGCATAAGAAGCTCCCGTTCTTCTTCCCGTCCCGGAGTATTCAGTTGTTCCGATGCCTGTTCTGTCATACCGTGCCTTCTTTCTTTTACACTTCCAACGGTTCCGTACCTGTCTCACATAGCTAGTATGTTAGGAATTTCTATCCGTTTACTTTCCCAGTCTTTGGCGCACGATTTCATACATCAGCACGCCCGCTGCCACCGACGCATTGAGAGAATCAATATCACCTGCCATCGGGATACTTGTAACAAAGTCACACTTTTCTTTTACAAGACGGCTGACGCCCTCGCCCTCATTTCCGATCACGAGACCAATCGGCCCGGTCAGATTCTGACGGTACATTACCTCTCCGTCCATATCCGCACAAACGAACCAAAGTCCTTCCTTTTTTAAATCCTCCATGGTCTGTACCAGATTCGTCACCTTCGCCACCGGCGTATAATTTAAGGCACCCGCACTGGTCTTCGCCACCGTGGCGGTAAGTCCCACCGCGCGACGCTTCGGAATAATCACACCGTGGGCTCCCGCAAGGTTCGCGGTACGGATAATCGCTCCCAAATTATGAGGGTCTTCAATACCGTCCAACAACACAAGGAACGGCGCCTCCCCTTTTTCCCTTGCAATAGCAAGAATATCCTCTACCTCCGCATACTCATAGGCTGCCGCATATGCGATAACCCCCTGATGCTTTCCGGTGGTAGAAATCTGATCCAGACGCTCCTTCTTCACAAAGGAAACCACGGTATTATGCTTCTTTGCCTCTTTTAACACCGTAAGCATAGCTCCTTCTTTGTTGCCGTCCAATACCAACAAACGGTCTATGGTTTTCCCGGAACGAAACGCTTCC
>JAFVSN010000028.1 GCA_017503735.1 Lachnospiraceae bacterium
GAACCTGTCCTACTAAGCTTGCCTGTAAGCCTCTTGCACATACGGTCTTTAACTCTTCCTTATTATAAACGAGGCCACCGCCTGCACCGCCCATGGTATATGCCGGACGGAGAACAACCGGATATCCTAACTCATCTGCAATGTTAAGTGCCTCTTCTACACTATAAGCAACTTCACTGCGTGCCATTTCGATGCCTAAAGCATCCATGGACTTCTTAAACTCGATACGGTCTTCCCCGCGCTCAATGGCATCTACCTGAACCCCGATAACCTGAACGTTATATTTGTCCAGAATGCCTGCGTTTGCCAACTCTGCACAAAGGTTTAAGCCGGACTGTCCACCGAGATTCGGTAATAACGCATCCGGACGTTCTTTTGCAATAATCTGCTCGAGACGTTCTACGTTTAACGGCTCGATGTAAGTAACGTCTGCGGTCTCCGGGTCGGTCATGATGGTAGCCGGGTTGGAGTTTACCAGTACGATCTCGTAACCGAGTTTCTTCAGCGCCTTACAAGCCTGTGTTCCGGAATAGTCGAATTCACAAGCCTGTCCGATAATAATCGGACCGGAACCGATGATGAGGACTTTGTTGATATCTGTTCGCTTTGGCATGGATGTGCCCTCCTGTTTGTTAAGTTCTAAATTCCTTTTTCCCTTTATTGTATAACAGAATACAAAAAAAGAAAAGAGGGAAAATAAAAAAAACGCGAAAATGGCAATCCGCACAAAAAAAACCAAATATAGGTGCCAAAATAAGATACTTTTTACTTGTAATTCGGATGGAAATTTGATATAATGAGAGTGTACAAAAGAACGAAGAGCGGTACGCCCCTTTTTCGAACTTACATAGGAAGTCAACTATCCTAGGATGTACGACACTTCCTGTTATTTTGAACCTACATTACTTTAAACGGGATTCCTATATTTACAGGTAGCTGCAATGCCTCCGTATGAGTGGACTGCAAAAGCCTGTGTGCGGTTACCCACCTAGCTTAGCTAGGAGTCAAAATACAGGAAACGGCATTCCGGGATAGTTACAAAAGAAAATGATGATGAAGTACCAAAGCGAAGACTACGACGAAGTACAAAAGAGCACGGAAGCGTACGAAAGAGCATGGAGATATACATAAGAGTATTGTAAAATACGAATGAGAAAATGCCGCGCAGTTTTCTGCGCGGCTTTCTTTTTCGGGTAGGTGCGAAGCACGGCTTGCACGAATATGTACCTATTCCTCACTTACCACAGCCTTCTCCAGTGTACTTCGGATTCCTTCCAACAATAATGTTTGTGTATATTTACTGCTCTCGGAAAGGGTTACTTCCTCCAGCGGAGTTCCTGCAGCCAGTTGTGCGCTGATATCCGCAGCCGCCGGCTCCATCAGAGGATACATAGCAGCGGTAGCTTCGTCGAGATTAACAAGACGGACGGAATTGATATGGTCGGTATCCACAATGACTTCCAGATTGAGGAAAGAGTCATTTAGCTCCATGACGGAGTTGTAAACGCCTGCACGAAAGGTTGCTACGGTAGGGGTGATGATTTCATCGTTGTCGGAATCCTTGTCTTTCGGAGAAAAGAACAAAACAAACATCAGAACGAGGAATACCAAAACCAGTGTAGCGGGAATGGCGATGCGAAGGAGTTTTTTCAGTTTTAAAACGATAATTCGTGTTTTGGCCATAGAAGCCTCCTATAGGTTTCTTAAGGGTACGTTATTGTTACAAGATATTCAGGCAAAGGGGTATTTATTCGCATGTCACTTACATTTATTTTGGGAGCCTCCGGTTCCGGTAAGACGGAACGGCTCTATGAAAAAGTGTTGCAAACGGCAAAGGAACATCCTGAGCGGACAGTGCTGGTAATTGTGCCGGAGCAGTTTTCTTTGCAAACCATGAAGGATTTGATTACGCGCAGCGAAACGAAAAGCATGTCAAACATTGAGGTGCTTAGTTTCCTGCGCCTTTCTTATCGTGTGTTTGAAGAACTGGGGATTGCACCGGGAGAATTGTTAAGTGATGTGGGGAAAAGTTTATTGATAAAGCGTGTGGTGGGGCGTTTGGCGGGAGAACTGCGCGTGTTTGCCGCAAACGCAAAAAAAGCGGGATTTATTGACGAGATGAAGTCCTTAATCTCGGAATTTTATCAATACGGGATTACACCGGAATCTTTGGAGCAGATGCGTCTGCTTGCAAAAGAGGAACCGGTTTTATATAAGAAGCTTTCGGATATTGCGGTAATTTATCAGGGCTTTACCGAGAGCATCGAAGGAAAGTATCTGGCCACGGAAACGGTTTCGGATGTGCTGGCGGAGGTCATCGGAGAATCGGCACTGATGAAAGATTGTGACGTGTTTTTGGACGGATTTACGGGATTTACGCCGTCACAGTACGGGTTACTGAAAAAATTGTTGCAACACGGGCGACATTGTTATATGACCCTGACCGCAGATGCAGCGGCATTACAGGCACCGGAGGCGGAGCACGGATTGTTTTACCTGACGCTCCGGACGAGGGCGGTGGTGACACGTCTGGCGGAAGAAGCAGGCTGTCCGGTGGAAACGGAAGTGTTATGCAAGGACGGAACTCTGCCAAGATTTGCGTACAATAAGACCCTTGGAGCATTGGAGAACGGGTTGTTCCGTTATCCGTTACCGGCAAAACAAGTAAAAGACGACAGTGTTTTGCTTTACGCCAAAATGAACCGGAAAGCGGAGGCCTCTTTTGTGGCAGCGGACATTGCCCGCAGAGTACGCACGGAGGGGCTGCGATACGGAAAAATTGCGGTGGTGACCGGTGACATCGAAGGATACGGCAAACTGTTACAAGCAGAGTGCGGGAAGGCGGGAGTTCCGGTGTTTTTGGACAGTAAGCGGAAGATGTTTCACAATCCCTGTATTGCTCTGATTCGGGCGGTATTGCAGAATACGCTCAGCGGTTTTTCTTATGATTCTGTGTTCCGCTATTTGAAGTGCGGTTTGACGGATTATACACCGGAAGAAGTGTCGGTGTTAGAGAACTATTGTCTTGCCTGCGGAATCCGGGGGGAGCGGATGTGGAAAGCTGAGTGGAAGTACCGTTATCGCACAAGACAGAAAGTGGATTTGGAATACTTAAATACCTTGCGTGAGCGGATTTATAAGGAGCTTTCCGAAATCGGGGGGAAACTTGCCGACGGAAAGACGGCGGGAGAACGTACCCGGGCACTGTACGCGTTTTTGGAAACACACGGAGTGGAAGAAAAACTTCGGGAGATGGAAGGGACGTTTTCGGAACGGGGTGACTTGATACGGGCGGCGGAGTACCGCCAGGTGTACCGGAATGTTTTAGAGATTCTGGATCGGTTTATGGAGTTATTGGATACAGAAGAGGTATCTTTAAAGGAATATACGGAATTGACGGAGACGGCACTCAGAGAATGCAAAGTGGGCTTTGTGCCTACCGGTACGGACTGTGTGGTCATCGGTGACATGACCAGAACCCGTCTGACGGATATCGATGTCTTATATGTGGTAGGAGTCAACGAAGGTGTGACTCCGGCACCGGGAAGTACAGGAGGTCTGATTTCCGAGACGGAGCGGGAGTTCTTTAAGGAAAAGGATGTGGAGCTGGCTCCCACGAGAAAAGAAGCGGTATACACAGAGCAGTTTTATCTGTATGCCATGCTGACAAAGCCGGCAAAACGGCTGATTATGACTTACAGCCGGTTATCATCAGAGGGCTCGGCGTTACAACCGTCTTATTTCGTGAGGAGAATCGGGGAATTGTTTACCGATTTTTCCGTGCAGGAAGAGGAGAAGACTTCCTATGTATCCCTATTGCAAAACGATACGGGAAAGACATATTTGCTTTCCGGATTGCGTCGCTATGCGGAAGAAGGAACGGTAGAGGATACGGCCTTTTGGGAACTTTATCGCCGGTTTATGTTAAAAGAAGAAGCGGAAACAAAGAGACTTTTACGGACGGCATTTTTCGGAAATCCTACCGGTTCCATACAAGGGGCGGTGGCAAAAAGGTTGTACGGTGCGGTGTTGTATGGCAGTGTGACCCGGTTGGAAAAGTACGCGGCCTGTGCCTTTGCACATTTTTTGCAGTACGGTCTTTCTTTGGAAGAACGGGCGGAGTACCGTGTGGCGGCACCGGAGCTTGGCAATTTATATCATATGGCACTGGAATTATTTACTCAGAAGGTGCGGGAGCGGGAACTTTCCTGGCATACCTTAACGGAAACGGAGCGGGATACCCTTTGTGAGGAAAGTCTGGCGGAAGCGGTGACCACCTTTGAAAACGGCGTGTTTTCCGGTACAAAGAGGAACGGTTATCTGGTAACCAAGGCTGCAAGGGTACTGAAAAAGACGGTGGAAATGCTACAGGAGCAGATTAAAGGAAGTTTGTTTGAACCGAAGCACTGTGAGGCTGTGTTTGAGCATACCGCAAAGTATCTTTCCCTTCACGGAAAAATCGACCGGTACGATGTATGCTACAGTAATGATAAATGGTATCTGAGAGTGGTGGATTACAAGTCCGGCAGTAAAAAGTTTGATTTGACGGAATTATATTACGGGTTACAGGTGCAGTTGGAAGTTTATCTGGCGGCAGCACTCAGGCAGACGGCGGCAGAAGATTATGTAACTCCGGTACCGGCGGGAATGTTTTATTTTCATGTGGCGGATCCGTTTTTGGAGCGGGAAAAGTATTCTGAAGATGCGGTGAAAAAAGAATTCCGACCGGATGGTATTTTCAATAATTCCGTTGGGGCCGTTACGGCATTGGATGTGTCTTTAAAGGCGGAAAACGGAGGTCTTAAGCCTTCCGAAAGCTCTAAGTTGATTTTTGCGGAGACGGATAAAGAGGGGCAGTTAAAGGCAAACTCCAAGGGAATACATGAAGAAGGCTTTGAAACCTTGACGGAGTTTGTGTATCGGAAGCTGGAGCGGGAAGCGGAGGAAATTTTGTCGGGAGAAACAAAGGCAAATCCGTACCGCTATAAAAAAGGAACCCCGTGCGAATATTGTAATTTCAAGAACGTTTGCGGTTTTGATAACAGGCTTTTCGAGTTTTCTTATCGGGAACTGAGAGAAAGAACAAAAGAAGAACTATGGGAAGCGTTCGGAAAGGAGTGTCATGAGTAAGCTTCGATTTACACCGGAACAACGGCAGGTCATTGAGGCAAAGAACTGTACGACGCTTGTGTCTGCTGCGGCAGGTTCCGGTAAAACCGCGGTTTTGGTGCAGCGGATTATTGAGAAATTGACGGATCAGGACACTCCTCAGGAGATCAATCGCCTGTTGGTGGTGACTTACACCAATGCAGCGGCGGCAGAGATGCGGGAACGTATCGGATTGCGACTGAACGAATGTCTTGCCACGGAAGCATATGCCGGGAATGCACACCTGCAAAAGCAGGTGCTGTTGTTGCGCAATGCATCCATTACTACAATTCACAGCTTCTGTCTCGGTCTGGTGCGGGAATTTTTCTACGAACTGGATTTGGACCCGGGCTTCCGGATTGCGGAAGAGGCGGAATTGACCTTACTTCGCGCGGATGTAATGGAGGAACTTTTGGAGGACCGGTATGAGAAGGGGGAGGAGTTGTTTCTCCGTCTGACGGAGTGTATCGGCAGTGGAAAAACCGATGACGGTCTGGTAAAGCATATAGAAAATCTTTATAAATTTGCCCAAAGCGCACCTTTTCCGGAAAGCTGGTTGCAGAATGCGGAAAAGATACTGGCGGAACAGAAAATCGCAAAAACTCTTTCAGAGGACAGTCCGTGTATCAGCCTTTTGACGGAGCGGGTAAAAACACTGCTCACAGATTGCGAAGAGATTCGAAAAAAAGCAGTGGAGATTTGTGAAGGGAAGGAAGGGCCGTCTGTGTATCTGGAGGCACTGGATTCGGACGGGGAGTTGCTTGCGACGCTTTTGTCAAAGAGTACGTACAGCGAGCTTTGGGATGGGTTTGATTCCCTTTCCTTTTCGAGACTTTCCGGAAAAAAGTGTGACACCACAGAGGAAAAAAAGGAGCAGGTAAAGGCACTTCGGGGAACTTATAAGGAGATTCTCGGAAAGTTGAAAAAGGATTATTTCTTTGCGACACCGGAGCAGATGGCGGAGGATATGGCTGCCATGGCTCCGCTGTTACAGGTATTGGTTGATCTGTGCGGAGAATACGGAGAACGTTATGGGAAGAAAAAGTCTGAGCGTGGTCTGGTAGATTTTAACGATTTGGAGCATCTGACGGTGCGTCTTTTGGTAGAGGAGACGGAGGACGGATTTTGTCCGACGGAAACCGCAAGACTTCTTCGTAGCCGTTATGATGAGATTATGATTGACGAGTGCCAGGACAGTAATGAGATTCAGGATCTGCTGCTGTGGAGTATTTCGGGAGAAGAAGACGGTCGCCCGAACCGCTTTATGGTGGGAGACGTAAAGCAGAGCATATATAAATTCCGTATGGCAAAGCCGGAACTGTTTATGGAGAAATACGAAAGATACGGGGACTACAAAGAGGGGGAGGCGTATTGTAAAATCGTCCTCGGAAAGAACTTCCGAAGCAGAAGGACTGTGGTGGAGGCGGTTAACGATGTGTTTGCCTGCCTGATGCAAAAACGCTTCGGAGGAATCGAATATGACGACGCGGCAAAGCTGTATTTGGGGGCAACTTATCCTTGGGATGAAGAAACTTCCGGGCAGGGGGAAGCCTATACGGCGGAACTGTTGTTGACGGAACTTTCTGCGGAGGGAGAAGATGAGGAAGGTGCCGATCGTATAGCCAAAGAGGCCATGGCGGTAGGAGCACGGATTCAGAGTCTCATCGACAGTAAATTGCCGGTGTATGACGGGGAAGAAACCGGGGAGGACGGAGAGAAGAGGCCGAAGTTTCATCCGGTGGAATATAAAGACATTACGGTATTGTTCCGTGCGCTAAGCGGATATGCGGAACCTTTTACGGAGGTGTTTACGGAGCTCGGGATTCCGGCGGTGGTGGAAAAGCAGAGCGGCTACTTTTCCGCACAGGAAGTGGCAGTGGTGTTAAATGCCCTTCGTGTAATCGATAATCCGTTGCAGGATATTCCGCTTGTTTCCGTGTTACGGTCCGAAATGGTGGGAATGACCGAAGAAGAACTGGCACTGGTTCGCATTGCGGCAAAGCAGGAGGAGAAGGAATACCGAAGCTCTTTTTATGAAGCAATCGGAATCTTTTTGGAAAATGCGGAAGTTGTGCCGGAAGAAGCAACGAATGGGTCAGAAATTGCGAAGACACGGGGAAAGCTTCTTGGGTTTATCGCTGCCTTAAAGGAATTACAGGCACTTTCCGTGTATGCCGGGGTTCCGGAAGTGTTGGAGCGGTTATACGAGCTGACTTCTTATCCGTCTTTTGTTCGGGTAAAACCGGGAGGAGAACGACGTTATGAGAATCTCTCCATGTTAACGGAAAAAGCAAAGAAGTTTGAGGAAAGCAGTTATTCCGGCATTTTTGATTTTGTACGCTATATCGAGCGGCTGATAAAGTATGATACGGATATGGGGGAGGCCCAGATTGTATCGGGCGAAAACGCGGTGCGCCTTATGAGTATTCATAAGAGTAAGGGACTGGAAGCGCCGGTGGTCATTGTGGCCGGACTTTCCAAACAGTTTAACCGCATGGATGTGCATGCCGGGCTGGTAATGCATCCGGAATACGGGGTAGCAATGGATTTTCGGGATGAGGTATTGCGGGTAAAAGCACCGACCTTATATAAAAAAGTCATAGCGGGACAGCTTAACTATGAAATGCTTTCGGAGGAATTGCGTATTTTATATGTAGCACTGACTCGTGCGAAAGAGAAGCTGATTTTATCCGCTACGGTAAAATCGGAGGCTGATTTTTTTGCGGATTTGGGAAAGAATACCGTAGGGGCAGGTGTTGCAAGCTATTCGGAGCTTTTGGGGGCAAATTCATATCTTGACTTTTTAAAGCTTCCTTTGACCGATTGTCTTGAAAAAGGAAGTATGAAGTATGTGCAGAAGGAACAAACCGAAGCACAGACCGAAGAAGCGGTAATAAAAAAAGAAGCGGAATATGCGGAGCGGGAGGCACGGTATTACCGGCTGTTGGCATCGGGAAGCGATACGATATATGATGAAGGACTTGCCGGAGAGCTTGCGGCACGGGAATCTTATCAATATCCGTACCCGTTATGCAAAGGAAAAACAAAGCTGTCGGTATCCGAGCTGAAAAAAGCAGCCTATGCCGATGAAGAACAGGAGGAATTGTTCCCGGAGGTTTTGCCGGAGAAAACGATTCCGAAGTTTATGCAGGGAGTGAAAGAAGAAGGTGTGTCCGGCAGTGAACGGGGAACTTTGTATCACCGCATTATGGAATGCCTGGATTTCTGCAAGGAATATCATACGGAAGAAGATGTGCGCTCCGAGATGGAGGCTTTGATAAGGAAGGGACGGATTCGGAAGGATGCCCTTCGGTTGGTTGCACCGGGAAAATTACTGCAGTTTTTCCGAAGTGAATTAGGAGGCAGAATGCAAGCGGCGGCGCGATGCGGGACGCTTAAGAAAGAGCATCCGTTTGTCATCGGAATCCCGTATTCACAGGTATACAAAGAGGAAGGGGCAGACACCGATGAACTTGTAATGGTACAAGGAATTATCGATGCCTATTTTGAGGAAGACGGTAAATTGGTGTTGGTGGATTATAAGACGGATTTCGTGCAGGAGGATGTAAAAGAGGTGCTGACAAAACGTTACCGGACACAGCTTATGTATTATGAGCAGGCCCTTTGTCAGGTGACCGGAAAGCGTGTAAAGGAGCGGATGATTTATGCTTTCACAAACGGAGAAGCATTCCCGGTAGCGTAGGGATAGTGAGATGTTTGTCGGTTGAAGAAGTGTCCGGAGGGGCATAAAATAAAGAGGAAATAGGACAGGAATGGGAAAGGAGAACAACGATGTTAGTAAAAGATGCAAGTGAGTTGGTGGGAAATACCCCTTTGGTGGAGGTGACACGTTTTGCAAAAGCATATGATGTAAAGGCACGGTTACTGGTAAAAGCGGAATATCTGAATCCCGCAGGCAGTGTGAAAGACCGTGTGGCGAAGGAAATGATAGAAGAAGCGGAGCGCACGGGGAAACTTATGCCGGGGGCTACCATAGTGGAGCCGACTTCGGGAAATACCGGAATCGGTCTGGCGTTTATGGCGGCCCTTCGCGGGTATCATGTCATCCTTACCATGCCGGAAACCATGAGCGTGGAGCGCAGAAAATTGCTGGCGGCTTACGGCGCGGAGATTGTTCTTACTCCGGGAGCGGAAGGAATGCAGGGAGCAGTAAAAAAGGCAGAAGAACTGGCAAAAGAGATTCCGGGAAGTTTCCTTGCGGGTCAGTTTATAAATCCGGCCAATCCGGCGGCACACTATAAGACCACCGGTCCGGAAATTTATAGGGACACGGAAGGAACTGTGGATGTGTATGTGGCAACTGCCGGTACGGGCGGTACGCTAACCGGAACGGCAAAGTATTTGAAAGAACGCATTCCGGAGCTTTATGTGGTAGCGGTAGAACCCCTTTCTTCTCCGCTTTTGTCTGAGGGACGGGCAGGGGCTCACAAGATTCAGGGCATCGGAGCTAACTTTGTGCCGGAGGTACTGGATACAAAGATTTATAATGAAGTGGTTGCGGTGGCGGATGAAGATGCGTTTGCTTATGCAAAAACGATGATACAAAAGGAAGGTTTGCTTGTAGGAATTTCCTCCGGCGCGGCATTGGCAGCGGCGGTGGCAATCGGCAGGAGACCGGAGTATGAAGGAAAAACCATTGTTGCTGTATTACCGGACAGTGGGGACAGATATTTGTCTACGGAGTTGTTTTAAGGTGAAATATTTGATATAATATAGAGAAAAGACGCGAAAACATCGTCCGAAGGATGGAGATATTTTTACAAAAGGAGAGGTATGTTATGAAGAAGACGAAGCATACAAAACAAAGCTTGTTTTTACAAAGCGGTGTGGCAATCGTTGCATTGACGGCATTGGTGCTGTTGTTTCCGGCGTGTAATAAACAGGAAGACGGAACCGATGCGCCGACACAGGCTCCTGTTGTAACCGATGCTCCCACGGTAACCGAGGAACCGGCACCGACGGAAGCTCCGAAAACAACGCCGACGCCGAAACCGACAGCGACACCGAAGCCGGCGCCGACAGCGACGCCGACGCCGGACCCCCTTCCGGATTCGAAGAAAAATTTTGTTAAGAACGCAACCTTTGACGAATCTACGGAACGCTGGGGATTTTATTCCGAAAGCGGTGGGGAAGGAACCGTAACGGCAGAAGATGGGAAACTGGCGTTAAACATTACGTCTCTCGGTACGTTAAATTATGCCGTACAGATTTATTCCGAAGACATCATGAAGCTTGAAAAAGAGAGGGAGTATCGTGTCAGATATGAAATTTCCTGTACGGAAAAACGAAGTATCGAAGTGATGCTTCAACAAAACGGCGGAAGCTATCAGTGCTATTCCTGGAAGAAGCTTGAACTTACCCCGCAGACCCAGGTGCTTGATTATACTTTTACGATGGACAGCATGACCGATGATAATGTTAAGTTTGTGCTGAACTGCGGTACCCAGGGAGAGGCTGTTCCGGAGCATACCATTTATTTGGATAACGTAGCGGTGTCTGTTGTGGAAAATACCGACTACGCAAAAAGCGAGGAGACATATGAACCGGCAATCCGCATCGATCAGGTAGGGTATCAGCCGGGGAGTGTGAAAAAGGCAGTATTCTGCGACCTTGTAGGTGCACAAGAGTTTTCTGTTGTAAATGCAGAGACGGAGGAAGTGGTATATACCGGTGAAATATACGGAGAAAAGTATACCAAATCCGCAAATGAGATAAACAGTTTCGGTGATTTTTCCGAGGTGAAGGATGCGGGAAGTTATTATGTTGCCTGCGGTGAAGTAAAGTCCCATGTGTTTGAAATCGAAGTTTCGTTATATGACGAACTGTTGGATGATATGGTTCGGATGTTCTATTTACAGCGTTGCGGTTGCGAAGTGGTGGATGATGTGTTCGGTCACGGGGCTTGTCATACCGGTATTGCAAAGATTTACGGCACAGAGGAGACCATTGATGTCAGCGGCGGATGGCATGATGCCGGTGACTACGGAAGGTATGTTGTTCCGGCGGCAAAGTCCGTTGCGGATTTGTTATATGCCTACGAGACGGCCGGGGAAGGGGCATACAGTGATGACCTTGGAATTCCGGAAAGCGGAAACGGTATTCCGGATTTGTTGGACGAAGTACGATATGAATTGGAATGGATGCTGAAAATGCAGGCGGAAAACGGTGGGGTATACCACAAGGTATCCTGCTATAATTTCCCGGGATTTGTAATGCCGGAAAAAGAGACGGCTCCGCTTTATGTAACGCCGGTGTCTACCACCGCTACGGCAGATTTTTGTGCAACAATGGCAATGGCATATGAGTTCTATTACGAAATCGATCCGACCTTTGCGGAAGGTTGTCTTGCGGCAGCAGAGAAGGCATGGGCATTTTTGGAAGCAAATCCGAATTTGATTTTTGAAAATCCTGCGGCGATTTCCACCGGTTCCTATGAAGACGGCAGTGATAAGGATGAACGGTATTGGGCGGCGGCACAGATGTATCGTGCCACAAAGGATGCCAAATATATGACCGCGCTTAAGGAAATGTCTACAAAGAACGGTATGGATTGGACTACGGTGGGGGATTACGGAAACATAGCAATCCTGACCATGGAAGGTGTGGATAAAGAATCTTCGGTTTATTCCAAAGCCTATAAGGCGATTATGGATCAGGCAGACCGTTTTGCGAAAACCTCCGCAAGCAATGTATACGGGACTGCGAATACCTCCTTTAACTGGGGAAGTAATATGACCGTATCCAACTACGGAGCGGTTCTGGGACTTGCGTATGCATTGACCGGGGAAGAGAAGTATTTCGATGCGGCAGAAGCAAATCTGCATTATTTGTTGGGATGTAATTCGTTGGATATATGTTTTGTTACCGGATACGGCACCGTATCTCCGCAGAATCCTCACCATAGACCGTCCATCGCGGTAAAGCGGGCAATGCCGGGTATGTTGGTCGGTGGTGTCAATACGAAGTTGGAGGATTCCATTGCAAAGACAAAGTTAAAGGATGCACCGCTCTATAAGCGTTATGTGGATCACAAAGAGAGTTATTCCACCAATGAGATTACGATTTACTGGAATTCTCCGTTTATTTATTTGGTTTCCCTGATTTACGGAAAGTAAGAGGGAACAACGGCAGGCGGGGGTGAAAATCGCTTGTCGGGATAGGAAAATAAAAGAGGCACTGTCGTCAGTAAGAGCGTTGCGTCAGACTGGGACGGTGCCTTTTGCATGTGTTTTAAGAATACGGTTGCCGGAATGGTTCGATCGTTGTTACCGGACTTCGGTATTATGCCAAATAGCACAGCACGAATAAATAGTGACACAAAGTTCCGCCGAGGCAGAAACAGTGGAAAATTTCATGCAGGCCGAAATTCGGGTGCTTGTTATCAAAAATCGGAAGCTTAAGGGCGTAAATTACGCCGCCGATGGTGTAAACAATGCCGCCGCCTAAAAGTAATGCAAAGGCTCCGGCAGGAATACTGCGAAGAAGTTGCGGAAACGCCAGAATACAACACCAGCCCATGGCGATATAAATCACAGCCGATACCCACTTCGGACAATTGATAAAGAACAAGCACTGGAAAATGCCGATAAAAGCGATGCCCCAAACCAAAGCAAACAGAAGCTTACCGGCGGAACCCTTTAATGCAAGCAGGCAAACCGGAGTATAGGTTCCGGCGATTAAAACATAGATCATCAGGTGATCCAGCTTTTTTAAACGGATAAAGCTTTTGATGGTTCTGCCGAAGGTATGGTACAGGGTACTGGCACTGTAAAGTAAAAACATACCCGTAATAAACGTGATACAGGAAAAAAGGGAAAGTCCGGAAGTACCGGCGGCTTTTTGCAGTAACGGAAAAGCACCGAGAGCGGCAAATACTACGCCGACAAAGTGGGTGTATGCACTGCCCGGCTGTCGCGGAATAATCCTGTGTTTTGATAAATCAATCGGTTGTTGTAAGGTTAAGTCCTTTGATGTTGTAAGTTCCATAAATCCCATCCTTTCTTTGATACGCTGATCGCAGTGATAGTGTGTGCATTCCTAAAAATGTCATTCATAAGAAGGTTTTACATACAAATATTATGTGCTGTGTTAATTAAAAATATTACATGTGGTTTTTAAAACTACGTTATATCTAAGATGATACTATCACATATATTTTTAAAAAGCAAGAGGAGAAACGAAAAAAGATTGGGAAAAAAGACCTAAATTATTTAGAAACGTCGAAAATGCAAACAACATGATAAAGCGATAGCATTTTCAAAACTTTTATGATACAATAACCTTATTCTTACTATGATTCGAGGGTATTATGGAAGTTTTAATTATTGACGGACAAGGCGGGCAGTTAGGTGCTCAGTTGGTAAAAGAAATTATGGCGGGTTTTGCCGATGTGCAGATTACTGCGGTAGGGACCAATGCAACGGCAACGGCGACGATGTTAAAGGCAGGTGCAAAGCAGGCGGCTACGGGAGAAAATCCGGTACTGGTGGCTTGCCGGAGTGCAGATGTGATTATCGGACCCATCGGCATTGTGATTGCGGATTCCATGTACGGAGAGATTACTCCGAAGATGGCGGTTGCTGTGGGACAGGCAGATGCGACGCGGATTTTGATTCCGATGAACCGATGCGAAAACGTAGTGGCAGGAATGGAAGATATTACGATGACGGCAATGGTAGAGGATGTGTTAAAAAAACTCGACAAAATACGAAAAAAATGATATGGGATACGGTTGAAAGAAAAGATGTGATATGATATACTGACAGTGTTATTCAGAAGGATAACGCCGAGCAGAAGCTCGTACAGTTTATTGGTTTGCTTTTAACAAAGATAGTATCGACACTAGGAAGGTGTTATTTTCCCAGAAGGGAAAATGATGCCTTTTCCTTTACGCTATAGGAAATTGCGCATTTCCTATAGCGCAAAAAAACGCTCCGCTGCGGGTCCACAAGGTCCGGGGGACCTTGGCTCTGGACGGACCGAAACGGAGTGTAGATTGCGCACGCTTTTGCAGAAGAAGGTGTCGCATAGATGCGACGCAAAAGCGGCGCGAGAGTTCCGCAAGCGGAACTCTTTGTTCCTTCGGAAATCACATGATTTTCCGTATTTTAAAAGATTCCGCAGAATTTGATTGCGGAAAAGTGAAAAAGGAGACACCCATGAGAAAAAAGAATCCTATATTTACAATGGTATCGGCAGCGATGTTTTTGGCAATCGCTTATGTGTTGCCGTTTTTTACGGGTCAGATTCCTCAAATCGGTTCCATGCTCTGCCCGATGCATATTCCGGTATTGCTTTGCGGGTTTATTTGCGGTTGGCCATGGGGACTGGCAGTGGGCTTTTTTGCGCCTTTGTTACGTTCTGTGGTGTTGGGAATGCCACCGTTTTTTCCGACGGCGGTTTGTATGGCATTTGAACTGGCAACCTATGGTGCAATGACCGGCCTGTTTTACAAATGGTTCCCGAAGAAGAAGGGATTTATTTATGTGTCCCTTTTGGCGGCAATGGCAGTGGGTCGTCTTGTGTGGGGACTTGCGATGCTGATTTGTACGGGAATTAAGGGGGGAAGTTTTGGTATTGCGACATTCTGGGCAGGTGCCATAACGAATGCACTTCCGGGCATTGTACTTCAGATTGTTTTGATTCCGGTTGCTGTGATGTTACTGGAGCGAGCAATGCGTTTTGAAGAGAACCGTTAATAGATTGAGAAAGTAAGGGAACAGAAATGAAAGAAGAAATAAAGACGGCGGTAATCGATCATTGGAAGCGATACCCGAAAGCGCAGTTGCAGGATTTATTTAAGTATCTGTATCAAAGTTCTTTCGGATGTGAGCATTTAATTGCAAGCCCGGAGGCGGTGGAAGGTTATATCAGACAGGAAGCGGAACGGGCACCTTGCACCGGCGGAGAATTTATCGAGTCATTAAACGGGGCTTATTGCAGAGTGCATTTGGATTGTATCAGGGAGGGACTCTGTGCGGAGACGCTGGCAAAGCTGTTTTTTCTTTCAGCCGGTCATGTGGAGGATGGGAAAGAACAATTGGAGAAAAGGCTTTCGGTTCTGTTGGAAACGGTGGAAGAGGGATTGCTTCCCTTTGAGACGGAGGCAGTGACCGACGGGATTAGAAGGTGGCGAGAGGCAGGTTACCCGGCATGTCGTCATTCGGAAACGTTTCGAAAAGAATATGCACCGGCCTATCGTCTGGTAAAAAAAGAGTACGGGGCATTTCTTCCGTTGTTTTTAACCATTGACCGGATGTTACGGGAAGGACCGGTGAATCTGGCAATCGAGGGAGGGAGCGCATACGGAAAAACCACCCTCGGCAATCTTCTTGCACAGATATATGATTGCAATGTATTTCATATGGATGACTTTTTCTTACGTCCGGAACAACGTACAAAGGAGCGGTTTGCTGAACCGGGAGGTAATGTGGACCGGGAACGTTTTCTTACCGAGGTGCTCACACCACTTCATCACGGGGAACCGGTTTCTTACCGGAAATTTGATTGCAGTACATTTACACTGACGGAGCCGGTTGTGATACAACCGAAGGAACTTAATGTAATAGAGGGCGCTTACAGTATGCATCCGGAACTGGAAGGATATTATAATCTTTCGGTATATTTGGAGGTTTCTCCGGAATTGCAGAAGCAGCGTATTTTAAAGCGGAACACACCGGAACTGGCAATACGTTTCTTTGAGGAATGGATCCCCATGGAACAGAGGTATTTTAAGGAATTTAAGGTGAAGGAACGGTGCGATATGGTTTTCTTGTTCGAGTAATGAGAAGATATTATGATTTCGGGACAATATGCCGATATATATTACAAAGGGAATGAATACGAATTTACGGATAGCGTTATGGTTTCAATGGAGTGTTAGTTGGGGCTGTAGCGCTTTCTCTATTGTTGGGGAAGATTGCAGAGAAAGTGATTGATTTGTAAAAGAGCGGTTTGCGGAAAGGAGCGGTGTTATGGGAATCGGTATGGTACAGAGCGGGTACGGAGTTTTTTTGAACAAACAGACTACAGAAGTAGAAAGAAAACGAAAGAATGCATACGGAACAGAACGGAGTCGGGATGAGAAAGATAAAACCGCGGAATGTATGGAATTTTTGAGGGGAAAGAGTGAAGAAATATTAGAAAAGCTCCGAACCGGGGAAACGGAAGTTTCTTACCCAATCGGCGCAGAGTTTTATACGGAGAAGGAATGGGACAAACTTCTGAAAAAGTTTGATGACATTCAAGAAGATGTGAGACAGAAGATGGAAGAGCGGTTTCGGAAGCTGGAGGAGAAGGAAGAAGAGAAAAGAGTTGCGGAAGGATGAGTTTATGGATTTGCTTATTGCGGAAGGATTGGCGGAGCAGTTCGGTAAGGGAGTGCCGAAGTGGGTGTCCGGTACTTCCGGAACCGAATTGGTATGCGAGGTGCTATATCGGACAGGAAGGATGGAACAGGAGGATTTCCCACCGGCACGAATTGAGTATGAAGCGACGCCGGAGTATTGGTGCGGTTGGATTTTGGCATATTATCAGTGGTATACCGGGAAGTCTTTTCGAAATATCCGGGATATCATTTCCATGGATGAACTATTAAGAATGTATCCGACTTTACATGAAGCGTCGGAAGAGAAGTTTATTGATGTGATGATTGAATGGGAGCGAAGAAAGGATTTGCCGACGCAATTACAACAGATGCGGAGAATCGCAGGGTATTCCCAACGTTTGTTATCGGAAAAGTCCGGTGTGTCCCTTCGGATGATACAGCAGTATGAACAGGGAGCAAAGGATATCAACAAAGCAACCGGGACAAATCTTCTGGCGCTGGCACGGACGCTTGGGTGCAGGATGGAAGAATTGATGGAGATGAGAGCAGAGGAGGAAGAATAGCTTCTATTCTTCCCCCTTTTCTTTTTCCATAAAATATGCTACACTATACTATGTGCTTTTATGGCTTTATTTGGCACGAGGACATATGTGAGGAGATCAGAACATGAATATCTATGAACAGTTAAAAAACGAATTAGGGATTCGTTTGGAGCAGGTAGAGGCTACCGTAAAGTTGATTGATGAGGGCAACACCATTCCGTTTATTGCCCGTTACCGTAAGGAAGTCACCGGTTCGTTAAATGACGAAGTACTTCGTAACCTGCACGAACGTTTGGTATATCTTAGAAACTTAGAGGAAAAGAAGGAGCAGGTGCTTGGTAGTATCGAAGAGCAGGGAAAGCTTACCGAGGAACTCAAGGCACAGATTTTGGCGGCAACGACGTTGGTTGAAGTAGAGGATTTGTATCGTCCGTACCGCCCGAAGAGAAGAACCCGTGCCACCATTGCGAAGGAAAAGGGTCTGGAACCTTTGGCAGAGCTTATTTTTACGGAAAGCTTAGACAAGCCGGCAGAGGAAGCAGGCGCAGAGTATGTGAAGGAAGCAGAGGATGCCGCTCTTTCCGTTAAGACTGCAAAGGAAGCGGTGGAAGGTGCGTTAGATATTATTGCGGAGCAGATTTCCGACGATGCGGAGTATCGTCGCTATATCCGTGAGATTACCATGGAGGAGGGTAAGATTGTTTCCAATGCCAAGGAAGCAAAGACCCAGTCCGTGTATGAGATGTACTATGAGTTTGAAGAGCCGCTTAACAAGCTTCCGGGACATCGTATCCTTGCTTTAAACCGTGGCGAGGATGAGAAGATTTTGACTGTGAAGGTCAGTGCACCGGAGGAACGTATTTTGCAGTTCCTTCGCACGAAACTCATTGTAAAAAAGAACGAGTTTACGGATGATTTGCTTGCGTTTGCGGCAGAGGATGCTTACAATCGTTTGATTGCTCCGGCTATCGAGCGCGAGATTCGTAATGATTTGACGGAGAAGGCAGAAGACGGTGCCATCAAGGTGTTCGGTAAGAACCTGGTACAGCTTCTTATGCAGCCTCCGATTGCGGGACAGACGGTTCTCGGTTGGGACCCGGCATTCCGTACCGGTTGTAAGTTGGCGGTAGTGGACCCGACGGGTAAGGTACTGGATACCGTTGTGATTTACCCGACGGCTCCGCAGAATAAGGTGGAAGAGTCCAAGAAGATTTTAAAGAGACTGATTGAGAAATATAACATTACCCTCATTTCCGTAGGAAACGGTACGGCATCCAGAGAATCCGAACTGGTCATCGTAGAGCTTTTAAAAGAATTGAATCAGCCGATTCAGTATGTGATTGTAAACGAGGCAGGTGCTTCTGTTTATTCCGCAAGTAAGCTGGCTACGGAAGAGTTTCCGAACTTTGATGTGGGACAGCGTAGTGCGGCTTCCATTGCCCGTCGTTTGCAGGACCCGTTGGCGGAACTTGTTAAGATTGATCCGAAGTCCATCGGTGTAGGGCAGTATCAGCATGATATGAACCAGAAAAAGTTGTCCGAGACCTTATCCGGCGTGGTAGAGGATTGTGTAAATAAGGTAGGCGTGGATTTAAATACCGCTTCGGCACCGCTCCTTGAGTATGTGTCCGGTATTTCTAAGCCGATTGCGAAGAATATTGTGGCATATCGTGAGGAAAACGGTAAGTTCAAGACCCGTAAGGAACTTCTTAAGGTGGCAAAGCTGGGACCGAAGGCTTACGAACAGTGTGCGGGCTTCCTTCGCATCAACGACGGAACCAATCCGTTAGATGCCACCAGCGTGCATCCGGAGTCTTACGAGGCGGCGGAGAAGCTACTTGATAAGCTTGGTTATACCGTAGCGGACATTAAAAAGGTACAGGCAGAGCAGAAAGAATTACAGGCTCGTGCGGAAAAGGCAACAAAGAAGGACGAAGCTCCGAAGCGCAACCGGGAAAAGGACAACCGTCTCCGTGTCAAGGGAGGTAACACCATGATGGCACAGGCTTTGATGGCGGCTATGAGCGGCGGTAACTTTACCGCACCGGCAGAAGATGCCGAGGTGAAAAAGTCCGGTAAGGGCGGCGATAAGAACGTGGCACAGGATGTGGCATCCGGCAGCGGGTTGTCCGGTCTTTCCCGTCAGATTAAGAATAAGACGGCTCTGGCAGAGGAGCTTGGTATCGGTGAGATTACCTTGACGGATATTATTAAGGAATTGGAGAAACCGGGACGTGACCCGCGTGAAGAAATGCCGAAGCCGATTCTTCGTACCGACGTGCTGGAAATGAAGGATTTGACCGAGGGCATGATTTTAAAGGGTACGGTGCGTAACGTGATCGATTTCGGTGCGTTCGTGGATATCGGTGTACATCAGGACGGTCTGGTACACATTTCCCAAATGTCCAAGGAACGTTTCATTAAGCATCCGCTGGATGCTGTGAGCGTTGGTGATGTTGTGGATGTTAAGGTCATGAGCGTGGATTTACAGAAGAAGAGAATTCAGCTGACGATGATCTTATAGTAAATGAGGAAGGAGCCATTTTCGATAGAAAATGTGCGGAATCCGAATGTTAGTAGGATTGCGGGAACTGCGAAGCAGTAGAGCAATCCGGGTGTACCAAAAGGATAAGGAGGAATACAGATGGAAAATCAACCGACCCCACCGTGGGCAAATGAGCTTACGGAGGATGAATTTATCAGTTATGCCGCTACCTACAAGGTAGGAGAGTATTTTCATCTATATCACAAGGAAATCTTTGAAGTACCGTCCATCGGGAATCTCAGATATTATTATTACGACCCGACGGAGCATGGGTATCCGAAGGATAAAAAGTATCCGCTTTTGGTTTTCTTACACGGAACCTCCAATGCGTTGGAAGGTGATATTTGTATCAATTACAGCGGCGGGGAATTGTTTGCTTCTCCGGAGTATCAGAAGCAGCTTGGCGGTGCTTATGTGCTGATTCCCCTTGCCAATGAATACAGAGATGAGGAGGGTTCTGTCAAAGGAACCTGGCATACGGGAGAATACACAAAACCGGTGGTGGACCTGATCAAGCAGTTTGTCAAAGAAAGAGAGCAGACCGTAGGGAAAAAGATTGTGATGGGAAATTCCAGCGGAGCAACCTTCTGCTTTCAGGTGGTTGCACAGGATACCGCATTTTTTGACGGGTGTGTACCCATTGGGACAAGTGAGATTCCGTCGGATGAAGTATTGGATGAATTTGATGCCGATGATGTACATCTGTTTTTTGCGATTTCTACCCACGATGAATTCCATGATTTTGAAACGGAAATTCGTCCCCGGGTGCCGCGTCTGGAACGGCTGAAGCATAAATTCCTCTATTTTCCGAAGTGGACAAAGAACGGGGACGGCGGTATTGCGTCCATTAACTTTGGCGTAGAAATGGGACAGCATTGTCTGGTGAATTCCATGCATGCGAATTTGATGTTTGATGACGGAACACCGATGGAAGAACGACTGCTGCAAGGGGTAATTGGATGGATTCTACAAGTGTAGGATGAATTAGAAAGGTACTTGAAAGGGGTATGTTTCATGAAAGAAGTTAAGTTTTCGGTTCAAATCACGGTGAAGGATATGTTTGCTTTTTTGATGCACCATTCCTACCGGGGAACGTCTTTGATTGCAGATGCGGTTGTGACCTTCGGAGCAATCGGTCTGTTGATTGCCGGCTTCGGAGAAGGAGACCCGGTAAAGACGACCGCTTTGATTTTGGTGGCATTGTTGTTTACGGTGGTACATCCGTTACAGCTTTATAACAGAGCCGTAAAACAGGTAAAGAATAATGAAGTGTTCAAATTGCCGCTTGATTATGTGCTGACCGACGAAGGAATCACTTTGAGCCAGGGAGAAGAAACCCAGTCCTTTACCTGGGCAGATGTGTATCAGATTAAGGAGTATAAGTCCCAGATTTTAGTGTATACCGGTCGTGTGTATGCTTGTATTTGGCCGAAGCGTGTACTTACAGAGTGTGAAGAAAAAGTAAAAGAGCTGTTTAAGGAACATTTGACGGAAAAAGTGGCCGGCAAGAGTATCAGATAAGAAGTGCTTGTAAGAACAGGATGGAAGCATAGAGTGGAATGTTGACGGCAGTAATGTTTGAAAAGTCTGATTAAAGGAGCAGTTATGAAGTTTGAAAGTTTTTCGGCAGAGGAAACTTATGCCCTTGGAAAGAAGTTAGGCGAAGAGGCAAGGCCGGGGGCGGTGTATTGTTTGTCCGGTGACCTTGGTGTAGGAAAAACTGTGTTTACAAAGGGATTCGCAGCGGGTCTCGGTGTCACCGATACGGTGAACAGCCCGACGTTTACCATTGTGCAGGAGTACAAGGGACGTTTGCCGTTTTATCATTTTGATGTGTACCGTATTGAGGAGCCGGAGGAGATGGAGGAAATCGGCTACGAGGATTATTTCTACGGGGACGGTGCCTGCATGATTGAGTGGGCGGAGTTAATTGAGGAACTGATTCCGGCAGATGCGGTAAAAGTGTGCATCTGCAAGGATTTAGAAAAGGGTACGGACTATCGTTTGATTACGGTGGGAGAATAAAGGATTTTACTTTAAGAGGTGAAATTACATGAAGATTTTAGCCATTGACAGCTCGGGACTCATTGCCTCTGCGGCACTTGCTACGGAGGATGCGGTGTTGGCCGAGTACACAACCAATTATAAAAAGACCCATTCCCAGACGTTACTTCCTATGATTGATGAAATTGTGAAGATGACGGAGACGGAACTTTCTGCGTTAGATGCCATTGCGGTAACGGCGGGACCGGGCTCTTTCACGGGACTTCGTATCGGGTCCGCTACGGCAAAGGGATTGGGACAGGCTCTTGATAAACCGCTCATCGCGGTGCCGACCACGGAAGCCCTGGCTTGGAATTTCTGCGGCACTGAGGCGGTGATTTGTCCACTCATGGATGCCAGACGGTCTCAGGTGTATACGGGATTGTATCGTTGGAATAAGGAAACCGGTGTCATTGATTGTTTACTGGAACAACAGGCGGTAGCGGTAGAAGAAATTATCGCGACAGTGAACCGTTTAGGACAGGCTGTGATTTTCCTGGGAGACGGTGCGGATGCGTACAAAGCAGTACTTGCGGAGAAGACTACAGTGGAATATTCCTTCGCACCGGTACATATGAGTAAACAGCGTGCGGCTTCTTTGGCGGCTTGCGCTTTCGTGTATGCAAAGGAAGGAAAGCTTGTGAGTGCGGCGGAGTTTGTACCGACCTATCTTCGCAAGTCTCAGGCAGAGCGGGAAAGAGAAGAAAAGGAACGGGCAGAGCAGGCGTAGGGAGGATCTTACTTGGAGAAGACTTGGGCTATCAGAAGGATGACAGAGGAAGATGTGGCAGATGTGGCGGCTCTGGAGAAAGAAAACTTTTCCAGACCGTGGAGTTACGACGCTTTTTTGAATACCCTGTCGGATGAAAATTATATAGTAATCATATCAAAGGACACGGACGCATTATTGGGATACTGCGTCCTTCTTTGTACGGGAGAAGAGGCGGACATCACCAACGTGTGTACTGCGCCGGTGGCACGGGGAAAGGGCGTGGCAACAGAAATGTTGACGGTTCTTATGGAAGAAGGAGAGTCCCGGGGAGTTGAGGAGTTTTTCTTAGAAGTACGGGAGAGCAATACTCCGGCGAGAGGTTTGTATACGAAGTTGGGCTTTGAGGTCATCGGTCTTCGGAAGAATTATTACGAGGAACCGAGGGAGCATGCGGTATTGATGAAGAAGACATTGAGGTGAATCGCGCTGGATTCTTTTTTGTCGATTTTAAGGGAAATCCGCTTGATTATGAGTAATCCAGGGGATAGATTTTCTCAAAATGTTCCTGTGCGCTATATTTGAGAAAAATTTTTCTGCTTTCTTGGGTACAAATAGCTAAAGGAGGCAATTTTGAGAAAATCCACTTCTTTCAATAGAAGTTTTGCAATTGTTGTGGGGAGGAATTGCTATGTGCGAAAAGTATAAATTCGGTTTTGATATTTGGGGTCTGATTCTGTTTTTGGTTATTATGCTTCCGAACTTTATCTGGTTTGCGGTACCGGCACCCAATGATATTTTGCGGGTGGAGTCTGTTACAAAAGTAGCGGATGCCATCGGTTCGGTTTGTCAGGTGGTGATGGTGGCAGCGTTGTGCGCAATCATACATAAGGAGCGGAAAAAGTTTAGTATAACCCCGTTGATTTTTGCGGTCATCGGATGTTGTCTGCTATATTTTTTATGTTGGGGTTTGTATTACACAGGCGTGACGGATACAGTAGTACTATTGGGTCTGACGGTAGTACCGTGTCTGGCATTTTTTCTCTTTGCATTGGATAGAAAGAATAAAATCGCATTGATTCCAATCGGTGGTTTTACGATATGTCATGTGATATTCGGAGTAGTGAATTTTGTGATATGAGAAAAGGTAGGGCGGTATGAAAAAAACGGTAATTACGGGACTTGTGTTAGGGGTGTTTGTGTGTCTTTGCGGGTGTGGCGGAAAGACAAAACAAGAGTACAGGTTGGAAAATGTTGTACAGGAAAGTGACACAAAAATTTCCTGTACCTTTGATGGAGTGGGGCATTCCTTCCTTTTGGATTTTCCGGAGAAAACCGAAGGAGCACCGTTGGTTCTTATGCTGCATGGATATGGAGGAACAGCGGAAGGGTTTCGGTCTACAACCCGTTTTGAGGAAGAGGCCAATACATTGGGATATGCGGTAGTGTATGTGACGGGAGCAAAGGACTCGGAGGATGCCACAGCTTCAAACGGATGGAATTCCGGGCTAAGAAGCACGGGAAACAAAGATGTGGAGTTTTTGGTTGCGTTGGCAAAGTATTTGCAGGAGGAGTATGGGATTGATAAAGAGCACACTTATGCGGTGGGATTCAGTAACGGAGCTTTTATGACGCACCGGCTTGCGATGGAAGCCTCGGACACTTTTTCGGCAGTAGTGAGTGTGGCGGGAAAAATGCCGGAGAGAATTTGGGAGAATCGGAATAAGAAAAATGAGGTGAGTGTTCTTCAGATAACCGGTGAAAAAGATGAGGCGGTTCCGAAACACAGTGATGGGACAGCAAAGTTTGCAATTGACCCTGCCATTGAAGATGTTATGGAATATTGGGCAACATCAAATGGCTTGGAATTTGAAAACAAGGTTACTGTAGGACCGAAGGCTACGTTGACACGGTACGGAAATGAAGAGAAGAAAACAAAGGTATGGCATTTGTTTATAAAGGATGCGCATCATTCCTGGTACGAAGAAGAGATAAGTAAGGTAGATACCAATGGTGTGATACTTGCTTTTTTTGAGGAATTGAAATAATGATTTTTGAGGTAGGGATGAAATGGGAAACAGAAGAAAAACAGCAACTTTTTATTTGGCAATCATCATTGTACTGGTATTTGTTGTGAATGTTGCGGTAGGCGGAGGAAATCGCTTTTGGATTTTTCTGACCGGCGGCGGTTATGTAAAGGATTACGGAGAGGTTTCTTTTGCTTTGGTAACGGAACAAGGACAATGGTGGCGGCTGTTGACCTGCGGGTACCTTCATATGGGAGTTATCCACTTGGTAGGAAACATGGCGGCATTGGAGATAATAGGTACTAAGCTTGAGAGAAAAATTGGACCGATAAGGATGCTTTTGATTTACAATATGGGTACGATGTTGACCGCATTTTTGTGCTGTCTCATATTTCGGGAAGGATGGATCGTTGGAGCATCCCTCGGGATATATGTTTTGTTCGGCATGATGTGCGTGATGCTTTGTTTAAAAGGGAAGAAAAGAATTATTGAGCTAAGTGGGTATGATAAAGGATATCTGGCATTTTATGTGATAGTAGGATGTTTTCTTGGAATCGGTACCATTGTGGCGCATCTGATAGGATTTGTAATCGGAATCTTGGTAGGACTTATTTTGGGGAGGCAACTACAGACAAAGTAAAGCAGTTGTTATGAGAAAAAGAATATAGACCGGAGGCTAAAATGAAACGTACAGAAACAGTAGAATTAACGGTGTTATGCCTGATTCGGAGAGGCGATGAATATTTGTTGCAGGACAGAGTGAAAAAGGATTGGAGAGGCTTTACCCTGCCGGGCGGTCATGTGGAGCCGGGAGAGTCTATTGTGGATGCGGTTGTCCGGGAAATGAAGGAGGAAACGGGGCTTGCCGTGGAGAATCCGAAGCTTTGCGGTGTGAAGCAGTTTCCCATTGACGGCGGTAGATATCTTGTGTTTTTGTTTGTAGCGGATAAGTTTTCGGGAGAGATTGTTTCTTCGGAAGAAGGTGCTATGCACTGGGTGAAGAAAGAGGACTTGCCGAAGGTAAATCTGGTCAATGATTTTACGGAATTGTTGGAAGTGATGTTAGATGAGAATTTGAGCGAGTTTCAGTATGTGGTGGAAGACGGAAAATGGAAGGTTGTGCAGAAATAAAGACCGTAGAGGTTGCGTAAAAACGAAAAATGAGGTATAATTAAGCATTCTAATTAACTGAAAAGGAGATAGGTATGAACGCAAAGGATATTATTTTAAACGGAAAAGCAGTGCTTGGGATTGAGTTCGGCTCTACCAGAATTAAGGCTGTATTAATCGGAGAAAATCACGAGACATTGGCACTCGGTACGCATGACTGGGAAAATCGTCTGGTGGATGGTATCTGGACGTATACCTTAGAGGATATTTGGGGCGGTTTGCAGGATTGTTATGCAAGCATGGTTGCGGATGTAAAGGCAAAGTATGATGCAGAGGTGACCAAGCTTTCTGCAATCGGTTTTTCCGCAATGATGCACGGGTATCTGGCATTTGATAGGGATGATAATTTGCTGGTACCGTTCCGTACCTGGAGAAATACCATTACGGCACAGTCCAGCGCGATTCTGACCGAGAAGTTAGGTTTTAACATTCCGCAGAGATGGAGCATTTCCCATCTGTATCAGGCGGTATTAAATAAGGAGGAGCACGTAAAGGACGTAGCATTCTTTACAACGCTTGCAGGCTATATTCATTACAAGCTGACCGGTGAAAAGGTACTGGGTGTGGGTGACGCTTCCGGTATGTTCCCGATTGATGCAAATACCAACGACTACAATCAGAAGATGGTGGCGCAGTTTGATGAGCTTATGGCAGGGGAAGGCTTCTCCTGGAAGCTTTCCGACATCCTTCCGAAGAGTCTTAACGCCGGTGAAGCGGCAGGTACTCTTACCGCGGAAGGCGCGAAGCTTTTGGATGTGTCCGGGAAACTTTGTGCAGGTATTCCGCTTTGTCCGCCGGAGGGTGACGCAGGCACCGGTATGGTGGCAACCAATGCGGTAGCGGTAGGAACCGGTAATGTATCCGCAGGTACTTCCATCTTCTCCATGATTGTTACCGAGAAGGATTTGGACGGCGTACATGAGGAAATCGATATGGTAACCACGCCGGACGGTAAGCCGGTAGCCATGGTACATTGTAACAACTGTACGTCCGATTTGAATGCATGGGTAAATCTGTTCAAGGAATTTGCGGATACCTTCGGCATGAGCGTAGATATGAACGATTTATACGGAACTCTGTACCGCAAGGCACTGGAAGGTGACGCGGATTGTGGCGGACTGGTTTCCTTTAATTACTTCTCCGGCGAGCCGGTAACCGGTTTTGCGGAAGGACGTCCGATGTTTGTTCGGAAGCCGGATGCGAAGTTTAGCCTGGCAAACTTTATGAGAACTCACATTTTATCTTCCCTGGCAACCATCAAAATCGGTAATGACATCTTGATTAAGGAAGAGGGCGTAAAGGTAGACTGCATCATGGGTCACGGTGGCTTGTTTAAGACTCCGGTGGTAGGTCAAAAGCTTCTCGCTGCAGCCCTGAACACTTCTGTAACCGTAATGGATACCGCAAGTGAAGGTGGTCCGTGGGGTATGGCCGTACTGGCTGCCTACATGGCAAACAAGACAGAGGGCGAGACCTTAAGTGCATACTTAAACGACAAGGTATTCGCAGGTCAGACCGGCACTACCTTAGCACCGGATGCTGCGGATGTTGCAGGCTTCGATGCATTTGTAGAGAACTACAAGACTTGCTTTGCGGCAGAGCACGGCGCAGTGGACAACTGGAAGTAAGATATAGAGGCAGCTGAATAAGGTTGCAGAAATGAAAAAGATACCCGAGAGGACCAGGCAAAGTATGAATGTTTCGGACGAGTGATGTTCAAAATAGCGGGTCCTCTTTTTTATAAAAAGATATAGTAATTTAGTTGCCTTTTGCTAATAATACTTGTATAATTAAGCAAGATAATAAGCAAGATAATAAGCAAGATGAAGGAGGATGACAATGGAGGATTATACACCGCCGTTTCGGATTACCAATGATATTTTATCTTATGTGGCTTCAATTTCCGAAAAAATCGGGAAGATATCGGCAATCGGAAATTTAGAATCTAAGCCACATCTTAGAAGAAATAACCGAATAAAGTCTATCCACTCTTCCTTAAAGATTGAAGCAAATTCCCTTTCTCTTGGGCAGGTGAGGGATGTAATTAACGGCAAACTGGTTCTCGGTGAGCAAAAAGAAATTCAGGAAGTAAAGAATGCGTATGCGGCTTATGAAAAATTAGATAGCATTGACCCGTACCGTATGGAGACATTAAAGGAACTGCACGGAGTTATGACTAAATATGTGGTAGAAGAATCCGGTGCGTTTAGAATGGGAGAAGAGGGTGTATTTAACGGGGATGTATGTATTTTTATGTGTCCTCCTGCAAGGCTGGTTCCGGGACAGATGGAAGAATTGTTTCGTTGGATGAAGAAGGCAAAGGAAAAGGTGCATCCGCTTATCTTAAGTAGTGTGTTTCATTATGAATTTGTGTTTATTCATCCGTTTTCCGACGGAAACGGAAGAATGGCACGGCTATGGCATACCGCCATTTTATCAAAATGGAAGCCGGTATTTGCTTATATTCCGATTGAAAGCCAGATTGAGAAGTTTCAGGAGGAGTATTATGATGCCATTGCCAAATGTCATGTACAAGGCGAATCCACAAGTTTTATAGAGTTTATGCTTTCGCAGATTGATAAAATTTTAGATGAGGTGGAAGGGCAAGTGGCAGAAGGCTCTGAATATATGACGGAATATCTTAAGAGAATGCTGGATGTTATGGAATATGATGTGCCGTATACTGCTTCTGCAATCATGGATATGCTTGGTTTGAAATCAAAGGAAACGTTCCGTAAGAATTATATGAATCCGGCATTAGAGCAAAATCTTGTGAGAATGATGCTTCCGGACAAGCCGAACAGTAGAAATCAGAGGTATATAAGGTATTAAGTGATTGAGTATAAGGAGTAGGAGGGCCGGATATGAGTACCTATATTTTGACAAGCATGTTTCCGAACGGATTTCATGCACAGGCTGCGGAGGTATTCCGAGAGAAAATAAGTAAAAGAAATAAATTTGCGTTTGTGGCATCCGAGTTTGAACTGTTGCATGAAAAAACAGACAAATACTTTCGGTTCTTTCTGGATATGTTTGAAAGCATCGGGATTCATTTTGAGGAAGCATATGCTATTGATGGAAGAATGAATGCGGAGGAAGCACAAAGACAAGTCGCGGAAGCGGATGTGATATGGTTGTCGGGCGGAGATACCCCGACGCAGTTCGGATATTTTCAAACATACGGTTTGGACAAGGTATTAAGGGAACATGGCGGAGTGATTATCGGAATGAGTGCAGGCTCTATTAATATGGCAAAAACATCAATCTGCACGTTAGCCTGCGGTCATTACAAACAGGAGATTTATCATGGTCTCGGTTGTGTGGATATTTCTGTGGAACCCCATTTTGTCAGAGGGAATGTTTCGGAGGAACTGCTGACGTTATCCGAAGAATATACCATATATGGGCTGTGCGATGACGGACTAATTGTATGCTCCGGGGAGCCGGTGGAGTTTTACGGAGAAGTATATAGGCTTAGTCACAGAACTGTTGAGAGAATTTGACTACAAACAGGAGATCAGTAACAACTATGAAAAAACGTGCAAGTATGATTTCTGTCCTGGTCGGTGCGGACGGACCGACTTCGGTGTGTTTACTGAAAAGAAATCAGAAATTAACAGTAAAACAGAAATTACATAAATTCAAATACAACTTAAAACGGGCACACGTGGAAAAGACGCTGAAAGCGGGAGGTCAATGATAATATCTATTTCGTAATTGAGAAGCGGTTCGGTCATATCGGTGGCGGAGCTTCGGGAAATAAGAAAATATTGAAGCGATTTCAACACTTGGATAAGGAAATCCATCGGTATTACGGCGTAACCGAGGAGGATATCAGGACGAAATCGGGGCGGTACAAGGACGTGGTACGGGCGTTGTGCCGGAAGTAAGAGTCTACGTTCCGTAGGTAGTAAAACCGCCGTTGTAGGTTTATGATGGCACCATAGGAGGTGCGAAAGAATGAATCAATATATTACAGGAGCAGTCATTAAAGAATTGCGGGAAAAGAATCATTTTACGCAGGCAGAGCTTGCGGGGAAGCTGAATGTGTCGGACAAGACGGTGTCAAAATGGGAAACCGGAAAAGGCTATCCGGATATTTCTTTGCTGGAGCCTATTGCCAAGGTGTTCGGAGTGTCAATTACGGAATTAATGACCGGGAATGCGGTGAACAACGGAAATGTATCGGCCAATATGATGCGTTCGCATTTTTATGTTTGTCCGGTTTGCGGAAATATGATTCACAGTATGGGAGAGGCGGTAATCCACTGTCACGGAATATTGCTGACTCCGTGTCTGGCAGAAGAACCGGATGAGATGCACAAGATAAGCGTCGAAAAGGTAGAAGACGAGTACTATGTTCGCATTGAGCATGATATGACGAAGCAGCATTATATCTCTTTTATCGTAGCACTGGGTTCGGACAAAATGCAGATGATAAAGCTCTATCCGGAAGGAAATGCGGAAGCGCGGGTGAAGAGAAACGGCGTGCGGAAACTGCTTTTTTATTGCAACCGGGACGGATTGTTTTCGGTGGATGTGAGGAAAGGGAGATAGAAAAGCAAATGTGCAGAGTGGGGAAGAAAAACAATGTTAGAGAATGAAATTACATGGGACAAGCTCCTGCAAATAAAAACGACCGGGCGGGATGACTCGAACTCGGACCAATATCGTTACCCTTATGAGCCTACCCCGTACTCAGTTTTGGAGCGTTTGGCCAATAGCGGTCTGATTCGTAAAAAGGATGTGGTGTTGGATTATGGATGTGGGAAGGGCCGTGTGGATTTCTTTTTGTCTTATCAGACCAAAGCCAATACGTTGGGGATTGAGTATGACGAGCGGATTTATCAGGGAGCGTTGGAAAATCGGAAGACGGCCGTTTCGGGTGCAAGGACAGAATTTGTAGCGGCGAGAGCAGAAGAATATGAAGTGCGGTCGGATGTCAACCGGTTCTATTTTTTCAATCCCTTTTCCGTGGAATTGCTACGGAAAGTCATGGCGCGGATTACGGAGTCCTATTATGAGAATCCGCGGGATGCGTATTTGTTCTTTTATTATCCGTCGGAGGAATATATCTCCTTCTCATGACCGTAGATGAACTGGAATTTTACGATGAGATTGATTGCAGTGATTTGTTTGCGGGAAATGACTCACGGGAACGGATACTGATTTTTTATTTACCTTAAGAAAAAAGGGAGGTCCGCATGTTATGTTATATGTAAGACCGGATTATTATGAAAAATTTAAGTGCATTGCGGACCGGTGTGAAGCGACCTGCTGTGCCGGATGGCAGATTGTGATTGATGAAGGAGCAATGGAATGTTACAAATCCCAACAAGGAGAGTACGGAGAGGTTTTGCGGGAGCGCATTGATTGGTCGGAAGGCGTATTCAAACAGGATTGCCGGAAACGCTGTGCCTTTCTAAAAGACAACAATCTTTGTGAAATGTATGAGCGGTTGGGCGAGGTAAGTCTTTGTTTTACCTGTGCCAATTATCCGAGACATATCGAAGAATTTGAAAATCTGCGGGAGGTTACGTTGACAATTTCCTGTCCGGAAGTTGCAAGAATTCTGTTGGAACAGAAAGAACCGGTGAAGTTTACGGAAGAGGAAATTGATACGGACGAGGAAGAGTTCGAAGATTTTGATCTCTTCTTTTTCTCCTATTTGGAGGACGCAAGAAAGATAATGATTGCAATACTGCAAAAGCGTAGCTTGTCTGTAGCGGTGCGGGTATCCTTGGTGCAAAAAATGGCGGAAGAAATGCAGACAATCATTGAGGGAAGCGATTTGTTTGATTTGGCGGATGTGTTTGATACCTATGAGGAAGAAGCAAATCTGGCAAAGGCTGTTTCGGAAGCAGAGCAGGAGTTAGAGGCATTTTATGAGAATAAGTTGGAAATCTTCTTTTACTCCAAAACAGCATTTGAACGGTTATACAAGTTGGAATTTTTAAGTGAGGACTGGGAAGCGTATCTGGATAAGTGCCGGGAAACGTTGTACGGAGAGGATGTACAAGGTTATCATGAGATGCAAAAGAAGTTTGGAGAATATTGTGCCCGGACTCCGATTGACGGAATAGACATGGATATTCTTTTGGAACAATTGCTGGTATACTTTGTTTTCGCTTATTTCTGCGGTGCAGTGTACGATGATAATGTGATAGGAAAAATCAGAATGGCGGTAGACAGCGTTACGGTCCTGTATGAGATGTTCATGGCAAAATGGGTAGAACAGGACGGACGGTTATCGGCAGAAGATATCCAGAGGATTGTGTACCGGTATTCCAGAGAACTGGAGCATTCGGATGTGAATTTGGGTATTATGCAAAGGTAAGGACAATTTGATATGGGTATAAATTTTGAATCTCTTTATCTTAAGCCGGATTACGAGTATGAGTAGGGATATCTTTACAGGAGGTACGATAAGGTTGTTTGAGAATAAAAAAGAAGTAAAACGATTCAAGAAGATATTGAAAGGCTATGCGCGGGGGGGAACCCGGTAGCAGCCACCCACTCCTTCGTAAAGGAGTTTTTAAATCCCCAACCGGACCGTTATGATTTGACATATCGGTATGAGCATTCTCTTCGCGTGGCACTTTGGGGAAAACGGATTGCAGAAGGGGAAGGCTGGGATGGCGAACCTTTGGTAATGGCATGCCTTTTGCATGATACGGGGTATCCTTTTTTGTGAAACCATGGAGGAGTGGAACCTACATCCTGCATACGGCGCAGAGGTGGCGCGACTGTTTATGGAGAAAATCGGCTATGATGCGGAACTGACGGAGTGATATCGGGGAGCGTAGCGCAGGAGAATTAATCGAAGTTTGTGAGAAACGTCAGCAGACATTGACGGATTGGCAGGATAGAATCTGCGGTACAAAGACCGCGAAAGCCTTTTGGGAAGAAAAGCTACAGATGCGAAGGCAGTTTTACGAAGCCTTGCAGGCAGAGATGCAGGGAACGCTGGAAATGGAAGCATTTTTGAAGGGCGGATTCCGAATGGTGCATGGTGAAATAGAAAGCAAAACTTGAATTTTCACTTGTATTTACATAATAGTTTGAATGTTTGGAAGTATGACGAATTCCAAAGTCAGGGTATGCGACAGATACCCTTGTCTCTTGGAATTTTTTGTATTTACCAAAATAGAAATTGAATGTTACTTTTTAGGGATACACGGTACTAATAGATGAAGGCGAAAGGAGGTGCAGCATGAGTGAATTTGAAGATTTATATAATTTATATTATAAAGATGTTTTTTATTATGTATTAAAACTAACGGATTATCAGGAGTATATAGCAGAGGAAGTGACGCAAGAAAGCATTTACCAGGCATTTACTTCTCTTACTCGTTTTCGCGGAGAGTGTTCTGTAAAATCCTGGTTATGTCAGATTGCCAAGAATACATATTACAAATATCTTAGAACTCATGCAAAGGAAACCTATCTGGACGAGGACTTTCAGCGACAACAGGAGGGAGAAGACATTAGTACCCAACTGGAAAAAAGGCAAATGATATCTCACATAAGAAAAGTAATTGCAGACTTGGACGAACGAAGTCGAAAAGTTGTGGAGTATCGTTTGTTTGATGAAAAGCCTTATAAGAAGATAGGGGAACTAATAGGAATTAGAGAAGCAACGGCAAAAGTGTTGTTCTCACGGGCAAAAGTAAAGATTAGACAACGGTTAAAGGAGGAATATGGTTATGAAATATAAGTGTGATATGGTAAAGGATTTGATGCCTCTTTGTCTGGATCATGAGGCTTCAGAGTCAAGTGAGCAGACTGTAATTGAGCATTTGGCAGAATGCAGGGAATGTTCAAAATATTATGAGGCTCTTGGAAAAGAAATGGAGCCCATAGAAATACAAAATGATAAAGAGAACAAGTACATACGTCTGGCATCTAAATTGCGAAAGAAAAGAAAAATAACAGCTGCTTTTATCGCCTTGTTTGTTTGTATATTTTGTTTTATCTGCTTACGTTATGCCAATGGTTATCGCCTAAGTTCCAGAGCAGCGGCAGATTTAAGCGGCAGATTAAAGGATGTATCACAAATAGTAGCTTGTTATGAGTGGAAGGATGATTTACATTTTTATATTTATGATAGTGCTAGTTGCTATGATGTAGTTCATGTGGAAAAAACATTACTGGGGTGGAAGCAATTTGATACATATTTAAATTGGCCTAAATGGAGTATATATGAAGAAAATATCGGCATTGAGATGGCTGGTTCGACTCTTCACTTTCGGTATGATGAAGGAGTGCAGTTATTTCCGGTTAGGGTATACGATGAAAATGTGAAAAGTATAGAAGTAACTTGCTTTGGGCAAACACAGACAAAGGAAGTTTCTTCGGGCGAGGTGGTTCTGTTTACATTTGACGCTCCACTTGGACAGTCAAACGAAGAAGTTGAGGCAACTGCTTATGATGAAAGCGGAAATGCTGTTTATCGCTTGGAAATCCAGAACGGAATGTGGATTTGGGTATCTATTTTACAGGAATAATGGAGAGATAACTTTCAGTAATACGTTCTGTTGCTGTGATGATTTTTCTACGATATACTCCTTCAAAAAGGAGTGTGCTCTTATTGGTAGGGAAATTTACTACATCCTCAATGATATGGCGGAAGTGTTAAATGCATCGCAGATGCAAAGATTACAAGAGGTTCTGGTAAAACGCTTATCTGAAAAGGCTACATCAGATTGTGCACAGACCACGAATGTGGAATTTTTGGATATGTTTTTAACTGCAAAGCATTTAGAAGGGTGTTCTGACAAAACAATACGCTATTATAGGTGTAATATTGAAAAAATGCTGGATACAATAAATATTCCGGTGATA
>JAFVSN010000029.1 GCA_017503735.1 Lachnospiraceae bacterium
AACTAATTCAATGAAAACTTCCATTGCTGCGTCACCCTTACGCTGACCAATCTTAACGATTCTGGTGTAACCACCCTTACGATCTGCGTACTTCGGTGCAATCTCATCAAAGAGCTTATCTGCAACATCAACGGTCTTCGTATTCTTCTTCTTACCAGCTGCTTCAGTCGGAACAGAAGTGATTCCGTAAAGAACCTTGTTCATCTGACGTCTAGCGTGAAGTCTGGAAGCTGCTTCCTTCTTAATCTGCTTGTCAACTTCGTCGAATACGGTTACTTTCTTGCCGTCAACTACTTCCTTTACTCTCTTGCCGTCTTTGTCCTTACGGGCAACCTTAGCCTTAACAGTAACCATCTCGTAGTTGTCCTTTTCCTTAACAGCCATAGTGATTAAGTGCTCTGCGATGCTGCGGATTTCCTTAGCCTTCGCTTCGGTGGTCTTAATCTTACCATGGTATAACAGGTTTGTTACCTGGTTTCTTAACAATGCTTTTCTCTGGCTAGATGTTCTGCCGAGCTTTCTATAACCTGCCATTGTGCCTTCCTCCTAAATTTAGTCATCACCCTGGTTTAAAGATAAACCAAGTTCTTTTAACTTACCAAGGACTTCCTCCAAGGACTTGCGACCAAGGTTACGAACCTTCATCATATCCTCCGGAGTCTTGTCGATTAATTCTTCAACGGTGTTGATGCCGGCTCTCTTTAAGCAGTTGAAGGAACGAACGGAAAGCTCTAACTCTTCAATACTCATCTCAAGTGCCTTACTCTTATCGTTGTTTTCCTTTTCAACCAGAACTTCAACGTTCTTTGCCTTCTCGGACAGGTCGATAAAGGAATTCAAATGCTCACTAAGTACCTTCGCTGCAAGGCTGACAGCCTCGTCCGGTGCTAATGTACCATTGGTAAACACATCAAGTGTCAGCTTATCGAAATCCGTAATCTGACCGACACGTGTATTCTCAACCGTAAGGTTTACACGCTCAACAGGGGTGTAGATGGAATCGATTGCGATAACGCCGATCGGCATCTTATCGTTCTTATTCTTATCTGCACCGATGTAACCTCTGCCCTTCTGAATGGTAAGCTCCATGTAAAGCTTGGAATCTGCACCACCGTTTAAGGTAGCGATTACCTGATCCGGATTCGTAATCTCGATATCCTGGTCAACCTGAATGTCAGCGGCAGTAATTACGCCTTCGCCGGAGAAGTCAATGTAAGCCGTCTTTGACTCATTTGTTTCGCTTGTGTTCTTAATGGACAGGCTCTTGATGTTCATGATAATCTCGGTAACGTCTTCTTTTACGCCCGGAATCGTGCTGAACTCATGTACAACACCGTCAATCTTTACATGACTGACAGCTGCACCCGGTAAGGACGAAAGCATAATTCTTCTGAGAGAATTACCAAGCGTCGTACCGTATCCTCTTTCAAGAGGCTCTACCACAAAACGACCGTACTTATTATCTTCGGAAATTTCAACAATTTCAATTTTCGGTTTTTCAAAATCAAACAAAGCGGACCCTCCTTGTTATTAAAAAGTTGATTACTTAGAATACAACTCGACAATAAGCATCTCATTTACCGGAACATCGATCTGCTCTCTGTTCGGGATTTCCTTAACAGTACCGGTAAGGTTCTCCTGATCTGCCTCTAACCAGGAAGCAACGGTTCTGCCGCCGGTTACTTCAAGAACATCCTTGTATCTCTGGGTGCTCTTTGCCTTCTCGGAGATGGAAATCACATCGCCGGCCTTTACAATATAAGACGGGATGTTTACGCACTTGCCGTTTACTAAAACGTGCTTGTGGTCAACAATCTGTCTAGCCTCACGTCTGGTTCTTGCAAAACCGAGACGGAAAATTACGTTATCAAGACGAAGCTCTAAGAGAATCATCATGTTCTCACCGGTGGTACCGTACTTAAGCTTCTTTGCCTTCTCAAAGTTGTTACGGAACGGCTTCTCAAGCACGCCGTAGATGAACTTTGCCTTCTGCTTCTCGCGAAGCTGCAAACCATATTCACTAACCTTCTTACCTGCTCTTGCGAAGTTTCTGTTAGACTTCTTATCAATGCCGATGAAAGCCGGCTCAATGCCAAGGCTTCTGCATTTCTTTAAAACAGGACCCATATCTCTAGCCATGTCAGTTCTCCTTTCAACAATTCATTAGACTCTTCTGCGCTTCGGCGGGCGGCAACCATTGTGCGGAACCGGAGTTACGTCCTTAATGCTGGTAACTTCGATGCCACATGCCTGAAGGGCACGAATAGCTGCTTCTCTACCGGAACCCGGTCCCTTAACCATAACATCAACAGACTTTAAGCCGTGCGGGAGAGCTGCCTTTGCTGCAGTCTCAGCTGCCATCTGTGCTGCATAAGGAGTAGACTTTCTGGAACCTCTGAATCCTAATCCACCGGCACTTGCCCAGGAAAGAGCATTGCCTTCTGCATCTGTAAGCGTAACGATTGTATTGTTAAAAGATGACTGAATGTGTGCCTGTCCACGATCTACGTTCTTCTTGACACGCTTCTTAGTCACTTTCTTTGCTGCTAACTTCTTAGCCATGACAAATCCTCCTTATATTACTTCTTCTTATTCGCAACGGTTCTCTTCGGACCTTTTCTGGTTCTTGCGTTGTTCTTCGTATTCTGACCACGAACCGGAAGACCCTTTCTGTGACGGATGCCTCTGTAGCAACCGATTTCCTGTAATCTCTTGATGTTTAATGCGGTTTCACGTCTTAAATCACCCTCTACAAGGAACTCCTCGTCGATGATATCACGAATCTTTGCCACTTCTTCATCGGTCAAATCCTTCACACGAGTGTCCGGATTGATATTTGCCTTGGCAAGAATCTTGTTGGAACTTACTCTGCCGATACCGTAGATATAGGTAAGGCCGATTTCTACACGTTTCTCTCTTGGTAAATCTACACCACTGATACGAGCCATGTGCGTATTACACCTCCGTTAAAAATTTTGATAGTTTCTTGCGGAATTTCCGCTTGCCCACTTTGGGCGACCCACTTCTTACGAATGTGGGGTTTGACTGCATTGCAGTCACCAGCCGCTTTAAATTGTGACGGCGACGGCGTTTCCCGTGCCGAAAGAGAAAGTGATAATGACACCGTCTCTAAAGCCTAACATCAAATGCCGGAACCCTTTCACACCTAAAAGGCACTCCGCAATCCAACACGCAGCCGCGCGTATCGTATCGATGTCCGCCCACAATATCACAATGTTCCCACTGCAAACCGCCTTGCGGTTTCACGCAGGGGCTTGTAACACAAAAAGCAAGAACTGTTCCTCTATCTACCTTGCGGTATTTATTGAAACGACCTGCTTTCAGGGAAACTCCCTACAAAGCAAAGGTCTTAGCCCTGTCTTTGTTTGTGCTTCGGGTTCTCGCAGATAACTCTGATAGCACCCTTTCTCTTGATGATCTTACATTTTTCGCAAATCGGTTTTACGGAAGATCTAACTTTCACTTCTTTTCACTCCTTTCGAAAAAAGTCCGTCTATCATTATAACACCAACATTTCCATTTTGCAAGCACTTTTTTGAGGGAATTTTCATGTTTTTCCACTTTTTTCTAGGAAAGGACGGCTGTGAGGGGAATGCGGGACTCTTTCGTCGCGGGAGGGCTGGGGTTTCTTAGGTCCGTCGGTCGGGTAGGGGAAGAAACTCGTTTTGCATATCGCAACGCTCCGTCAAAGACGCTGCCCTTCGGGCAAATGACAAAACTCCGTTTCTTCCCCTGCCCGACCGACGTCCCAATAAGCATCCCTAATCTCCACGAAGAAAGAGCCGCCGCATTCGCGACAGCCCTGTTGCTTCTATAAATAATGTAGAAACATGAAAACTCCCCAAGGGTATATCATGTTACTTCTCTTTTGTATCTACTGCTCTTTGTAATATTATATTGGCTCTCTATTTCCCAACTACTTCTATCTCTATATCGCCGGTGTTGGTGGTTATCCAGCATTGTCCTTCACCGGTGGTTTCCGGTACGTTAATTCGTCCGGTATCGGTTTTCGGAAAGAATATCTTTTCCGTCAACAGCGTTCCCGTAACGTCTCCCGTGTCGGTTTGTATATGTATAACTTTCGATGCGTCCACATTTTCAAAGGTAATATCCCCGGTGTCGCTGGTAAGATTTACACACACGTCTGCAATCACATTCTTTAGCTGTATCTTTCCGGTATCGCTTGTAACCACACAATCGATACATGCGATGTCCTCCAGCGAAACCTCTCCCGTATCGGTGCCTAACATAAGCAGTGCTGTTTCCTTAGCCGATGTCACGGTAATGTCTCCCGTGGAGGTGTTTGCCTTCAACTGTGTAAATTCCCCTGCATTCACACTGACATCCCCGGTACTTGTTTTTATTTCCATTACTCCAAACGTATCCGCTTCCACCCAAACGCTTCCCGTATCACTCTTTATGACAAGTTCTTTGGAAACCGGCGCTTTCCAGTCAATGTTTCCGGTATCGGTCTCCACCGTAGCCTTTTCAAACCGGAAGTCCTTCGAAAGTTCTACAGCACCGGTATCGGTTTTCATTTCCAATGCCTGGTATTGTGCTTCCGGAAGGTATAGGGTCAGTTCCGCATCCTCAAGGGACACTCCTATGTAATCGTACCACATACGGGTATCCTTTGTCGTAACATAAAGCGTTCCATCCTGTACTTTAGCGGTATGTTTTACCCGCTTTTCTTCGTGACAAACAAGTTTGCAGTTCTCCTCTTCCGTCAACACAAAACGGACATCCGCCGTTTTGGTCCGAATGTAGATTTTATTAAACGCTTCGTCGATTACAAATTCATTTGTTTCATGATCCACCGTATTCATTTTTGTTATATCAAACCCTACGGCAATAAAACTGACAAGCCAAATCACAAATCCCGCCAGACATAACAAAAGGGCAATTTGTACAGACTTCTTCCTTGACTTTTTCATCGTACCGCCTCCTTTCTGATAAAACAACCCTTCACGGAACGGAACAGTTTCTTACCGAGAAACCATATGCCTTTCGTTGCGTACAAACAACCGTAGTAAGCAAAAATCGTAAGTCCCGCAAGAAATACCCCCACACCGAACAATGCAATTCCTGCCCATCCATGGCCTGCTGCAATTGTAGTAAATAATCCAAAAACGCCGGCAAGTGCCGCCGCTCCCAGTGCCAGTACCGTCGCCCACAAACTGATGATAACAGCCCAGAAGGATATGTAAAGAGAAAATACCACCGCAAACAGTACAATCAAAAGAGAAAACCAAATCGGTGACCCCAGCACCAACAACACAACTTCCCAGGCAGCCATTCTGTGCTTTGGTTTTACCCGTGCCTTTACAAGCTTGGTAAGAGGCATCTCCCCAAGTATCTCACCTGCAATCTCTCCCGGCGTACCTACCGCAGCTACCGCTTCTTCCTCGGACAATCCGTCCTCCATACGGTCATCTATCATTTCCGTGTAATAGTCCAGCGACTGATTCATATCCGTTTCGGACAAACCTGCAAGACGCTCCTTCAATTCCGCAAGAAACTCATTCTTGTTCATCGCTTACTCCCTCCTTTGTTACAAACTCATAAATCGAAAGTAATTCTTTCCATTCCTCTTTAAACTCCTCAATCCGTGTAAGCCCCAAAGGCGTAATGTGATAATACTTCCGCAGTCTTCCGTTATGCTCCGCATTCCGTACCGTCAAAAGCTCCGCCCCCTCCAGTCGTCTCAATATCGGATATAAGGTAGATTCGGAAATCTCCACATACGGCTTCATATCTTTGATAATCTGATAGCCGTAGGAATCGCCGTCTTTAATGGCTGCCAGTACACAGACATCTAACAGTCCGCGCTTTAATTGAATATCCATAGTATACCTCCTTACGCACAATACTATACCACGCATAGTATTATGTGTCAAGAGGTATTTGAAAATAAAAAGCAAGACCTCTATTAAGCAAAACAGATTAAAACAACCGAACTTTCTGCAAATAGTCCATCATACTATCATAGAACATCAAATGTTTACCATGAGAAATGTAATTCAACGCAATTTCATGGTATCAAATAAAATTCCCTTAAAAATAATTACCATGAGAAATAGAAGAAAACAAATATATCATGGTACGAAATTTGCGCCTCATAAAAAAAGTACCATGAACCCCCGCACAACTGCGGATTTCATGGTACAAATTTTGTTTTTCTGACTTGGAAATCTTTTTTTCTTACCATGAAACGGAAAGAAGCCCGTCTTCTCATGGTAAATAAATACATCGAAAAAAAATGAGTACCATGAGGAAAACAAAAACAAGTATTTTCATGGTATTCCCCTTTAATCTTTCCTATTTATACTGCACCAGCACATCACAAATACTTCCTTTTGCCGGTGGCATAAGTAAGCCCTGTTCCGTTGCCAAGTCGCAGATATCCACCGCATACATAGTTAAGAACATATAATTGCAAGCTCTGTCCACGTCATCTTCCAGATGAGCCGGAAACAGCTTCTTGTAACCCGCAACATAGTTCCGTACCGTTTCCGCATATGCACCGATGACAGGCGCAAATATCTCTTCCGCCAGCTTTGTGAACCTCTCATACTGTTCCTTTGTAAAGGCTGGTACGGCAACCGCAAGTTTTCCGTCCTTTCTTATAATATATCCTTCTTCAATGGCACTGGCTGCCGATGGCTTGTCGGTTACTTCTTTTCCTTCCAGTAATTCTTCACAAACTACTACCTGATTATCAAACATCATCTTCCGGTAATCAAATCCTCCGAAATGATAGGAAGTGTGGAAATAAGTTCCCGGGGTTCCCTGATTTGCGGATTGCTCCCTTCCCAGCCCTCGCACCGGATATTTATGATTACTCATCAAATGTGCATGGTAACTCCAGCGCCAACCGTCGTAACGGACCGGATATTCCTTCCACTGTACCGGATTATAGGTTTTACTCAAATGTTCCAACGCCATAATCCCATACAGATACGTAAGTTCTTCTTTGGATTTTCCGGCGGTACGGATGCCGAGCCTGTCCGTCTCTTCTGCAAGTTGCTTCATTGCCTTTACGATATCGGTTACTACCGGCTCAAGCACGTCCCCTGCTTTTTTGCCGTACTCACTTACCTTGTCGGAATAAATCATAAACTCCGTTCTGTACTTTCCCTTTACCGGCTCGGATACTGCCTCTCTTTTTAACAAATTCTCCAAGCGTTCCTCTACGTAATATGCGGGAACACCGCAGATTTTCGCCAGTTCTTCCACGGTTTTCGGTTGCTCATAACAATAAAACAAGATATTTTGAGACAATGCGTCATTGATGTACACATGAGGGAACGGGCTGGTGGTGCCGTTATAACTTCCGGTTCCGCTGATACGGATATCCAATTCAACAGGTCTTAATGCAGACTCATTCATAGTGTCACTCTCCTTTTTGAGTTTCTTCCGAGCTTCCGAAAGCCGCCACGTTATCGTGCCCTCCGGAATATTCAGTCGCTCGGAAATTTGCTTTACGGAAAGGTCGTCATAATAATAAAGAACAATGATATCCCGATAGGTAGCGGACAGCATGGCAATCTTTGTCCGCAGGGCATCGTACATCTCCTCCTGACCCTCCGAAAACTCTTCCTCGTAGGTCAAAGATTCCAACGTGTCATAAGAATACATCGCGCGCTGTTTTCCCATAAAACGTCGGTAACTTTTGGTCACGTTGCCTGCCAATCCCCAAAGCCAAGGTTCAAACTTCTGCTCGTCTCTCAGCTTCGGCAGTTCCCGTACCGCCGTATACAAAATCTCCTGCGCCAGTTCCTCTGCTTCTTCTTCGGAATAGGTGTGGTTCATTGCATAACCGTATACCCGTACCACGTATTGTTCCAAAATATCGGAATTCATCATTTTCACCGCCTTTCAATCATAAAGTGTCAAAAGAAGTAGGTTCGTTGGGTACTTTTTGAAAAAAAATAAGTAGTTTGTTTCTACGTTTCCGAAAGCTTCCCTTTGCCTACACAAAAGAAACAGGAACGTCCTTTAGGTACATTCCTGTTCTACCGTTTTATCCACCATTTCCCTTGGTTTCATTCAACATTTACTCTATGCTTTCGCCACACCCGTTGCATTTCCCCGTATGTACACAAATAATCCCGCCACATTTTGGGCAAGTCCATCTCGCCCTCTCAGACACAAGAAAAGCTTCCATCCCTTTCTCTCGTATCATCTTTAGATTCTCCATCGGAGACTCTTTTCCCGGATATTGACTGCCATACCTTGTCTCTTTCTCAATAATCTCTTCGCACGGGTACTCAAGACAAGCATCACAATACATCCACTCGTTCTGTACTAATTTCTCACACGTCCATATGTGACAAATTTCTTTGCAATATCTTGACTTCACCTCATAGGGCCCTCTGCACCCCTGACACGGCATCTCTTTTTGCAATGCTTTCTTACATAAGGCACAGTTCAGTCCGCAAGGCGCAATCATTTCTGCTTTTATCAGACTCATATTTGCCCTTCTTTAAATCAGCGACGTACTGAAATACCGCTCCGCTCTGTCTGCCAGAATCGTGGCAATCACCTTATCTTTGCCGTACTTTTCTGCCATTTTCTTTGCTGCCCACACATTTGCGCCGGAGGAGGTCCCTACCAAAAAGCCCTGTACCTTTGCCAGTTCTCTGGCGGTGTTGATGGCGTCATCATCGGATACTTCCACAATATCGGTAATAATCTTCGTATCCAAAACTGCCGGCACAAAACCGTCACCGATACCCTGAATCTGATGAAGACCCGGCTCATGTCCCAGAAGCGCAGACACGTTCTTCGGCTCCACCGCAACGATTTTACAATCCGGATTCTGCTCTAACAAATAGCTAGCGATGCCCTGCAAGGTACCGCCGCTGCCGATACCGGATACGAAAACATCGATTTTCTTTCCTAACTGCTCTACAATTTCCCTTGCCGTGGTTTTATAATGCGCCTGCGGATTTGCAAGGTTCTCAAACTGCTGCGGCACAAAGTATTCATCGGAAGAGGACGCAAGTTCCAACGCCTTCTGCACGGAGCCGTCAATACTAAGTTCCGGCGGAGTAAGCACCAGTTCCGCACCGAGGGCACGAATAATCTTCTTTCGCTCATCACTCATATTCTCCGGCATTACAATAATGACCTTATAGCCTTTGCGCACGCCGCAAAGTGCCAAACCGATACCGGTATTACCGGAGGTCGGTTCAATAATCGTCATTCCCGGACGAAGCTTTCCGCTCTTTTCCGCTTCCTCCAACATATTGAGCGCAATACGGTCCTTAATACTGCCGCCCGGATTAAAAAACTCTGCCTTTGCATAAATCTGCAACCCTGTGGTTGCCTCTAAACTGACTAACGGGGTATTTCCGATTAAATCCAAAACATTGGTGATGTACATGGGGGTTCTCCTTCGATTTTAATCCACTAACGTGTTACCACGCAGCACAATTATATCACATATTCTTTCATATGAAAAGTAATTTTCCATCAAACAACCGCGCGATTGTGATATCATCTATTCTGCCCACTTCTCCAATCACTGCTTTAACGCCGTTATCGGCACCACATAGACTCCGTCAGGTCTCTGATATACCGCATTTGACATTCCGCAAATCACACAAAGGGCCTTCGGTGGTACACCTGCTGTCTCCTGTGCAATGGAATCACGAATAGAAATCAAATTCTCTGCAGCCGCATCTATCTGATTTGCCCCAAGTTTTATTTCAAGCGCAATCCAGTCGCCGTTTCTAAATTCTACTACTGCATCGATTTCCTTGCCTGCATAATCCTGATAATGATACAATGCACCATCACAAGCTTCGGCATAAATCCGCAAATCTCTTTCACATAACGCTTCAAACAGAAAACCTGCTGTTTCCAAATCGTTCATCAATCGTTCTGTCGTAACTCCCAAAACCGCACAGGCAAGAGACGGATCCACAAAATGTCGCTTCTCAGCCTGTTTTACCCGCACCGAAGAACGAATCCGCGATGCAAAAGGTGGCTGATTCTCGGTAATAAACAATCTGTTAAATATGTCCAGATATTCTGCTACTGTATCAATATTAATATCTTCATCGTCAATCTCCTTAATATCATTTTTCAGCTTTTTATTGGTTGCAGTCGTGCTTTCGTTTCTTGCAAGAGACTTTAACAGTAACCGGATTTTCCTTGCATCACGTTTTACTCCGTCTATCCGGAATACATCATCATCTATCACCGCATTTAAATACTCCGCCGGAAGCAACACAGCCTGTTCCATCGGAATCTCAAGATTTCCCGGCCAACCTCCGCGTACAATCAAGTCCAGTAATTGTCTTAGGCTAACTTCTCCTGTCATGGAAGGCTTTACCTCCCCTTCTAAAATGTTACTAAGAGACACTGCCCCCGAGGAATTCCCCGACTCATACAGCGACATCGGACGCATTCTGAGTTTTGCTATTCTTCCCGCGCCGCTATGCATAATTCCCTTGTGATTCGGAGTCGCGGAACCGGTCAAGAGAAACTGGCCCTTTTCTGCTCTCTTATCTACCTCATAGCGAACCGCATCCCAAAGCGGCGGCACTTCCTGCCACTCGTCAATCAGGCGTGGGATATCCCCCTCAAGTACCAAACCTGGAGATAACTCAGCCAGCTTTCTGTTTTGAAAATTGTTCTCCGGGCTTCCAATCAATATCTGACTTGCGCTGTGATATGCCGATGTCCACGTCTTCCCGCACCACTTCGGGCCTTCAACGCAAACCGCCCCAAAGGTCTTAAGATATTCTTTTATTTTCTTGTCCACCAAACGCGGTTTATACTTTTTATTGTCCACGGTTTATGCTCCTTTCTCGCTTTAGTATCCCCTCTCTTTTTCTATAGTATACTATAACCCGTGAGATTTTGCAATATCAACCCGTGTGATTTTGCATTTTCAACCCGTGTGATTTCGTATTTTCAACCCGTGCGGTTTCCACCGGAATCTCATCCTAATTTTCTCCCCGTTCCGCTGCCTCATCCAGCTTCTTATTGCGGAAATATAACGCAATGTCAATGGAAATCGCTATGGAGTTAATGACATAGAACGCAAAGCTTAATCCGAACAAGAATCCGCTTGCCCCCGTACAGATAAGCTGAATCATTTTTCTTGCAATTCCAATCCCGTATCCCACAAGCAAAATCACTTCAAACAACACGCTTTTTCCTTTTGCCGTCCGGGACACCCAGGACTTTCTGATGGAAATCGGCCAGGACAAACCAAAACAAAAAATTGTCAGTGCTTCCAATAAATCAATCAAATTTTCCATGTTGTTCTCCTTTTACTTCAGTTCTTCCGGGAAGCCGTTAAACCAGGCCCTCTCCGCAAACTCCTTTTTCTTCGGCCCACGGACTTCCTCTTCTGCCACACCGATGGGCAGATAACAAATCAGTTCATATTCTTCCGGCACGCCCAAAATCTGCGCCATCTGATCTCCGATGCGGTCTGTATCCGTCACATGTCCCTCATACCAACAGCTCTCATAGCCCAATTCTACCGCTGCCAGGAGCATATTCTGGATTGCCGCAGAATAATCCTGCACCGCAAAACACTTATCCCGATACGCAATAATTCTCCGGGCCAGCACACAAATCATAGCCGGTGCTGTCTCCCCCGCTGCCGGCCGAATTACCTTATGTAACTTTTCCAAAACCGCAGGGTCATCCACCGCAATGAGGCTGGTGGTCTGCTTATTACAGCCCGACGGTGCCGCCAGACCTGCCGCCATAATCTTTATTAAATCTTCTCTCGACACCGAAATAGACTTATACTTTCCGCGGTAACTATGACGTGTCATAATTGCTTCTAATGTGTTCATAGGTGCCTCCTTTATTTCTTTGATAACATTTTGTCCCGATGTTTTATGCCATTACGAATACTTTGACAAAATCCTTTTATACCCACAATACAACAACCAGATACCAACGGTACACACCACTCCCAACAACACCAATCCAACCATCATATGTATCAGACCTCCGACTCCCGCCAGTACCAATGCATAGGCATACTTCTTATACAATGCCGCCATCTCTCTGTTATAGTCATGTACATTTTTCACTTTTGACTTAAGACTTTTGTCGTTGGTCCAAAAGCCTATAGGCTCGCTACCATCCTTGTCATATTTCGATACAACAAAAAGCGGAAACGCACACAACAGACAGCAAAACAAGCAAATGATTCTCTCTAACACAAAGTCACCTCCATTATACCTATTTTTTTCAATTATACACCAACAAAAGAAAGCACGTCAATTCCTCAAAAGCTCTTGAACATTTGTTCGATTTGTGATATAATACTATTAGAGCAATCGTGTACAAGGTGGTAGCCTCCCGAGATAGTAATAGAAGGGAGGTGGTGTGAATGGAATTGTTTACATTTCAGGACTTGCTTCTGTTTGCAACTTTTTTACTTACACTGCTTGCCTATATAAATAGGACTAACAAGCGAAAATAAAAATGCCTACCTTAGTACTTTGGCCGAGTGCAAGGTAGGCATTTTGTCAACATTGTGAGGCTAACCACCTTGTGTGGCGGTTGCTCTTTCTGATATTATTATAACATACTATATTTTAGATTGTAAATAGTTTTTTAATACGTTTCTCACTCCAACCACTGAATAAACGCCGTCTTATCGCTACTGTTATACCCGGCTCTCTCATAAAACTTTAATGTTGACTCCTTCTTGGAGCCGGTCAAAAGCATCATTTTATAACAATTCGCTTTCTTCGCAAGGGCTTTCGCATAGTTTAAACACTCCGTTGCATATCCTTTCCCTCGATACTCCTCATGGGTCACTACATTCTCCACAAAAGCGTAGGGTCTGATTCCTCGGGTCAGATTCGGGATGATGACACATACGCAAGAGGATATCAACTTACCATCGACTTCCTTTACAATGATGTGGTGATTTTCGTCCGCAATTATTGTCTGCCAGGTGTTACGTAAGTGTTCCGTATATTCCGGCACAGACTCCTCATGCAAATGTAAATACAGCTCCAACAGCCCATTTAAATCTTTTTCTTGTACTTCCCGAACCATGATATCCCTCCTATCCGAATTTCTCTGTCACATCTTATTTTACAACCAACACTTTTACAAAATAACTCTCTTCCTCTCCCGATACACCACCTGACGGAGTCCACACATTTCCGCAAGTGATTTCGCTGTCTCGTAATCCTCTCCCACATCCTGCTCCACATGGGCGTCGGAACCGATGGTAACGTACCGTCCGCCGCAATCTGCATAGAGTTGCAACAAATCCTTCCCCGGCATAGTTTCGGTGTGTCCTTTTCGCAAGGAAGAGGTGTTAATTTCAATTATCATTTCCTTGTCCAGTAATCGCTTAAAAATCTCTCTGATTTCTGCGTCCACATAATAGATTTCTCCGTAGTACCGCTTCGGAAAATCGATATGTCCCAGAGCATCAAAACCGCCCTGCTTAACGGTATTCAGCACTTCCTTCCAATACAGCGTATAAAACTCCTTTGCCGAATACTGTTCCCGCACCTTCTGACAGGGAAACATATTCCCGATCCAGTGAATACTTCCGATAATAAAATCGTAAGGATACGTCGTCAACCGCTTTAAGGTATCTGCATACAAATGAGGTTCTCCAAACTCAATACCGGAGCATAGCATAAGCTGCTCTCCATACGCTTCCTTCACCTTCCGGAAGGCCTCAAAATATTTCTCGGGACTATAATAGTTATATCCGTAGTCATCCGGATTTAAGTCCACATGATCCGTAAAACAAAGCATCCGGATATCCCGCCCCAACGCCTGCTTCACATAGTTCTCCATTTTTGCTTCCGAATCACAAGAAAACTCCGTGTGAATGTGGTAGTCGATTTTCATCCTAATTCCTCTCTAAAATAACGTTTGTTGTTTTATGTATACATCTAAAGTATAGCATATAAACGCCAATCCCGCACCAGGATTTTCTACACTTATTCATTTCTTTCTTATCGATTGCATCTCTTTTCCCAACTTAATTTATTTTCTTTCGTTTCAGTTGGGATGTTTTTCCGGGAGTTTTCCAACTACTATCTCGTTTTCTTATTTTAGTTGGGGGACCCTCTCGTTTTTCCACCAACTAATTTCTCGTTTCTCTATTTTAGTTGGAGCATTCTCTTAATTTTCTTCCAACTTATTTCTCGTTTTCCTATTTTGGTTGGAATGCTCTCTTGATTTTTCTCCAACTTATTTCCCGTTTTCCTATTTTGGTTGGAATGCTCTCTTGATTTTTCTCCAACTTATTTCCCGTTTCTCTACTTTAGTTGGAGCATTCTCTTGATTCTCTTCCCCATCTCCCCTGCGCTTTTGCGCGGCACCTCCTTTTCCGGCGTTTCGCGTGAGGAACCTGCCCATTTGCGAGGCTGCCACATGGAGTCTCTTTGAACTTTACGCAGGATATTAGGCTTTCTTATTACTCCATTTGTCTGTCAGCAATGTTTGAACAGGATGTTCAAACAAAACGACGCGCGCCACGGATGGCGCGTTGGAGTTGGTTGCGTCACTTTTTATCCTAACATCCCCGGAGTAATTAGAAAGACTTATATCCGTAGTACGAGAAAAGAGACTCCACGTGGCAACTCCGCAAATGTTCCAAATTCCCCGATGAAACGCCGGACATAACAAAGGCCCCGCGCAAAGCGCAGGGCCCATTATCTTACTTATCTCTCCAAATGATTCTTCCCTTAGTCAAATCGTACGGGGAAAGCTCTAAGGTTACCTTATCGCCCGGTACAATCTTAATGAAGTTCATGCGGAGCTTACCGCTGATGTGCGCAAGCACGCGGTGTCCGTTTTCAAGCTCTACCTGGAACATAGCGTTCGGCAGCTTTTCTACAACAGTTCCTTCAATTTCAACAACATCTGTCTTCGACATAAGTCCTCCTTAAATCTAATCACGTTCTATGGTAAGCAACTCCGGCTCACCGTCAGTTATCAGTATCGTATTTTCATAATGTGCCGACGGGGAACCGTCTGCAGTCACTACCGTCCAACCGTCATCCAACCAGTTTACGTCGTAATGTCCCATATTTACCATCGGTTCGATGGCAAGGGTCATCCCCGGCTCCAGGCGGATGCCTTTGCGTTTGGTACGGAAATTCGGTACTTGCGGGTCTTCGTGAAGCTCTCGTCCGACCCCATGTCCAACCAGCTCTCTTACCAAAGAATAGCCAAAAGACTCTGCATAATCCTGAATCGCCCCGGAAATATCTCCGATACGGTATCCCGGCTTTGCATATTTGATTCCTTCAAAAAAAGATTGTTTTGTTACATCCATAAGACGCTTTAACTCCGGACTGATCTCTCCGACCGCCACAGTACGTGCCGCATCGGAATGATAGCCTTTGTAAATAACGCCCGCATCCAGACTTACGATGTCTCCATCCTTCAAGATACGGTTCTTATTCGGAATTCCGTGTACCACCTCATCGTTAACGGAAACGCACACAGATGCCGGATAGCCTTGATAATTCAAAAAGGATGGGATACATCCGAACTCACGGATCATTTCGTAACAACGCTTGTCGATATCCAAGGTACTGATGCCCGGCTTTATCATTTTCGCAAGCTCGGTATGCACGATGGAAAGGATGCTTCCCGATTCGCGCATTAACTCTATTTCGCGCTCTGATTTAATTGATACTGCCATACTCTGCTCTTCCTTTACTGCAAAATTGCAAGGATATCATCAAACACTTTATTCATGTCCTGGGTACCGTCTACCTCACGAAGAACGCCCTCGTTCTTGTAGTAGTCGATCAGCGGCTGGGTCTGCTCGTGGTATACGGAAAGACGCTTTAAAACGGTCTCCGGCTTGTCATCATCACGAAGCACAAGCTCTGCGCCACAGGTATCACATACGTTTTCCTTTGCCGGAGCATTGTACTTAATGTGATAGGTAGCACCACAGGTCAGACATGCACGTCTGCCGGACATACGATTTACGATGGACTCGTCCGGTACTTCCACATTAATTGCGAAATCAATGGTCTCACCCTTGTCCGCCAAAGCCTTGGTCAGTGCTTCTGCCTGCGGAATGGTTCTCGGGAAGCCGTCCAATACATAACCGTTTGCGCAGTCTGCATTGGTAAAACGGTCCATAATCAACTCTAAGGTTAAGGAATCCGGTACTAACATACCCTGATCCATATATTCTTTTGCTTTCTTGCCAAGTTCCGTATTTTCCTTGATATTCGCACGGAAGATATCACCCGTGGAAATGTGCGGAATCGAAAACTTTGCAGCAATTTGCTTTGCCTGGGTACCCTTGCCTGCACCCGGAGCACCTAACATAATAATCTTCATGCCATGCCTCCTAATATCCAACATAGGGTGGAACAAAGAGTCCCACCCTATAAAGTGTTTGTTAGTCGTTTAAGAATCCCTTGTACTGGCGAACCAATAACTGAGAATCAACCTGCTTAACGGTTTCAAGAATAACACCTGCAATAATGATGATAGATGTGCCACCGAAGCTTACCTGTGCCTTGAATGCTCCGGAGAATACCATCGGAATCAAGCTGACAATTGTAAGCATTACCGCACCGATAAATACGATGTAGTTTAACACCTTCGACAAATATTCGGTTGTCGGTCTACCCGGACGAATACCCGGAATGAAACCACCCTGCTTCTTCATGTTATTCGCAACTTCCATCGGATTGAAGGTGATGGAGGTATAGAAATAAGCGAAGATAACAAGTAATGCAATATAAATCAATGCACCAAGCGTGTACTTGAACTCACCCCACTCCTTGAAGTTAAACCACTTATCGGAGCTGAGTAAATATGCAACCTTCGGCCAGAAATGTGCTCTCTCTGCCTTCACGCCCATAAAGGACATGATGATTACCGGAGTATTCATCAAAGAAGAAGCGAAGATTACCGGAATAACACCTGCGGTGTTTACCTTTAACGGAATGAAGGAACCCTGTCCGCCAACCATCTTTCTTCCCTGTACCTTCTTTGCATACTGTACCGGAATCTTTCTCTGCGCATCCTGTAACAGGATAACAAGTACTACTAATACAAGAGCTACTGCCGCAATACCAACCACACCGAGTACCTTGTTTACAACTGCCGTCGGGGCAATTACGAACTTCTTAACAAGGTTGGAGAAGTCGTTCGGAAGGCTTGCTACAATGTTTACCAAGAGAATCATGGAAATACCGTTACC
>JAFVSN010000030.1 GCA_017503735.1 Lachnospiraceae bacterium
GCCCGGAAACTGGGATAAAGAAAAACCTCCCAGGAGGATTTTATTGCGGCATCCCGCTCTTTTATCACTTGCATTTCTTCTTTTACATACTGTATAAAACCCATAGGGACCTCCTTTCTTGACTTTTTCGCGTAAGCCGTGCTCCGCACTTGCCCCAACTTCGTGGCTTCACCACTCAGTCGCGGGCGCGTTCGCATGACTGCGCAACTGCATGTGAGCAAGCTCGCTTTGCTTACGCGAACATCGTGGCTTCGCCACTCAGTCGCGGGCGCGTTCGCATGACTGCGCAACTGCATGTGAGCAAGCTCACGCAGTTTGCTCGCAAGCTCACTTTGCTTACGCGAAAAAAATGCACCCCATCCTAGGATGAGGTGCGGTATACACGGTTCCACTCAACTTTTACAAGAGTCGCTTATGCGTCTCTCGTTCTCTCTGCACGATAACGACTGCCGCCGTACAAGGCTACCCGCTGACGCGCTCACCCGTCCGCTCCGAAATGCACTTCACTGAAACATCTTGCCGGAACTGCTTTCAGCCGGTGACAGTTCCTCTCTGTTGCTTTCCTTCTCAGCTACTCTTTTCTTCACTGCGTTTCTCTACTCCTCATTATATGCAGAGGGGACGGAATTTGTCAAGGTATTTTCTATAAAAGCTCCGCAATTACAAATGTATCCGCGGAGCTTTCCGATTTCTTTATGCCAATTCTTCCGGTACCTTTACTACTGCATGGTACGCATCCTTCTCTTCCCAGTTATCTCCGAACAAAAGCGGATAGCTTCTCTCCTTACGGAAGCCGGTCAGCCAGCTCACATCATCCTTCATGCCCCAGAACGTAACACTGGTCAGATTTGCAGCCCCTTCCTTTTTCGCATTTACATAAAGCGTAAACAGCGTCTTGTATGCCTCAGCCAGCTTCAGCATTCCTGCCTCGGACGGATCCGCATTATGAACATCAAGCTCCGTTACATGGATTTCCAGACCGGTAGCTCCAAAGAAACGCAAAGTCTTCTCATACTCATCCATTGCCTTTTCCACATGCTCCATCGTCAAATGCGTCTGCATACCGATACCGTCAATTAACTTTTCTTCCATCAACGGCTTTACAATAAAATTCATGATGGTCTCTCTCTTAAACGGATCAAAGGTATTGTAGTCGTTATAGAACAACTTAACTCCCGGTGCCGCATACTTTCTGGCAAAACGAAATGCATTTATAACAAAATCCTCTCCGAGGGTCTGATACCACGGAGAACGTTTTCTCCAGCCTTCTTCGTTTCTCTCTTCGATGGCTTCGTTCACTACATCCCATGCATAAATCACTCCCGGATACTCCGTCTGTACAAAACTCAATACATTCTTAATATACCATTCCAATCTGGCAAGCATCGTCTCACGGGAAGCCCACGGAGCTTCGAAATTATCCTGAAATCCTTCCTTAAAGAACCAAATCGGGGTCTGATTATGCCAACCAAGCGTATGACCGCGAAGCGCAATCCCATTGTCTCTTGCAAACTCTAAGTACTTTCGTGCGGTATCATAGTTCATTGCCGGCTGTAAATTGTACTTTTCCGGGTCCGACAACGTAGTCTCTTTGTCTAACATAAACATCGGCTTCATGTCATTCTCCGCCGTCATGCTGCTATAGTGTTTTACCAGTTCCTCCATAGCCTTGTCGGACTTCATGTCATAACGGGACACCGACGTTCCCATTTTAAAATATTGCTCATATGCTTTCTTTAAACTCATACCTTTATCCTCTCCTTCTCGTTCCTCATCATAGTCCAATAAATCTTTCCGCTTATTTTTCTATGCCACTTCACACTAAAAAGTATAACATATTTTTCCCGCAATATCTATATAAAAGTATTTGCTTATATCAGAAAATAAACGCCGTTTCCTTTTTCTCTTCTCTTTTTCGGAATTTCCGCATATACTGTTGCAAATACAGTTCCGTTTATCTTCGGAATCCCCGTCGTTTCGAAAGGAGACGTTATGAATCAGGATTCTTCTTTCCCGCCGATGCTGCCTCCTTCCAGCGAACTCGGTGCCCTGTTGTTTGCCGTTCTCCCCTGTTTACAGGAAACCTACCGTCCTTTGGCTTCTTTTGCCTATCACATGACCGAACTGACAAAATTAAAAAATATGCCTTCCGTTCCTCCTCTTACGGGTCTGTCCGGCATTGATGCTCTTATCACGGACAAGGACATTATGCTTCGTTCTCTTTCATTCTACGGCAGAATGTTCCGTATGCCGTTGCTTTCTACCATTGCCACACTTCTGCAAGGATTTCAGTTCTACCAAACCTATAAAGACATTTTTCCCGGAATTCTTTCCGGACTGAACGGAACCGGTAACGACCCGGCTTCCGCATTCGGCAGCATGGCCGGACTATTCTCCGGGCTTGGCGGCTTTGGCAACAGCAATAACTCCGAAGGAGCTTCTCCGGATTTATTTTCTATGTTAGGCGGACTGTCACCGGACATGATGTCTTCTCTGTTTTCCGGATTTTCGGGAGGTTTTTCATCTCATGATACCGCTTCTGCTTCCCCTACTACGGAGGCTTCCGATCGGGACGCATCCTCCTTCGATACTGCGGAGGACGTATCCCGTGAATCCGCACCGCCGGCAAACGGCAAATCTGCCGAGGACATTCCACCCGAACCTTCCGTGTTACAGGACAACGTACCGGTTACCGGTTCGGAAGACGTCTCTGTTTCCCATGACCACCCGGAATCCTCCGCATCCGACGATACGATATATCATACGCTCTATTCTTTTCTTACCCCCGAACAGCAAAAGATTTACGAACAACTCATGCATACGGATTAGCCTCTCTTCATAAGTTGTAATCAAACCATACGAATCAAAGGAGTTTCTATGAGTCCGGAAACCTTAAAATCTTTACCAGAATATCAGAGACTTTCTCCCGTAAAACAGGCTTTTATTTGCGAAATCGTAAAAGATGCAGGCAATGCCTCCGGGGATGCCATGTTACCCATTCTTTTAAAAGCACAATCCCGGATGAAGGCACAAAACATCCAATTTACCCAGGAAGAAAGTGCTTTTTTAATGACTACCTTAATGTCGAATTTATCTCCTGCCGAAAAGGCTAAGTTTGAGATGTTGAAGAAATTCATGAAAAAATAGACTTAGGAAAGGAAGCCTATGGAAACTGTTTTCTCTTTGTTTGAACGTTACGGCATTTTCGCCATGATTTTGATTATTTTTTTGGAATATGCCTGCTTTCCCATTTCCAGCGAATTGGTACTGCCGTTTTCCGGTGCCGTCGCCAGAGCGGAAAACGTTTCCTTTTTTCTATTGCTTCCGTTATCGGTGCTGGCAGGACTTTTGGGTACCGGTCTTTGTTATTTGCTGGGACGCTTAGGAGGCGATGCGGTATTGACAAAGCTTACCCATCGTTTTCCGAAAACGCAAAAAGCAATCGATTCCTCCCGTGCCAAGTTCACAAAATACGGTGCGGGAGCGGTCTGTATCGGCAGAGTGATTCCTCTTTGCCGTACCTACATTGCCTTTGTAGCGGGAGCCGTAGGGCAATCTCCCTCTGTCTACTTTCCTTACTCCTTTTTGGGTATCACCATATGGAACAGCGCCCTGTTATCTCTCGGCTACTTCTTACAAGGAAACTGGGGCGCTGTCTCCGGATACTACGCGCGGTATAAACAATATTTACTGCCGGTACTTATGGTCATTATTGTATTGTTTTTCTTACATAAAAGAACAAAACGCCTTTAATGCACTGTGCACGGTATAATCTTTTCCTGATTTCACCTCAATCATATTACATCTTATTTTTTATGACATTTCAATATTTTTTATGCAGTTTTTCTGTGACAAAGCAAAGAAAGACACCTTCAAATCCGAAAATGTCTTTCTCTTTCTCCCTATTTCAAATATTCCACACCATCAATTATAACACCTTTATACTCCTTAAGGTCAATCAACTTTCCGAAGAACAAGGTGGAATGTGTCTCTCCATCATCGGAAACACTAAAAAACCTCCCCGAACGGCTGAGTACTTCCTGACTTCCGCTGCTCCTAATTAACCTTACGGAATCAGGAACTGTTCTCAACACTTCTCCCGTCTCATCAATTACTTGGAATTGCGACAGCCGAATTGTTTTGCCATCAGCACTCTTCATTTTTACAGAATCTGTATTTTTCGCAAAACTCACCTTCGCAATAAAATCATACCCGAAGGAATTTCCTTCCGGAATCAAATTTTCATCCAGAGGCTTTGTTACACCGGCTTTCCATTCCTCCTCCGTGAACAAATCCATACTGTAGAAAATCATTTCATACTCACAGGAAATATCCATATCCGCAAGATCAATCGTATGAAAGTACCTTATGGTATCAGTCTTTATCTGTTCCTCCCAGTCATCCATTGCACCGCCGCCGGTATGAAACATCGCCTCTCCCGTATCCGTACGACGCAACACAAAGTCCGGTTTATAATTAATATAATTACGGCCCTGCTCAGTGAGGGCATCCAACGTAACAATCGCCATGGCGGTATAGCCGTCCGACAGCACCGCATCCAGCGTTATCCTTACATGCTCGTTCTCCATCACCTGATTTTCCACAGCACTGCTCTCTTCCAATAAATCGGTGTTCCCGAGATAGAGTTCTGCGCTTTCCCGGTTCTTAAGCTGACTCCGTGCAACAGCACCTGCCGGTACCGCAGTTATTGCCGTAATCAGTGCCGCCACCAACGCAACCTTAATCACCTTAGCAGAAGAAGACTTCGGTTTCACAAACTCCTCCGACTGAATAATATATTCTTCCTTTGTTCCGTTCATTGCTTTAAAAATGTCATATCCTTTCATACATTCACGCCCTTTCCTTTGAGATACTTTTGCAGTTTCTTTCTGGTGCGAAACAATACGGAACGGACTTTGGTCTCGGAGTACCCATACTTTTGGGCAATCTCTGCGGAGGTTTCTCCGAACCAGTATCGCCGTACAAACATTGCACGCTTTTCCTTATCAAGAGTCCCCAGAAATGCATTCATCACCCCGGTCAAAGCTTCATTATCGTCTTCCGTACTCTTGGCCGGAAGGCACTCCTCCATTTCCTTAGAAAGCTCCACCACCTGTGCCGAGCGTTTATCGGCGGTTCGTTTATCCAACATGTCCATAGCTGTCCGCCTGCATATGGTTGCGCAAAACGCATACAAACTGTGAGGACTATGGGGCGGAATCGCATTCCAGACCTTAAAGTACGTGTCGTTTAAACATTCCTCCGTATCCTCAGGATTCCCAAGCAACCGGAATGCAAGTTGCTTAAGTCTTGTCCCATAGGCTCCGGCTGTGCCCGCTATCGCACTCTCGTCACGGTTTTGATAAAGCGCTATCAGTTGTTCGTCGTCCATATGTTTCACCTCTTTTCTTTTAAAGGTTCATGAGCCTTTCACCCTTATAGTCGGAAAGAAAAGCGCGAGTGTTGCACTTTTTGTGAATTCCAAAAGAATAGAACAAAGAATCTCGCTCGCGAGATTCTCCGCCTGCGGCGGGTCGCTTCAGGCGACACCTTCCAATCCGCCGCAGTGCGATCCCGCGGAGCGCTTTTTTAACTGTATAGGAAATGCGAAATTTCCTATACAGTAAAGAACACACTGTTCTCCGATATGATTCGAAGCACAGTGTGTCCGATTTACATACAAGATTTTAATCTATTATACGGCAATCTCCATAAGCGCCTTTACTTCCTCCATTGTCGGCGGATTAAGAGGCAACGGGAATCTGGAAATCGCAATCGCAGAGCAGGCACTTGCAAAGCGTACCAGCTCATCATCCTTCATACCGTGAAGCAGCCCGTAAACACAGCCTGCTTTAAAGGTATCCCCCGCTCCGAGAGTACTCTTTACCTCCACAGAAAACGGCTTCATGCGCTTCATCGGCTGCCCCTTTCTTCCGTACAGCATGTCATTTCCACCGGAAGTAATAATAACCAGACCGTCCGTCGTCCCGGTAAGTTTCTCATAAATTTCTTCCATGCTCATGTCCGGATAAAGATAGGATTTGATACTCTCCCTTGACACCACATTGATTGCCGAATGCTGATGCACATAACTGTCATGTTTGCAATCAATGGTTACATAGGTTTTTCCGTGCTTTACGCAAAGCTCAGCCGTTTTTTCCGTAGCATCCATAAAGCATGCATCAATAGCTGCCACCTTACATGCAGCAATATCCTCTTCCTTTGGCATATTCCAGCGTACCGTTGCTCCCGGCTCATAAAGAGACTGGAAAAATCCCATAGGAGAACGCACTATCCCGGCCACCACCACATAATCCATCAGGCCTTCGTACACCGGATCAAAATAGAGGGATGACAAATCCACCGGCTTGTCCTTATAAAATTCCTTAAGAAGCGGTGCCACCTCGGTACCGATATGGGTACCGTCTATTTTTGAACTTACACCCAAGGAAGCCAATACGGTAGCTGCCGTACCGGTTTCTCCTCCCGGAAGGAAGTATTTTTCTCTTATTTCCGAATAAGCATCCGGCTGTAAAAACTCTCCCTTTAACCGAAAAATATGGGTTCCCAATACTTGTCCGTGCATGTACACATCGTAACTCATAAAACTACCTCCTGTATATTATTTTTTATAATTGTCAATAAAGTATTTCACAAACACTTCTATCTGCGCCATCACTTCCGCCTGCCGTTCCGGTTCTCTGGTACAAAGCTGGATGAGCGATGTCACCGGTGCAGTGAAAAGAAACGCCAGCATTTCCGGATTATCCTCTTTCAAAAGACCGTCCGCCATCATCTCCTTAAAAATCGCAGTAAACATCCTCTGCGTTCCTCCAAGAAAATGCTTTGTGGCTAACCTGCATACCCGCGCGTCATGAAATTGTTCGGTCAACAACAGCTTTCTTGTAAGAATAATCCGCTCATCGTATACCGTAAACCGAATCATTTTCATGGTCAATCCGAGCAGTTCCTCACAAGACTTTGGCATTTCCGGCATATGTTCCGCAGAGCCGAACCTTTCCCCGTAATAGGCCTCCATCCGGTCAAGAAGAGCATTCCATATGGCTTCCTTGCTCGCATAATGCTTATAAAGGGCAGATTTACTCAAGTCCAGTCGTGCCGCCAAATCCCGCAAATTGGTTCCCTTATAGCCGTTTTCCGCAAACATTACCAAAGCTTCGTCTAAAATTCTGCTTTTTGTTGAATTCTCTGTTATCTGTTCCATCCGCTCCTCCGTTCCTCTAAAGCAAAAAGGTGACCATTTGGTCACCTTTATTATAAGTCACTCACCTACTACCTGTCAAGATTAAACGAAAACGTTACCACCTCGTTGGCTACAGGAGAAGTTAATCAGCACACCCGTCTCTGTATATCCTGCATTCTTGTATGCCTGATTCGATGCAATGTAATTATAATCCGTATACAGTAACGGCTCCAGCTTCATTTCCAACAGCATTTTGGTTACATTGTGAATCAAATTAGCTGCGTACCCCTTTCGACGCTCCTCTCTCGGCGTGTAAACATGTGATAACTTCACCTGATTATCAACAATTCTGTAATGAACCATACACACTATTTTATCTTCGCCGTTTCTCCAAACCCACAAATTCGCCGTTTCAATCATTTCTTTTATCTCTTCTTCTGCCTTTTGTAAGGTAATAGTAGACAATGGGGTCATTTCCTGACTATCATCATACCAATACTTTGTAAGAATCTCTATATCATTGATAACGGCCTTCTCGCTATATCCGTCACAGTTTCGCGGACATTTCACCTGACAGCATTCTAAGGAACCCATTTCAAAATAATCATCATTCAGATAAGGATATCCTATTTTTTTCAGAAACACGTAGAACTCTCTCTTAGCAGTAAATTTGCACTGCGTAGCATCTGTCAAATATTTCTCCGTAATGAGTCCGGCCACTTCATTCATTGCATCCGCATTAATCCCATCAACTGTCCAGATCCAAACAGGTTTCCCCGGCTGTCCCTGACAAATCAAATAGTTCTTTTCATCGCTATACAACAACAACTCCGGAGAAAGCAAACATAATTCTACTATATGAAATTGATTCCTATCCTTTTTATACTCATCCGAATCAAATAGACTACTATTTCTATCAATCTTTTTCATACACCTCTCCCCCTCCGAAAAATTCCAGATTAAATAATCTACTTTCTTCCAATAATCACAACATGATTACTGGCACCCAGCAGCGACTTTTGCCTGCAAATACTGTAATGGTAATCGCACCATATTTTAAACTGTTCCTCGTTCCATCCATCTACTTTTTGTGAAAAATGTGGTGTTGCTCCATCCTGTGCAAAATGCTCCAATACTTTCATTCCGTACTCACAATACAACACTTCCATCTCTTCCGGTGTTGCATAATAAGTATCCGTCCAAAAGCATTTTTCGTCATCATGACGAAGGATACCTGTTTCAATTAATTGTCGGGCAAGCTTTGCATCCACATAATAATCATTCTGCATCGCAACATACTGAAAAACATAATATCTCGGAATATAGGATGTAATCAGTAGACCGCCTTTTTTCAGTACTCTCAATGATTCTTGCAAGCACTTGATTCTATCACTTTCGTTTATTAAATGATAAAACGGTCCCATATTTAACACCACATCAAAGGATTCGTCTTCAAAAACATCCATATTTGTTGCATCCATTACCCTTGTATCCATTACATAAGGCTTAGTACTAACAAGATTCTTAATAACTTCTATATGTCGAGGCGTAATATCAGTCGCAGTTAAATCATGACCCTTATCAGCAAAATAAAACGTATATATTCCCGTACCTGCGGCACAATCTAAAATCTTTTTCTTATCAGTTATCCATTCATCCAAAACCCTCACCGTAGTTAGAAATTCAATTCTACGTGCGTTGTTTGTTGATAGCCGCTCCTCCTCTATGTAGTTTTCATAACTTTCGACAACATAATTCATCATAACACCCCCAAATAATTTCATAGAAAATATACCATCGGTGTTTTCCATAGAGTATCCGGATTTATTTCTTCCTCTTCAACAGTAAATCCAAAACTTTTATAAAAGGCTAACCCATAGGGTGATGAATTCAACACAATCTTATCATAGCCCTGCATTTTCAGTTCACTTGCAACTCTACTCATCATAGCCGTCGCAATTCCTTTTCGCTGATACTCACTGTCCACAAACAGTAAAGATATTCGGTTTGTTCCGTATGTTTCTATCATTCCTACCACATTACCGTCAACTAATGCTACCACCAACAACCGCTGTGTATAAATACTTAAATCTTTTAATCTAGCTTCAATTGCCTCTCGCATACGTTCCGTATGCACAGCCCCATAATCCGGCGCATCATATCTAACAAACATACGCCATGCCAAATCAAGAGCCGGCGCAATATCCTCATCTATTGCCAATCTTACTTCATACTCCATTTAAGACATCTCCTCCAGTTTAATTATGTTTTATAGGATATATATTTTCTCCTTAAACTCCTTCTCAACCGCAAGATATTCTGTCTCAGAGAACACACCTTTTTCCTTAATTTCCGCAAGATACGTATCGCACACTTCCTTTCCCTTTGCTTCCTCTCCCGCCTTTAAATACGCGCTCATCTTGCTGAAGTTGAACTTCTTCCATACCCAAGGAAGAGTATCGGTAGTATACTCCGGTTTCTTCGCGTAAGCGTTTAACACCCCTTCACACCAGTCACAGATCATAAGTGCCTCCTCCAAAGTACCGAAGTAACAATAATGAGTGGTCAAAGTATTCACCTGATGAACCAGCACATCAAACAGAAGTCTGCCAAACTCTACCGCGCTGTCCTTCATGGCATCAAAGCCCATCTCAAAAAAGGCGAGAGGCATCATCATTTCCTCCCGGATACAATGCCCTTCCAGTGCCGGCAACACATTCACATGCTCTCTGGCATTGTCAAAGTCCTTTTTGTGAATGTAAATCCACGCCAATGCATAGTGCGCCTTGTTGATTTTCTTCATTTCATTGCAATAGCGGATTATATTAATTCCCTTTCGGATACCATCCTCAAGGATAGCATTCGCCCGCTCCGGTTCCCGGTCAAGGAGATGTTCCATATCGATATAGTAACTAAGACCTGCCACCTGCTGTACATACTTCAGGACGATATCATAATTCATCGGGTTCTTATTAGATTCCTCTGCCAGATATTCGCACACCCCAAGGGCACTCTGACCCGGATGTTCCACATCCTCAAACTCTTTCATCTTTGCGAACACCTGCTCCGTAATCCGGTCGTCATGACTCTTCGCATGATAACCGAGTAATGCATCCGTGGTAATGTTTAACGCCTGTGCAATCGGTACAATCATGGAAACATCCGGAAGTCCCGCCTCCGACTCCCAACGGCTCACCGCTTGTGGCGTTACCCCAAGCATCCCTGCCAATTCTTCCTGGGTGAACCCTTTGTTCTTTCTGAACGTCTTAATATTAGAACCAACATTATTCTTCATAACTCATTCTCCTATCAAATGTCTTATCCTCTCAATTTTTCCAACAAAAACTTCGGTTGCTGTCCGATTCTAATGGAATCCGTTACGTCCGACACCTCATAATTTTGCTTTTCTAATTCCTGTAAAAACATCTGCTCATCCTCATATACAAGTTCTTTCCCGTACCAGGCTTTGCCGGATTGCGGCGTAAGTTCCAGATATACAACCTTGCTTTCTGCTTCAAAGGTCAATACCGTATGTACCTTGTTCTTTTCTTTGTTATACAGCAACCATATCTTACTAAAAATACCGTGGATATCAAGAATGCGTTTCATTACCAGCACCGCATCCACACAGGTTCCGATTTTTTCCTTCATGGTTACATGCGGATCCTGTACGCGATAAATCGTCAACGAATACTGATAGTATTCATTATCGAATCCGTTACTCATATCAGGCCTGTATTTTTTCCCGTTTACAACAAAACCATATTCATAACCGTTATTTAACAATTCCTTTTTAAGCATATCGCAAATCTCAAGTATTGTCATATTTACATTCCTCTCACACAATTTAAGACTCTATACCTGTTCCTTCAGTTCCCATGCCCGCATCTCTTCATAGGGCTCTGCTTTTACAAGCACAATTCGTTCCGCCATCGCTTCAAAAGGACGAAACTTTTCCTGTACAATGGAAAACGCCTCCTTCAATGCCTCAGGAGTCAGCTTTACCGCAATTCCTGCATGAGGAACCCAGCGATTCGGCAAATAATTTCCTTTATTCCCAACCTCGGCATACTGTAACAACCGTTCATTTACCGTACGACAAGTATTCAGTAAAAAATCATTCATAATCGGGCCAAGATAAATAACAAGGGGATTAAACACTCCGATATTAGCAAACCGAACCGGGCTCTTACACATGGATGCCGCAATCTCTTCCATTTCCGAAAGCAATGCCTCATCATTATCACCTTCAAGACAGCAAACCGTCACATGGGGCGGAACATTTTCCTGTTTCATCCGGTCACACCCGGTTACCCTTGCCACCTCGTCAATCATCTCCTGCATTTTGTTTTCGGACTCCTTATCAAACTCCAATGTTACGGCATAATACATGGTAATCGTCTCCCTTCTTCATTTTACAATTTTAGTATAACGTCCCCGGTAAAAAAAATCAAACAATGTGGAATTGAGAAAAAAACAACTCCGCCGAAACCTTCATGGTTCCGCCGGAGCTCCGTCTTATAATTCTTCTGTTTTAAAGGTGGTGTACCCTTCGTAGTAGTAGCTGTGGTCAATTCCCTTCATATACATCTCGCGGCTGACAATCTCATCCGTAAGTGCTTCTTTTAACACATGTTTAATTTCGATATCCCTGACCGGGCTACGCTCCATGGCAAGAAGATAATCTTCTTTATCCACCTTGCTCCAATCAACTACTTTCTGAAGCTCCGCCTTAAAAATCAAATCCAACCAAATACGGGTGCTACGGCCGTTTCCTTCCCGAAAAGGATGCGCTATATTCATTTCCACATACTTCTCTACGATTTCATCAAAAGTAGACTGTGGCATCTTATCAATATTCTCAAGAGATACTTCCAAATACATCAGAGGGGCAAAACGAAAACTTCCCTTAGAAAGATTCACCGTTCTGAGTTCTCCCGCAAAATCATAAATCTCCTCAAATAAATATTTATGAATGCTTTGTAGTGCCGAAAACTTCCCTGCTTCCAGTTTGTCGAGCATACCCGTTTCAAAAAGCTCCAGTGCCCTTTTTTTACTGATACGCTCCTCCTCTCTGGCAAGGTCGGCAGGGTTTGTAATCCCTAATTTATTCGCAAGAACCATCGTGCACCTCCCTTAACATACTTACTTTTACATTATACCATTGTTGTGAAATCACAACAAGGCTAAATCTACACTTATTACATATTATTTTCAACCAAATTATTAACTTATAAGTAATTTACTTTAAAGTTAATTAATTCTAACTCCCTCCCAATCAAAATCCCCTTCGCATCCGTCCCATGTCCGATTTTCCTTGTAACCGCTATCGGCATTTCTTTCCCTGCAATCCTCTTCACAAGCTCCTCTATCCCCGGATTACACTTCTCAGCTTCCATTTCCGTAAATGTTCCCAAAAGAATCCCTGCCACCTTTTCAAACGCCCCTAATTGCTGTAACTGGCATAAATATGTCTCCATTTTTGCAACCGTTCCGCTATAGCTTTCCAATAACAATATCTTACCATTCAAATCCGGCATATACTCCGTTCCCGCTAGTTTTAAAAAGCACCGAATATTACCGCCTACCACAACTCCTTGCATCTTACTTTGCTGAACAAGCTCGTACTCCCACCGGAACAAATCCTGTTCACCTTGCAAAACCGTATTTCGAAAATCCGCAATTTGCTCCTCTTTACAATTGTAAATCAGATTTCTGATTTGATACAACACGGACATCTTCCCCGTCTTTGTATAAATTGCATTCAACACTGTTGTCAAATCACTGTAACCCCAAAACAGCTTCGGACTATTTGCAATGATATCATAATCAAGATAAGGCAATACTCCGTTTGCCACATCCCCACCGGAAATATCAAAGATACCCTTTATCGTATCGTCCCGGTAGAACTCCATCAAAGCGTCCGCCCGTTCCTTGGCTGTCCCGCTGAACACATCCTCTTTCTCATAGATATAAGCACTGAACACCGGCTGCAAGCCCATCTCCCGTAATGTAGTTTCCAAGCTTTTAATCTTGTCCGCATAATATTGTTTCTGTCCGTTGGAACAACAAACAATTCCGATTTTATCTCCGCGATTCAACATTCTGCAATACCTCTCTGTATATGTTCAAATTTTTTCTCCGAAATCAAGTGCCTCTCTCCTAATTATATCATAATGTCATTAAAAAAGGATTTTTTTCGTCTATCCCGACAATGCCGGCGCACTCCTCTTCAGTAACACTTCGGTTCCGCCCCTTTTACATACAAAAAGGCAAGACAACGCTTCATCACCTTCTTACAAACAAAAAGTCAAGGTAGATAAAGTTATCCTTAGAGAACCATAAGGAAACGTCGGCACTTAGCGAGGTATTCGCGAGCTTAGTGTCCGCTACGTTTCTGCATGAGCGAGAGCGGGTTCTCGTGGATAACTATATCTACCTTGACTTATATCTTTAGCAACAAAATGAAGCGTTGTCTTGCCTGAAGCTCTAACAATCAGCGGAACCGAATCGATTTACTTCTTTAATGCCCCGGCAATGTCTTCTCTCATATCGATGACAGCCTGTCTGGATGCATCGGCGAAGTTTGCTTCGCCGAACTTTGCGTATGCTTCCTGCTTGTAAGCCGCAATAATACCACGGGAGGAATTTACGATAGCTCCGAGACCGTCTTCATTGAAGTAATGAACCAGGTCAGCTGCCTTACCGCCCTGTGCACCGTACCCCGGTACAAGGATGAAGCTCTTCGGCATAATCTTACGAAGCACTTTGCCCATTTCCGGATAGGTTGCACCTACTACCGCACCGATATTGCTGTAGTCGCCATCCATACAGTCAGCGCCCCACTCGGCTACCTTTTCGCCTACATACTCGTATAACGGTCTTCCGTCGATTAAGCGGTCCTGGAACTCGCCGCTGGACGGATTGGAGGTCTTTACCAGAATAAACAATCCCTTATTTTCTTCCTTACAAATCTTTACGAACGGATTCACACCGTCACTTCCCAAATACGGATTTACCGTAACAAAATCTTCGTCAAACGGATAATAACTCTTGCTGCCTACGGCTACCTTGCCGAGATGTCCTACTGCATAAGCCTCGGAAGTAGAACCGATGTCACCGCGCTTAATGTCGCCGATTACCACAAGGCCCTTTTCCTTACAATACTCCACGGTTCTCTTGAATGCGATGAGTCCCGGAATACCGAACTGTTCGTACATTGCCACCTGCGGTTTTACAGCCGGAATCAAATCATAGGTAGCATCCACAATGGCTTTATTGAACTGCCAGATTGCTTCTGCTGCACCTTCTAATGTTTCGCCGAACTCAGCAAACGCCTTTTCCTTTACCTGATTCGGTACATAGGAAAGCATCGGGTCAAGCCCCACCACAATCGGTGCATTTGTCTTCTGAATCTTCGTAATAAGCTCTTTTACCATAGTAGTCTCCGTTTCTTTGTCGTGTCACCCACTGACAAGTTTAATATTGTTTTATTTCCCCGTTTCTTCCGTACATTGTAGCATAGAATGTTTTGCCTTGCAAGCTTATTTCACGGCTTCTTCCGGACAACTTGTTACACAAGTTCATTCAACACTCTCTCCACTCTGCTTAACAATTCCTGTGGCATAAACGGCTTCACCACATAATCCACTACCCCCAGTCTTCCTGCATCGATAACGGTTTCCGTATCTGCCGACGCAGTCAGAAAAACCACCGGAATATCTCGCGTTTCTTCTTTTTCCCGAATGTGCTCCAAGGTTTTAATTCCGCTCATAATCGGCATCTGTACATCCAAAAGAATCAAGTCCGGCTTTTGTTTTCCGAGTAACTGTAAGCATTCCAATCCGGATTCTATTTTCACCACATCATACTGCTGTTGTTTTAAAATAAACTCCGCCATTCTTAAATTCATCGTGTCATCATCCACAACCCAAATGGTCTTTAACATAATTTTTTCCTCCTTTTATCGAGCACACATACGATATTCTTTATCTTCTTCCATCATCTGTAGCATCACGTCCACAAACTCCGGATCGAACTGTGTTCCTCTTCCTTTTCTCAGTTCTTCCTTTACCACCTCTTGCGGCAAAACATCACGATAACTACGCTTTGATGTCATGGCATCATAAGCATCCGCAACACCGATAATACGGGCAATTTCCGGAATTTCTTCTCCCTTTAGTCCATCCGGATATCCGGTTCCGTTATATAGTTCATGATGCCAGTGTGCTCCGATGGAAAGTCCCGGAATTTCTGTCATGGTTCCTAATATATCCGCACCGATTCTTGCATGGTCTTTCATAATGGAATATTCCTCATCGGTAAGCCCTGAGGTCTTATTGATAATCAAATTTGATATACCGATTTTCCCGATATCATGCAACAAGCCGATATAATAAATATCTTCCTGTTCTTGTGCCGACTTCCCGATTCGTCTTGCAATTTCTCTTGCATACTGTGCTACCCGGACCGAATGACCGTTGGTATAGGTATCCTTGGCATCGATGGTTTCCGCCAGCGTCATCATGATTTGCATGGACAACCGCTCTACTTTTTCCCTTCTTTGTTCCGCCTTTCGCGTCTGCTTCTCTACTTCCTGTTGCAAATTCTTCTGCAAACGGTCTAATTCCAAAATACGTCGGATTCTCTGTAACATAATATCCGCAATAAAAGGTTTCTTAATGAAATCCAAAGCACCTTCCCTGAATCCCCGGATTTCACTTTCACTATCGTTATCCGCCGTCAGAAAAATGACCGGAATCTCATCCAGCAAATTTCGCTCTTTCATTCTCCGCATTACTTCAAAACCGTCCATCTCCGGCATATGTAAATCCAACAGGACAAGATTCGGTTTTATCCGTGCAAGATAATCCAATGCCTCTGTTCCCGATGTAACACAATCTACACAAAATTGTGTATTTAATAAGCGCTCTGCCATCTTCAGATTCATCGTATCATCATCCACAACCAAAATCCGTTCTTTTTCTTCCGTCCCCGCATTCCTTGTCTGTTGTTCGGTTATTTCTCCCGTCAGCTCCCTGCGAATAAGAGAAAGTAATTTCTCATAATCTCTCATCACATCCTCATGGTTCAGGCGTATTTCATCAATGCGGTTCTCTTTTGCCGCCATTTCCAGCTGTTTTGCCGCTTCGGAAAGCCTTACCGCACCAATGGAGAGAGAGGTACTTTTTAGTGCATGCACCAAAATACGATACTGTTCCCAATCCTCTTCCTTATAGAATTTGCAAATCGTTGCGTGCTTATCATTCGAAACATAGGAACCAAGCATTTCTCTGTAAAACTCTTCACTGTTACAGCAATATTCCAGACCGATTTTATGATCCAAAAACTCTGCTAACGCATCCGGTTTCTTATTCGTATCCGTACCCGGTTCTCTATGCTCCGGTTCCGGCACCTGCCGGTTCACATACAAATCCGGCGAAAGATGCTTTTTCAATAATCGCATCAGCTTATCGCTCAAAACCGGTTTGCTTAAATAGTCATCAAAGCCCGCATCCAAATATTCTTTTTTTGCTCCACTGACCGCATTTGCCGTCAATACGATAATCGGCGTATTCTCACATAACTTTTCGGTTCTCATCTGATGCATTGCCGTCATACCATCCATAACCGGCATCATATGGTCCATAAAAATAATGTGATATTCTTTTTTTCTCACACAGTCAATCGCTTCTTCCCCGTTCATTGCCGTGTCAATGCGAATCTTCGTTTTCCACAACATCCCCTTAAATAAATCGAGATTCATTTCATTGTCATCCACTACAAGGATTCTGACCTGTGACGCTTCAAACTGTTCTTCCCTCTTTTTGACAGAAATCTCCGAATCTGCCCAATTGATTTCCCCTAACGGTTCCGCATCCACAACACTTTGTACCACGTCAAAGGAAAACTTACTTCCTTTCCCGAGTTCACTCTCCACTTGCAGACCACTTTCCATGGCATGCAGCAATCGGGTAATAATGGTCAACCCCAGACCGATTCCCTGTATATTTCGCGTCCGATTATTATCAAACCGGATAAAACGTTCGGAAATTCGTTCCACATCCTCAGGCTTCATGCCGATTCCCGTGTCTTTTACATAAAACCGGAGTACTCCTTTTGATTCCTCCCGGTCTTCTGTCGCCTCCCACTTAACACTTACTTCCACGCTGCCTTCTTTCGTATATTTCATTGCGTTGGAAATGAGATTTTCCATAATCTGCATAAGACGTGCCGCATCTCCCGCCAACATCCGCGGAATCGCAGGGTCTACTGTTAAACTGAATTTTAATCCCTTTTCTCCGGCACTGTATTGTGCATAGACGAAAACATCCTGTAACAACTTTTTAATATCATACGCATCTTTTTTCAGCTTTAACTTCCCTTGCTCGATTGCCGTAAAATCCAGGATGTCACTGACCAACGAAAGCAATGTCTGACCCGCCGCCTGCACCTTTAAGGCATTCGCAGCCGTTTGACTTTCCTTGTTTTCCCGTAAAATCATTTCATTGTATCCCAATACCACATTAATCGGTGTACGAATTTCATGTGACATATTGGCAAGGAACTCGCTTTTCGCCTTGTTCGCCTTCTCCAATGCTTTCTTCTGTCGTTCGTATACATGGGTCTGATACTTAAATATACATCCAAAAATACAGGATACCACCACAATCGACTGAACCACATCAAGATAAATTGCTGTTCTGCTCTCCATCGCAGACACATATTCCGGGTGCTGTAATTCCAGCAGAATACATACAACCGCCACCGCAAGGTTAAGCACATACATTATGGTACACATCTTTCCCTTTAACAAAAGCCAGGAAAAGGTCAACCCTAACAAGAACCACACCGGCATTCCGGAGGAAATTCCGCCACTGGTAAAGTACATAAACGGAAAGACAAACATATTGGCTGCAAACACTACAATAAATGCGGCCACTCTCGGATGCCCGTTTCTCTTATTTGCCAACCATAGTGCTGTACCGATTACCGTAACCATAAAACCTACAGAAATATTCACTTCTGCCCCCTGATGCAGAAAAACAGTAATAAAAAGTGATATTAAGCCACCGATAAAAATCGTGGACATCATCAAATTTAACAACTTATGCTGTATTTCCAAATCTTCACGAAACATCCGGTCCATGATACTTTTCAACTTTTTCACTGCGCTCCCCCTCTCTTCCCCTGCTCTGCTGTTTTCATCGCAACATCTCCCATCCTTCCTGCACCGTCATCTCATAGGTCTCCATTGCATCCCCGTGATTCTCCCTGATAAAAGAAATCTCCTGTGCCTTCCCCGCCGTTTCCAGTGCCAACGCCTTTTCGGACAATATCTTTGCACCGATACTGAGAGAGGTGGATTTTAATGCATGTACAGCAATGGTATAGTTTTCCCAGTCTTCGTTTTCAAAGCACAGCTCCAACCGTTCTTTCTTTTCCGGCATCATGTCACAATACATTTTTAAGAACTCCCGGTACATTTCCTCACTTTCCGCACTGTAACGAAGTCCCAATTCCCGGTCAATCCATTGATACTCTTTCCGATTCTCCGGTCCGTATCCCGTGTTTTCTGCCAACACTTCGTCTCCATCCGACCCAAAGATTAACTTATGCCTCGGAATATAAATCTGTAACATTTCTTCCAGATCGTCCCCGGCAATCGGTTTACTCAAATAATCATCAAATCCTTCCGCAATGTACATTTCACGTACCCCCACAATTGCATTGGCCGTCAACGCAATCACCGGTGCTCCCTTAGAAGCATACTCATCCATTTCACGCATCTGTTTCATGGTTTCGATACCGTCCATTCCCGGCATCATATGATCTAAGAAAATCACATCAAATTTTCTTTCGCATACCAAGTCAAGACAAGTTTCTCCACTGGTACATTTCGTGATTTTTACCTGTGTTTTCTTCAACAGATTCTCAAAAACAAACAGATTCATATCGTTATCGTCTACCACCAAGACCTCGGCTTCCGGGGCACGGAACGTCTCTCTATAGCTTTGTAACGACTGAATATATGCATGATATTTTTCTTCAAAATCTCCGATTCCCTCCGGACGAATCACCTTCTGCGGCAACCGCACGGTAAAGGTAGACCCTTCTTTATAAACACTCTCTACCTCTAATCTGCCTTGCATTAAATCGACTATTTTTGCGGTAATGGCAAGACCGAGACCGGTTCCTTCCACATTCCTGTTTTTCTTTTGATCCAAACGCTCAAAACCGTTAAACAGCTTGCTTATATCCTCTTTTCTGATTCCGATACCGGTATCTTTTACAACAATTTTCAATACCAGTTCTTGCTCCTTCACGTCCTCCTTTTCGATACGCAACCACACGCTTCCCGTTCTGGTATATTTCACCGCATTATTCAAAATGTTAACCATTACCTGACGGATTCTGACTTCATCCCCGTACAATTCATCCGGAATGGTCTCATCCACTTCTACGACAAAGTTCAGTTTTTTCTGATTTGCCCGTACCTGTACCATGTTTACTACACCGTTTAAGACCGAACTGAGGAAGTAACGTTCTTTAATAATCTCCATCTTTCCGGCCTCGATTTTTGACAAATCTAAAATATCATTAATCAATGTCAGGAGCGTTTTACTTGCATTTTGAATGTTGCAAGCGTATTCTTTGATTGCTTCATCCTTACATTCTCTGATAATCATCTCGTTCATTCCCATAACCGCATTAATCGGTGTACGGATTTCGTGAGACATATTGGCAAGGAAATCGCTCTTGGCACGATTCGCGCTATCCGCAATTTCTTTGGCTTTTCTTAGTTCTTCACTTTCTCTTGCTTTTTCTTCCGCACCGAACATAAATGCCATACCGATTGCCATCAAAAGAAGTAACAAACCAAACACCCAAAATACCAAGGTAATGATAATAAATACACCGTCTGCCGCAGTTTCTTCATCCACAAAACCTACTATGATAAAATCATAATCTCCCACATCTGCCGCAAACATATAGTGGTTCTTATCTTCTTTACAATAGGCGGCGGCTTCTGTCGCAATTATCATTTTTTCATTAATCTGCGCAAACGCATTTCCCGCATCATATGACCGCAAGAAAAGTGAATCTTTCTCCTCCCAACCTTCACACTGCACTATAATCTCTTCATCTCTGGTAGCCAATAACAGCTTCGCTTTTCCGCCATAACATGTCAGAGTAACAAGCGAAGGTAGCACCTCTGCCTCTACAAACTCGTATAACACATACTTCACATTACCGTTATGGTAAATCGGTACGGAAAACAACAGTCCATTCCCTTGCTGAAATGAAATCCTGCTGTTGCCGCGAAAGGATTCCCTAACTCCGGAGAATCCGGAAAGGTCCATCCCCTCTCCCTGTATCAGTTCTCCGTCCAGTTCCAAAATTCCGAACTTCGATGCCGGTGCTTCCTCTTGTAACATAGCAAACAAAGTATCCATAGATACTTTTCCGTTCTCAAACAATCCGCTGATTGTCTCTAATTTCTTTATTTCCGCCTCCAGCTCACTCTTTGTCACCTGCGCCACACCTTTGGCCTGTGCTGCCACTTGGCGTTCAATATTTCCCCGCAACAGGGCATGTAGTTTCACATGCATCAAACCGCCCACCAGCATTAAAACCGCAATAAATATCCCTACTAAAACAATAATTCTTGATTTACCCGATTGAAATCTACTCTTCATAGAATTTTACACCCTCTACAAACCAGTCAAACTGTTCC